>NZ_QWGJ01000020.1:0-7934 GCF_003435225.1 Clostridium sp. AF28-12 | reverse complement strand
AGAAAATCCCTTTGTGATTTTCCTCTCCGCTTGCTTGTTGAGGGCAGCGCCCCCAAGCCCCTTTGAACACAGAATTTCATTCTGTGGCTGCGCGTTCTGCGAACGCTTTTGACCAGGACCAGCTTACCGCTGGCCGTGGTCTTTTTCTTTTTCAACATCCTGTTCTACCTCCATTTTCAGGACCCGATCCACATTGGCCTTTGCCGTTAAAAGCTCCCGCATTTCTTCACGGGAACGCCGGTACTCGGCATAGGTCTTTTTCTTTTCTTCCAGCAATTTCGCGTACTCCGTCTGCAACTCTTTGACCTTGGGCAGCTTCTTGACGCCCATCTCATCAAAGGCATTCTTAGCAGCCTGGTGGAGCAGAATTTCTTCCTCATGTTCTTCCCGGAATTTCTTAGAGTAACCCGCCTTGCGGTATGCCACATAGGTCTCGCGGGTCTTGGCATAATTTACGATGTGAGTACGCAGAACAGCGATCTCTGCCATGCGCTTTTCAGCCGCTTTGATCTGCGCCGAAAGATCATTGTGATGTGCCGTGGCAGCCGCAGCCTTTTCTTCCAAAACCGCATACTCCAGCAGATTGTTCTCTGACAGGTAATTCATGGTCTGCGCCATTTGTTTCAGATTAAAAACTTTAGCCCATCGAGCATAGCCAGCACCTTTTCCAGCCTGCAATTTTGCCTGAATGTCCACCAGCAGATTGATCTTCGGCGGCTCTGCCTGTGTGACTGTTTTCTTTCGCGGGGTATGTGCTTTCTTCCCTAAGAGAACTGCCCGCAAATCTTCCAATCCATATCCTTCGCCCAGACTGTCCATGCGGGCGGCTTTCTCCCAACCAGAGAGTTTAAGTCGATACGATTTTCCGCGCTTTGAGACTTCACAACCATACTCTTGCAACAGCTTCAGCAGTTCTTCAAAGTCAGCAGGATTTTGTGATAATGCGTTGTCAATCGCCACACGCAGCAGCTCTCGGTGAGAGGGCTTTGCCTGATCGCCCAGCCATTTGTTATAGCTCTTTCCGTGAGATTTCGGATTCTCTACAATGGACAGTCCATTCTCAATACAGATGGTGTCACTTAGCCGGCGAATCGCCTTGGTGCTGCCCCAAAAGTTGCGGAATTTTCGGTCACAATCTGCATTGACCGCCGACCAGATGATGTGATTATGAACGTGCGATTTGTCTATGTGAGTGCAGACCACAAAGGCGTGATTGCCCTTGGTGAACCGCTTGGCAAATTCCACGCCCAGACGGTTGGCTTCTTCCGGCGTGATTTCACCGGGTTTGAATGACTGGCGCACATGGTAAGCGATCACATCGTCCGCCCCGCGCACCCGCCCGGTGGCGGCGATATACTGCCGCTTCGCCAGCAGAAACTCTGCATCGGCGGTCCGGCTGTCACAGCCATAGCCGGTAATTAGTTTTCCGTTGTCAGTCTTTTGCGGATTTGCCACATAATCAATAATATCGCTGATTGCTCGGCTCTCAGTGCGCCCCTTTCCGATATGCAAGGGCATGATGCGTGTGGTTGCCATAGAAGGGCCTCCTTTCTAAAAAAGAAACGGCCTGCATGGTGCAGACCGCTTTTGCTATTCTATAAAATCGTCTTCGATGTCCTCTAACCGCTTCGGAGGAAACCTCATCTCGTATTGTTCTTTTGCCAGTGCACGAACTTCCGGGCGCTTATCTTTCATTCGGTTTTTCAGCCAGGAAATCTGCTCCTTTGATAACCGCCAAGGGAGATTCAGTAAGCGGTTTACCGTCATTTGCTCCGCTTGTTTCTCCGGCGATAAAGAAGCACAGGATTTACAGATGTGCGCCGCATGACCTTTGCCGGAAAATTTTTCGTTAGCCTTATATTCTCCGCAGACTTTACAATAATGTCCATGCTTCTTCATAGGCTCGATTCCTTTTCACAGAGCGCATATAAACTGCGAACCGCCCTCATGATGATGTTCCACTCCAGATCTGCCGCATAGGAAAACTTCCTGCGGTAAGATTCCCAAAGTTTCTGCATCACAGGACTGCTTTCCACTTCATTCAAAACATCCACAGCTTCTGCAAGATGCCGTTCGGTTCCGCGTTTTTTGGCAGTTGCCAACAGTGCATCATAGAGCGTCTGCCGGTTCAATGTGTTCCCGTGGAGCTGATCCAGAATATAAATGTCATAGAAATCTCTCATGCGGGTGTTGGTGGTGGTTCTGGTGATGATTGTTTCCAGCTTTTCAGCCAGAACGGTTTCCAGATTGTATGCCCAAATGTCAATGGAGCGATCTTCCAGCATCAGCTTGAAAGAGTAGCGTACCTCCCTGGGGGTAATGGCATCCCCTGTGGAAATGTCAATCTTCAAAGGTGTCACCACACCGTCAAAGGTTGTAGTCATGCTGACCCGAATCCCAGGATACTCCGCTTCATCCATAATCTCTGAAATGCTTTTCAGCTGAAATTTGACGCCATCATCAATCGGCACACTCACAATAGCAGAAATCAGGTTCTCGATCTCCTCTACATTAACATTGGCTCCTTTTACAGTAGCGTCCAAGTCCATCGTGGAACGGGCATCCAGTCCAACCATTGCCGCTACCAGCATCCCGCCTTTCAGAATAAATTTATCACGATATTCAGAAAGAGAAATACGCTCCAGAAAACGCTCCATCATATAGTTTCGCATTAAAAGCTGTGCATCCGCAGATTTTTCTCTGGAAAGATTGCGAATCAAATCTTTTAGCTGCCTTGCTGTCTTTATCATAAAAGCACCTCCAAGTACTGCCGTAAAATTTTTTCAACCCGGAACATACCGGCATACCGCATCAAAGTCCGCAGATCCTTGTCCTTTCTTCTGGCATACATCTTCAGCGCACCTTGAAAAGTCTGTATTTCCATGCTGCTTCGGCTGCGGAGCAGATCGCAGATGGTGCGCTCCATATCATAGACAGGAACCGTATGCCCAAAAGGTGTTTGGCCAGTTGTCAGCCCTACCTCATATAGTTCTGGTTTGATGGTGTAAACAGAAAGGCCCTCTGCCTTTAAGCGAGTGGTGCTGTACCCTCTGCGCACCGTGATAGCGTATGGAGATGGTTCCCGGTCTGTCAAGTCATGGAAAAATAGCGCTGATTCATGGGAAAATACTGCCTGACCACATCGCAGATGTAACAGAAACATCGCATCAATCCAGGTGTCCTCGGAGACATAAATTCCGTGAGCAACCTGCTGAAGATTTTTCTCTTTGACATATTCATAAAAAATGGGTTTTACAATTCCGCTGGCGATTACCTGTGCGGTTTGCAGCATCCCATCATGCTCGGTCAGAAGTCTGTCTAATTGCTCAAACCGTTCTGATTTGGTCACATCCATCACTTCCTTTCGTGCTACTATTATACACGGATGTAGCACAGAAGTAAATATAGCAATTTAACAGACACTGTCTGGCATTTTTGTGACCGCGCATTTTATCCATAAACCAAATCTTGAATGGCAAACTTCAAGTCCTGCACCTTGCCCAGCAGCCAGATGGCAGCCATTGGCAGACCATAGGGACTAATAAGGAATGCCATCACCAGCAGGATAATGCCGTTTTGCAGGGAACAGGTCAGCAGAATCGCCACACCCAGCAGGGCGATCACCATGCTGATAAGCCCCAGCACCAGACCGGAGACATAGACGATCCCCACACAAATCCAAACGAACAGGGTCAGCGCCAGAATCACCGGAACCATCACGATCTTCAACAGCAGTTTCAACAAAAATACCAATGCCCTCATTGTTATGCCTCCTATTACAATAAATTAGGACAGGAAAGTCGGGCAGCCAGTCCGGCTTTCTTTCCATCTCATGCCTAAGCTACAATAAGGGGAGCAACTGGCTGACCAATGCCTCCTTGGGCTTTTATGTCCGCACGAAAGACTGTCAGTCATCCCCTTATTGCAGCGTTCGATTTGAGCAGGTTGAGCCTTGGAGTTCGCGTCACTCAATAGATTGAATCGGCAATGAGAAAAAGATGGATTCCGGTTGCGATTCACAGATTGGAGGAATGCAAGTGAACTCTGTTGGCATTGACATTTCCAAAGGCAGAAGCACGATTGCCGTTATGCGTCCCTTTGGAGAGGTCGTCATCTCGCCCTTTGAGGTCCGGCACACCGACAGTGAACTGAGCGAACTGGCAAGGCAGCTCAAAAGCCTGAACGGTGAGACACGCGTGGTCATGGAGGCCACAGGAAATTACCATGCGCCGGTGGCAAAGCTGCTTCACGACGCAGGGCTGTATGTTTCCGTCATCAATGCAAAACTGGTGCATGGCTACGGGAACAACGATTTAAGGCGGGTCAAGACAGACCGAAAGGATGCCGTAAAACTGGCAAACTACGGCCTTGACCGCTGGCTCACTTTGCCGAGATATGTTCCAGAGGAAGATACCAGGCTGCTGCTGAAGAACTGCTACCGCCAGTACCGGCAGTATTCCAAGGTGCAGACGGTTTTGAAGAACAACCTGATCTCGTTGCTGGATATGGTGTTTCCAAACGTCAACCGCCTGTTTTCAAGCCCAATCCGCGGGGATGGGAGTGAAAAGTGGGTGGATTTTGTGGCTGAATTCTGGCATTGCCGCTGCGTCAGTGAGAAATCCCAAAAGGCATTCACAAACAAATACCAACGTTGGTGCAGAAAGCACGGCTACAACTTCAGTGAAGCAAAGGCGCATACCATTCACGCCGAGGCCTGCGGACACATTGACGTCATACCAAAATCTGAAACGACCAAGCTGCTCGTGGAACAGGCGGTTGCGCAGCTCAGAGCAACCTCTGCCGCGCTTGCTGCGCTCAAACACGAAATGCAAGCATTGGCTTCCATGCTGCCGGAATATCCCGTTGTCATGGACATGTTCGGCGTAGGCCCGACTCTCGGCCCGCAACTCATGGCTGAAATTGGGGATGTGCGCCGCTTTTATTCCAAGAAAGCGCTCGTGGCCTACGCTGGACTGGATGCTCCACCAAATGATTCCGGTGATGTGACCGGCAGACACAAGAGCATGAGCAAAGTTGGCGCGTCGTCTCTGCGGCGAACGCTGTTCCTTGTCATGAGTGTCTATTTGCAGAACGCTCCTCTGGATGAATCGGTCTACCAGTTCATGGACAAGAAACGCGCCGAGGGTAAGCCCTACCGCGTCTACATGATGGCCTCTGCCAACAAGTTTCTGCGGATCTACTACGCCACTGTAAAAGCCTATCTGGAGTCGCTGGAACACACCGCCTGATCTCACCATAAAGCATTGGCTGGCCGCCATTTCGTTTCTGAGATGCGAAGCGGCTTGGTTTGGCGCGGCCTTTTTGCATACCGCATTACCTTGAAATTTCTACTTGACTTTTCTTAGCAGGTCTCTCAAAATCACAGTTCCTGTTCCTGATTCCATTATCCCTGTCTTACAGCCAAAAGGCAAGGATACGGGTAAAAAGAAAAAGCGGAGGAAGGCGCGGCGAAGAAACGCCGTTCCTCCCTCCGCAGATGGGGTATTTGTCCCGGTTACGAAAGTTTGGAGAGTTGTGTCAGTATCTCTTTAACTCCGTCCCATAACTGTTCCTGCCGCTGGGATATATCCTCCAAGTCAGCATCATAAACCCGCCCAGTCTCATGCACTTTGCGGGTCAGCTGATTCAAGTTGCTGCTGCTTCGGCGCATCAGGGAGACCAACTCCTTCAGCTCCGGCAGTTCCAGCTTGATCACATAACCATCCAGCGCCATTTTCCGCAGATAAGCGCTCAAATTCTCTGTCCCGTATTGCTGCATCTTTTGATGGATCAGTTCCAGTTCTTCTGCGGACACCCAAAACAAAACCGGAACATCCCGCTTGCGCTTTGCCATGGTTATCGCTCCGGCTCCCGTTTTTTCGGGGCGGCAGGCTTGCGGGCAGGCGGTTCCTGCTTGAGCTTTTGCAGGACAGAACTTTTCTGCTGTTCTTGAGCGACTTTTCGGAACTGTCTGGTGAACAGGTCGGTCAAACCGGGATTGACCCCATCCACAACCAGATAGGCACAGTGGCGGGAAGCATCGCTGTCCTCCGGCATGGGAATGGTTTTTGCCCAGGCTTTATTGTCCTGAGAGATACGCCCGTCATGGTTCTTGTGCTGGATGGTGTTTGCAAGAATGAATTGTACCCGTTCCGCCCCGAACTTTTCCAGCACATCTTTGACCGCCACCTCCGTATCCAGCCGGTTCTCTGCATAGTGGGCGCTGATGGTCTGCTCAATGGCTTCTTTGCAGGCGCTGTTCGCCTGATACGAACGGTTATATTGTGCCATCTCTCCATGCTCGGACGCATAGGCGGCAGAATGGGGGTAGAGCGGGGCAGTTCGTAATTCTTCCTGCGCCTTGCACACATCATCGGCACGGTTTTCAATGCTGTCCCGGATCACATCCATGTAGCCGGTCTCCAGCTTTTCAAAATAACGGTACACATCAGCCAGCGGCGAGGGGGAATCCAAAAGCGCCTGGGCCTGGGCATCGGTCAACTCCAATTCCTCCATTGCCATCACGATGTCCTCGCGGATGGTGTACTCATAGGCATGGTTTAAGACTTCTTCCGGGGGCTGGCTTTTCAGCCAGTCCCGGAACTTGTCCTGTTCGGTAGCCATCTTTTCATAAAGAGCCGTATTCAAATCGTTTGTACTCATGTTATCGCACCTCCTCATGCTGTTTTGGTTTCTTGTCTGTACTGCGGGGCGTCACCGGGCGCTTCAGGCTGTCCAGCACCGAAGTCCGTGTGCTTTTAGCAACAACAGCCCCGGCGTGTGCCTGTCCCTTTCCGTCGATGTTCAGCAAAGTATCCAGCTCCACCAGACGGGCATTTTTGCTTCGCAGTTCTTCTTCATAAAGGAACGGCTTTCCTACTTCCTCCTTGGCTGCGGCCTGCTGCTGGTAAAGGTTCTCCAGCTGATTTTTGACCGCTTCCAAACGCTGGGGCATCTGCGCCAGTGCGTTGTCGATACGGGTAAGATTTCCGCGCGGGTCTGTACCAAGGGTTGCCCGGTGGGTCATCTGTCCTTTCAGCAGGAGCGTATACTCCTGTTTCCAAGCGGAAAATTCCACGGATATGGCATAGCCCCGGTAGCTGCCGATCTGCACCGGATCGGAGGTTTTGACCTCCTTGCAGGCATCCAAAAGGGCTGCGCCGGCGTTCTCCTTATCGGTCAGCAGATCGCCGCGGATTTCCATACCAGCAAAACCGTCCTCCGGGTGCGGGTGCGCTGCCAAAACCTCCAGATCGGATTCAAATCCCTTGATAAAACCTTTGTGCTTTTCAATCTCCTCCGGGAAGTATTTGAGCAACTGGTCCTCCAGACGATATTGCTTGCTCTGGTGGTCGGCTTTCATTAGCTTCAGGCGGGATACCTCCACATCCAAATCCATACGCTCCTTGATGCGGGGATCTCCGGCGCACAGGGCTTTGATCTCGGCAAAGGAAAGCGCCGTTTCGTCCACATCATCGCAGGAACGCACCGGCGATTTAGAAGTCATGATCTGACTGATGAATTTTTGCTTATTCTCCACCGTCTGCCAGAGGTATGCGTCAAAGGTTCCTTCGGTCACATAGCGGTACACATGGACAAGGGGATTCTGGTTGCCCTGTCGCTCAATACGGCCCTTGCGCTGGGCAAGGTCAGTCGGTCATTTTTTGCGGACAGTTCATACATGCTATCCTTTTCTGTTCTCTGCTCCTGCGTTTGCTCTCGTTTGATTTCTCCCTCCGTATCTTCTTGGCACAAGCAGGACAATACCTTGATGCACCAGAGCCCGGGACATATTCAACGCCGCACACCGTACAATTTTTAGCGGGCATTGCTGCCCACCGTTTTGTAGGTATGATATGTAATTCATCGACAAAGCCGATGAATTTATAGTAAAATTTCATCGGCTCTGCGTCTTAAGCGTCTGGCTCTTTGAT
>NZ_QWGJ01000002.1:1157-304957 GCF_003435225.1 Clostridium sp. AF28-12 | reverse complement strand
CTTATTAGCCACTACTGTTACAACGTTAGTATAGCACTTCAATGGATATAGGGTGCAATATTTTTCATCAAACGATTTTCCCACAGATAAACGGTAAGATGATCATCGTTTTTAGATACTTTTTTCTTTGACTGTCCGCATCCAGACAAGACAGCAGTTGCTACAAGTACCCCCGACACCACTGCTATCAGACAATGTTTTACCTTTTTCATACTTTTATTTTCCTCATTCTTTCCTGATAAAATCATTATTGTTACGTCTATGAAATAACACCATAAAAAAACACTGTCAGACAGACAGTGCACCTCATTTCATGCAACTGGCTGCCATTTTAAAGGCCCTGTAGCTTTGCGTCCCAGACTTTCATCTGGTTTGCCGATCATCCTTTTAAGCTTGTCCAGCGGATATTTTCAATCCGCTTTGCTACTTGCTCATAACCAAATAACTGCTCCGCAGTTTATCAGAAGAAGTTTCCACTCCTCCTGATACAAGCAAATCCCCACCCACTACTTATTGCTTTTCGCAATTGAAGCAGGGGATTTACCTGATTCGGTTAAACTTATGCAAAGAAACTGATTTTATTATACTTTAACGTTCTACTATACACAAGAAAAAATTACCGTTTTAATGTTCCAAAGCAAAAAAAGAACAGCCGATACATATACTCGAACTGTTCTCCTACTTCCGAAGTCCACGAAGCATTGACATTACTGTTTCCTGCTCCATGACTCTTCCCCGTGACGACAGGGAAATACCCGGCAGCTGCGATAATCTGTATTTACTGATATCACGCTTTTCACGTAAAGATGTTATTTTATCCGCAATATGCTTCTCTATCTGTAAGTAACTAGGAAGTATACGAGAAAAAATATAAAGACACTTTCGTTTCCGCAAAAGTCATTTTCGCTTATATTGTTTCTATAATATCATAGGTTATTTTATTTGTCACATAAAACTTTAAAACGCAAATCAGATCGAGTAGGAGGCGGTAACTAACCGCCTCCTACTCGATTGGACTGCGAAATGTGCATTAATTTTTATCGGTTTTATATCTTCGTTTTGCGGATAACAGTTTTTGGTAACTTTATGCAAAATTTGCAGATAATGGGGTTTAGTCCGAACGACAGTATCGAATACAGCCCTTCCGCCCTCATCATAGATTCCGTCCGGATAAAAAGGCCCTTGACCGCGACATGCGATTAAGAGCCTCATATTCCCGGCAGTTATACGTCCTCTTTGCCTCGTTTAAACCCGATGATATCTCCCTGCTGCATATCCAGTAAGTCGCAGATCGCGTCCAGTTTATCCGGGCTTACCATTTTCCCTGCCCGGATGTTTACAAAAGTCCCGGCTGTCATGTAGCCGTTTTTCTGCAGCGCGAGCTTGTCCAACACTTTGCCTTTAATGTAGCACACACGTCTAATTTATAATACAGCATACTATTCCTTTCAACTGTAAAGATCTTCCAGCGTTATCAGCTTAACCTCGCCCCGCTCCTGTGCCTGAAGAAGTCCATCCGTAAAACCGCCTTTCGAAAAGATATAATAGTAATAGTTGCTGCCATTTCCGAAGACGGATGCATAATCTCTAATCAGATCGAGTTCATCCACACCAATTTTCTCGTTCCTGTACTTACACGAACCAATAATATAGTCTTTACCCGAAACAGGTGTTCCAACAATATCAATCTGTATCTGCTTTTTCTTTTTCGGATCTGTACCCCACCATTGACCGATTTTGCTCAGTTCAATCGGAAGATTGTCAGAATAATAAAGCAGATAATCCTGACACATCTTTTCAAATATCAAGCCCATGTAATCTGGAAGATATTGCTTTACGGCATTCTGGTAAGTTTTTGCAATTCTGCCAGAATCAATGGCGCTCATATTGACAGGCACAAACCTATACCAGAAACGGAAGAAGTTATCAGCCAGCAGATAGATGGTTTTCTTTCCTGGTTTTTCTGCAATCGGAGTTTCCTTTTTGACAATACCAAGGCCAATCAGCGTTTTTAAATACTTTGATACGACCGAATTTTCCTCGCCAACCTTCATCTTAATATCGTTCAGCCGAGAAGCCCCCTCTGCAATCGCTTTGATGATTGCATTATAGATAGCCGGTTCTCTGAGTTCCTGCTTCAATAGATTTCCTGGCTCCTCATACAGATAACTGGAACGGTCGAAGAAATTATCCAACAGGGCCTCGTCCACACTGTCCTTTACATCCAACTTGTTGATATAATGCGGAACGCCTCCAGTAATTCCATAAATCAGGGAATTATCTTCCGCAGACAAGCCTGGATGAAATACCGCTGTTTCTTTATAATCCAGTGGCTCAATCTTAAACTGACCAGTGCGTCTGCCGTACAGCGGACTTTCCTTGCCGAGTACCTGGCTTTCCATAAAACTCATAGACGAACCGCAAAGGATCAGATACATTCTGGACTCTGTCCATTTGTGGTCAATAATGTGCTGCAACATTGCTGAAATGGATGGCTTTGCTTTCGCAAGATATGGATACTCGTCAATAACGAAGACAATCCGTCTCTCTTTAGAAAGTGCTGTCAGCTCATCCAGGGCATCATCATAAGATCGAAATTCAGGTGCGGACTCCATATCAGGTCTTTCAAAACTCATGATCGACTTTGAAAGTGCTTCCAGATTTTCTTTGCCTGTCGTATTCAAAGCGGAAAAGAAAATGGTTGGTTTATCCTTACAAAACTCATTGATCAATGCTGTTTTACCAACACGCCTCCTGCCATAGATAACAATGCACTCAAATTTATCACCTGCATATCGTTTATTCAGCTTTCGAAGTTCATCATCACGGCAATAGAACTGACTCATTCGTTCACCTCCAATAATTGCACTCGTGAGTTAGTAACTCGTGAGTTACTTTTGTAAGTATAATAAATCAGATCGCACGCAAAGTCAAGAAAAGATATCCGACAAGTCTATCACACATTCAGATTACCACGAACGTTTCCGAAAAAAACGGTCGCGGCTTCTTTGTAAGACCAGATGCTCCTTACAGGGCGGTCGCGCTCCCCTATTCCTTCGGCTCGTCTGTTGTATGCGTACATTTTTTGCTTTTTGTCATGATAAATTTGCTGATAACGATCCGCAATTACGTGCAGCTCTTCCGCGCGTTCCGGTGTGAGCATTTCCTTTAATCCTAAAATCGTCCTCTCCCTCTGATCCGCATGTAAGATTTCTTTTGTATCCACATGGGTCAGGAACCGTTCTGCCTGTTTTGTGAGTGCTCCCAGTCGTCCCTGTGGATCGGCTACCGCCAGGATCTTCTGCTCTACCGGTGGCAGAGACTCTGTCGAAACCATATAACGGCCTATGTCATCCTCCGTAAGCCCCACTTGCTGGAACACATCCCGGAATTCTTTTCCGGCAATTTCATTCGCGAAGCACGTCACGGTCGCTCCATGGTATCCGGGCTCCGGATCCTGCTCGCAGACCTCCATGGACACTCCGGTTCTTTGGTCCGTCAGCTCCAAAACCGTCCACCGCTCCGTGCTTCTGGTCCTCGCTTTGCATCCGTTTTTCAGTGCGTCTGCGATAAACGGTTCCCATCGTCCACGTAAGATCCGCACAACGCTTTGTTCATGAATCCGGGTGTCCACACAATGCAGGGCTTTATCGGTCAGAAGACCATCCCTTGTTTCCGCATAGCGTTTCTTGAACACATCTTTCTTTCATTGTCCCAATGATATCCGTCCAGGGTCAGGCGCATGTCCGTGACGTTCTCCCACTCATCCACCAATGCAACAACACCCTTATCCTTTGTGTTCGTTTCTTTCAGTATGTGGCAGGCAGGTGAATGATCACCGGCAGGGTGTGTTCGTCATTTTGCAGTTGACAACCGCACATCATTTCTATATAACATAATGTGTAATTGTCAAGGTGAGGTGTTTTCTGAGTTCCTATCGTCGAACTTTTTATCAAGTTTTCCGAATATTTGCCAAATCCGGGAACCTCGAAAAGTTGAATTTTTTCAGATAACGTTCCTTCATTCAATGGACAGTCATTGTGTATGCAGTAACGACTGTACCCAGTTCAATACTGATAGGGAGTTTGTTTAACTTCTCACAAATCATCTTGCATACCTCGATAATCTTTTCTATTATACGATTCCAATCATTCCCCATGCTATCTCACAGTCAAAATTTCCTTCTGACATCTGGAAAGAAACAGAACGCAAAAGAGGAGCAATGCGGATCCCGAAAAAACGGGTCGCATGCCCCTGATTTTTTTATCTTTTCCTCTTTTTAATGTCTGCGCCACGATCCTGCATCTTGTCCATCCTTTTTGTCTACCATGATGTATATATATCCCAGTCAGATAAGACTCCCATCTCTTTCAGGTGGTAAGCCATCGCAAATGTTTCTCAGTGAAAGCCAGATCTCCAATCGAGAGAAGTGCCCTGCTTCATCCAAGCATAACTGCCGCGACATATTTTTTCAACATTTTTCAACAGGAATTGACTAAAATGCTCCTATTTCTTTTTTACCACGGAAGAACTCCATATAAAAGAACAGCAACGATTGCTCCGATGATCGGTCCTACTAACGGAACAACTGCATATCCCCAGTTGGAATCGCCTTTTCCCTTGATCGGAAGTACAGAATGTGCAAAACGCGGACCAAGGTCTCTTGCCGGGTTGATCGCATATCCTGTCAGACCGCCCATGGACATACCGATGGAAACGATGATGCCAAATACAAGGATATTTGTTAATCCAATATCCGCTGCTCCTGCTACATTTCCAAGTCCTTTGATCGCAAATACAAGAACGAAGGTAGCCACTGCCTCGCAGAAAATATTTCTCGGAATATTCTGAACGCTTGCTCCTGTACAGAAAACACCAAGCTTTGTTCCTGCTTCTTCGGTTGCATCAAACTGATCCTTAAACATCATATAAACAACACAAGCGCCTAAAAATGCACCTACGAACTGAGCGATCACATAACCCGGAACCATTGACCAGGACATGCTTCCGTCAATTGCCAGAGCCAGTGTCAGTGCCGGATTGAAATGCGCTCCGGAAGCTGCGCCAAAGATAAAAGCCGGAACCATAACGGCAAGACCCCAAGCCAATGTGATTTGAACCGTACCCGCACCCTTCATTCCTGATTTATTCAGCGATACGTTTGCTACAACCGAATCACCTAAAAGAATAAGCATAAATGTTCCAATAAATTCTGCGATATATGCCATCATATGAAACCCCCTCATGTTTGTTTCTGTCAGCCAGTCATGTCTTGCTCCGGCGCCTTCCCCTCCGAAGGCGGTTAGCTTGAACCGAAATCCGCTTCGTTCGGCTTCTGCGCTTTACAGATCTGTGCTTTATACTGTTTTACCGTCATATTTTCATACTTCTTAAACACCTTGCTGAAATAACTGCTTTCATTATATCCCAATCGGAAAGCCACCTCGGCAATGCTGTCATCGGTAAAATAAAAATATCCTTTTGCAAGATAAATTTTTCTCATATGAAGATATTCCATCACACTGATCTGAAACTGTTCCCTAAAGATACGGCTCAGATATCCCTGGCTGATCGAACAGTTTGTAATGATCTTATTCAAACTGATCTCTGATTTTATATTGCTTTCAATGTACAGAAATACGTTTTGAAGAAGCGGATAACGGTTTGCACTGTTTTTCTGAAATATATAATCCATCACCCGGAACAGCCACAATTCTGTTGTCATGCGTTCCTCGATCAGACCTTCATTCAGCGGGAATAATGCTCCGATATCATGACTTTCTTCATCATAAAACTTTGTTGTGTTTAAAAGGCTTTGTCCGATAAAAGAAAACACCTTATATAACTGGTTCGGATCTTCCTGACAGATTTGATAGATCTCTTTCGTCAGCGGTCCGCAAAGATTGTATACCTTTTGAAAATCCCCTTGCTTTACAAGAGACAGAAGGCGGTTCAGACAAGGCTGCACCGAACTCTCATTTCCTGTCTTCAAATTGCTTAAAAGAAAATTCAATTGTTGGAAAGAAATCGGTTTTTCAACGATCTCGCTGGCACACTCTCTTATTTCCTCATAAGCGGCTATGCTGGTTGGATACGCTGTCATCAGGTACACGGCCGTATCGGGAGAAGATTGTCGGATCAGGCGTGCCGCTTCGATTCCAGTCAGTCCCGGAAGGAATGCATTGATAAATACAGCCTCATATTCTGCCGCCTGGCAAAGACGGACTGCATCATCTCCGTTATCCACCTGGGAGGAGACTTCAAAACCGTCTATTCTGGAAATCATGATTTTCAGTGCTTCCTGGGACAGAATATCATTATCTGCCAAAAGGACACGGTACATAGGCTATTTCATCCTTTCACTGAAATTTTCAGGCCAACAGATCACTGTTCTGCGTCCTTTTCCTTTACTGCTTTCGATGATAATTTCATAGCTGTCACCGAAGATCTTCTTCATTTTCAGCTGGGCGTGATCCTTTCCCCGGCTGATATAGTATCCCTCATGCCTGTCATTAAATGCTTCGAAGTTAATCTGCAGCTCCTCTTCATTCATTCCAAGGCCATTGTCCTCTACCTCTATCACACACCTTCCGCCGCTTAAGTAACCTTTTACCGTCACCTCTCCTCCGTCCCGTTTCATCATAACGCCATAGTAAACAGCACTTTTGACAAACGGAAGAAGAACATCGGAAGGGATCCTCTGCATTGTCAGATTTTTGGGTACCTGAATGGAAAAATTTAATCGCTCTCCCAGCTTCTGTTTTTGTATCGCAAGGAAGCGTTCTGCCTGCTCCAGCTCTCTGGATACACTGACAAAGGTTCCTTTCTCCATAGAAGAATATCGGACATAATCAATCAACTGTTTCAGCACTTCACCGGTCCGTGGAGCATTCTCGATCACGGTCAGATTGACCAGAGAGATCATGGTATCGAGAATGCTTCCGGCATCCTGCGCTGCTTCCAGCCTCAGGATTTTCAGATCCTTCTGGTTGTTTTCTTCCGCCAGCTTCTGATTGAACGTGCAGAGCTTTTTGACCAGCTTCTGGTGTTTCTCCTTCTGCATCTGCAGATGCATTTTATTCTCACCAAGCTGATTGATGATCAGAAAGACCAGATTCACAATGTCCATGAAATTTTCAAAGGAGTATTCCGGAATCTTCTCCAGAAGAGCCCTGTTTTCCTCAACAATTCCTCCAACGGATGCCGATGTCATTACTTTCTCCAGCCTGCTGATATCCTCCGGTGCATCACCACAACGGATCTGTCCTCCGATAAAGCCTCCCAAATAATGCCCCTTCACAACGATCGGGATCGCCACCTCAAGAAGACTGCACGGGCAAAAATAGACACTTGGCTTCTGCATGACAGCCGCCTGGATCGAGCCGAAGGCATCCGATGATTTACAGCGCAGACTCAGTTGGCTGTCATTTCTTGCCATCGAGCAAAATTCAGAAAAACTGGTGCTTTCCGTGATCGGTTCCCCTCTGTAATCCACGGTAACAAAAGCCAGTCCGGTCGCTTTTGAGAGACTTTGCTGGATGTTTTCCAATTTTTCTTTTCCAAACAAGCTGAGAATATCAAGTTCATTCTCTCCGGGAGTACCGGACGATGGAGAAAATACTGAGTTTTCATTTAATTCGAACTGTTTCAAACTGGTATTCTGATTAAATCCTTCCATTGTAACCCTTACCTTCCATCCATATCATATCACTACAGCAACCGACTGCATGCTCACGGTAATCCCAAAATATTGCAGTCTTTGTTAAGATAATACCATATTTCAGAAAGTTTTAATAGATTTCAAGAAGAATTTGACGAATCTCTCCGGCCCCTATTTTTCGCGGAGTCGTATTCAGACAGTTATCCTTGAGAGCATTTTCTGTCATGTTATCTAACTGGGAGACATAATCCTCTCTGGATACACCAAATTTTTCCACGGAGTCATCCATATTCATCGCTGCCATCATCATTCGGATCACTTCCTTCAGGATCTTCACAGCCTCCTGCGGACGTGTTGTAATGCTGGCCAGCTTCACCTTGTAAACCATTGCCGCATATTTATCCAATATCTGCTTCTCTTCACAGTTAAAATCAATCACCCTGGTTAAAAGCATGGCATTTGCCAGCCCATGCGGTATATGAAAGGTTCCGCCGAGCTGATGGGCAATGCTGTGATTGACTCCAAGTCCGGCTGTATTAAACGCCATACCAGCCAGTGTAGAAGCCTCATGCATTTTATTTCTGGCCTCCAGATTTTTTCCGTCCTTATAGCAGACAAGCAGTGATTCTAAAAGAAGTTCAACTGCTTTCTCAGATAATGCATCTGAAAATACGTTTGCGCCACTGGCTACATATGCTTCCAACGCATGTGTCAGAACATCCATTCCGGTATTGGCTGTAACTGCCGGAGGAACCGAAAGTGTCAGGGTCGGATCCAGGATCGCAATATCCGCCAGAATATCATTATCTAAGATCAGATGCTTTGACTTACTTTCTACGTCTGTAATAACTGCTGCACTGGTAACCTCAGATCCTGTTCCACTGGTCGTCGGAATGGTGATGAAGATCGGTTTTTTCATCAATCCGCTATTGATTCCAAAGTAGATGATTCCTTTGGCCGTATCGATCGCAGAGCCACCGCCAAAGGCAATGACTACATCCGGCTGTACCTTTGCGCTCTTATCCAGCCCGTTTCCCACCACTTCTGTGGTGGGATCCGGAACTGCCTGATCAAACATCTCGATCCGGCAACTAGAGTCAATCGCATTGATTACAGTCTTCACGCTTCCGTTTTCCGCCATAAACTTATCACAGACGATCAGAACCGTTTTGTTCTTATACTTGCCCAGATATTTCATGGCCTCTTTTCCGGAGCGGACTTTTGTTTTAATATACACGTTTGACATACACATTCACTCCTATGTGCGTTCCGTTTTGTGTTTCTTAGCGAATGCTGAATGCATCAGACATTACACAGCGGCGTTTTCTGCAGAAGGAACGGGCAGAGGTTAAGCCCTCTCCGGTCGGTCCAGCGATCGTAAAGGTTGTATGACCTTCTCCGCCTGCTCCAATGCCTGCATAAGACGGAGCATTTTTTACAAAGATCGTGGTTTCCAGAAGCTTTGCCATCTTACTTAACTTTTCCACATTTCTGGAATGCATCATAGCCGTATGACGGTTTCCATGCTCTGCATCATGCGCATATTCGATCGCAGTGTCCACATCGGATACTCTTACGATCGGAAGGATCGGCATCATCATTTCCTCTGTAACAAGGTGATGATTCTTTCCTACTTCCATAATGATAACCTTTACGTTATCATCTGCCGGAACTCCCAGCTTATCAAGAATGTATTTTGCACTCTTACCTACAAAAGAAGTCTTTGGACCACCCTTTTCGTTTGTTACCAGCGCATCCAGGCGTTCAATCGTCTCCACATCCCGGATCTCGTAAGCTCCGTTCAGCTTCATATTCTGGATCAGGTAATCGCAGATCGAATCAACTGCAAATACTTCCTTCTCCGCGATACACGGTACGTTATTATCAAAGCTGCAGCCGTCCACAATGTCCTTTGCTGCCTTTTCGATATCTGCGGTCTCATCGACTACGACCGGAGGATTTCCTGCTCCTGCTCCGATTGCTTTCTTTCCGGAGGAAAGTACCTTCTTTACGATTGCCGGACCACCGGTCGCTACCAGAAGACGAACGCCCGGATGATCGATCATTCTGTTGGTGTTCTCAATGGACGGCTCCTCTACCATGGTGATCAGGTTTGCCGGTGCTCCTCCATCCATCAGCGCCTTGTTTAACATCTTAACGAGAAGCTGGGAAACCTTCTTTGCTCTTGGATGTGGGCTGAATACAACGGTGTTTCCGCCCGCGATCATAGAGATTGAGTTGCAGATGATGGTCTCGGTCGGGTTTGTTGTCGGTGTGATTGCTCCGATCACACCAAACGGACAATACTCTACTAAGGTCAGACCGTGATCTCCTGTCTGAGCTTCTGTTACAAGATCCTCTGTGCCCGGTGTTTTCTCTGCTGCCAGACGGTTCTTGATCAGCTTATGCTCATATTTTCCGATCGCAGTTTCCTCCACTGCCATTCTGGAGATCAACTCCAGATTTTCCCGTCTTAAGATCGTAGCACGAATTATGTCCACATATCTCTGGCGGTCTTCGATTTTGGAGAATAAAAGCGTTTTCTGAGCTTTTGCAGAAGCCTCGATCGCTTCATCCATTGTAGCAAATACACCGTACGTTTCTTCCTTCGGTTTTACAAATGCAGCCGGCTCCTCAGCCTTCATCTCTTTTAACGCTTGCGCGACTAACTGCTCGATTACTTTCATATCCATTTCCATGTATTTACACCTTCTTCTTTCGATTGTCCTGACCTTATCTGCTGCTCCATGCAATTCCCAAAGGTGTGACCAGCAGGGTATCGTTTGTTTTCACTGCCGGAATTCCCAGTTCTTTTTCAAAAACCGTTTCGAATTCCTTAAAACAGCAGGCACCGCCTACTACATAGACTTTATCGACTTCCTGTCCTTCCAGGAACCGCTTCACGATGGACGCCATCTTGCTCACCACCGGCTTGATGATCGGAAATACATCGGCTTCTTTAGACGGATCCTTTTTAAGCTCCTCCGCCTCTTCCAGGGAGATTCCATAATAACCGGCAAGTACCAGTGTCATATGGGTTCCTCCTGTGGCTTCATCTGCCGTGAAGATCACCTTTCCATCCTTCAAAATACTGATTCCGGTGGTTCCGCCGCCTACGTCCACCACAGCCCCGTCTGTGATTCCAAGAACAGCTGCTGCCGCTGTCGGCTCGTCCACCACATTGGTCACTTCAAATCCCGCTCCCTCCACAACATTGGAGATGCAACGGACATTCCCTGACATGATTCCCGGCGGAATCGCGGTGGCAGCCGTATCCAGTGACACACCAAGCCGCTCTTCTAACTGGGCTTTCAGTTCCTTCACCGTACGGATCGCTCCGATAAAATCTACAACAATACCGTCTTTTACAACATGGGAGGGGGCAGATGCTCCGGCCACCGGACGGTTCTCCGAGTCCGTTACAGCAATCACAATATTGGCGGTTCCAAGATCCACACCGGTCTTCAGCTCACCCGAATAGGGCTGTGTCTTTTTCTCCCGTATCAATTCTGCAAATTCTGCAAGCACTTTGTTTTCTACCAGCATACAACCCCTCTTCCCTGTTTTCGTTTTAGTTTTTCTTTCTCAGAATTACGTAATCATTGTTCTTCAGCGCACATGCATTCGCTTCATCGATATCCACATGCATTTCCAGTGAAAACTTATCGGAAACTCGTACCAGGACATCTCCGAATACGCCGCTGCGCTCACCAAACGTCTCTACCTCTACCACATCTTTATCCTTCACTCCCATGGCCATAGCCTGTTCCGGAGTCATATGGATATGACGCAGGGCGACAATTGCACCTTCCGGCAGAGCGACCGTTCCCTTAGGTCCTACCAGTTCAACTCCCGGAGTTCCTGCCAGATCACCCGACTCCCGGACCGGCGGTTTGATCCCCAGACGGAAACTGTCTGTTTTAGAAATTTCCACCTGGCTTTTACTTCTTACAGGTCCCAGGATCCGGACATTCTTAAACTCTCCCTTCGGTCCTCTGACTGTAACAGTCTCATTGGAAGCGAACTGACCGGGCTGTTTTAAATCGCCTTTTTTCGTCAGTTCATATCCAGGACCGTAAAGGATCTCTAAATCTTCCTTCGTAACATGGACGTGGCGGTTAGAAACTCCAATGGGAATTTTATATGTCTGATATTCTCTGATTTTTTCGATCACTCGTTCTGTAATCAGCTTTACAAGTTTTTCATCAACCATGGATTTCACCTTTTCCCTGTTCTGGTGGAGTGCAGCTCCCTAAAGGAACTGCACCTCACCCCTTTACATATATGAATGAATTATAAAGACTTTGGAAGGATCTTCTCTACATCAGTATGAGGTCTCGGGATTACATGCTGGGATACAACCTGTCCCACGTTGGCTGCTGCCGCTGCACCTGCATCTACAGAAGCTTTCACTGCACCTACATCGCCGCGTACCATAACGGTAACAAGTCCGGAACCGATCTTCTCATATCCGATCAATGCAACGTTTGCTGCCTTTGTCATAGCATCTGCCGCCTCAATTGCTCCTACTAATCCTTTTGTCTCAACCATTCCTAATGCTTCGTTCGACATAGTATTGTCCTCCTGTTATTCTATTCTTTTCCTGATCCCTGACGAAATGGGTCTGTCAGCTTATGCTGATCAGAAGCCTGTGTCAGATTTCACATATCTTCGACTTATCTGTTTATTGTGCTGACAGCTGTTTTAAAATCCAGGCCTTATCGGTATCCTCCCATTTAAAGCCCTGATTCTCCCGGCCAAAATGACCGTAAGCTGCTGTCCTTTGAAACTGCGGTTTTCTCAGCTCCAGCTGAGAGATGATGTCCGCCACCTGGAACGAAAATACATTTTCTACTAAATCGGAAAGTGCTGCGTCGGAAAGTGTTCCGGTTCCGAATGTATTGATTGTCACCGCTTCCGGTTCAATGCCTCCGATCACAAAGGCAAGAGCCACTTCACACCGCTTTGCAAGACCTGCGGCGACGATATTCTTCGCCACATATCTGGCCATATAAGCTGCGGAACGGTCTACTTTCGTAGGATCCTTTCCCGAAAATGCTCCGCCTCCATGCTTTCCGATGGTTCCGTAGGTATCTACCATGATCTTCCTTCCGGTCAATCCGGTGTCTCCGGCAGGACCGCCGATGACAAATCTTCCGGTCGGATTGATGTGGATCCTCGTCTCTTCTGTCAGCCACCTTTTGTCAATCACCGGTTCTATGACAAGACAGCGGATGACTGCTTCCAGAACACTCTTTGGCACGATTTCATGGTGCTGGGCAGAAATCACAATGCTTTCAATGGAGACCGGTGTTCCATCTGCCCGGTACCGCATCGTCACCTGACTTTTGCCGTCCGGATAGAGGAAATCTGCTTTTCCCTGCTTTCGGATGGCCGCCAGCTGCATTGTGAGCCGGTTTGCCAGGCTGCAGGGAAGCGGCATCAGCGATTCTGTCTCATCTGAGGCATATCCATACATAATGCCCTGGTCGCCGCCGCCCAGTACCTCCTTTTCACCTTCCGTTCCCTTTCCTACTCCCATGGAAATATCCGGAGACTGATTGTGAAGATTGGTAAAGATCATGCAGGTGTCAGCGTCAAAGCCTTTTCCCTTTTCTGTGTATCCGATGTCGCGGATCACCTCTCTGGCTGTCTTCACCACATCTACAGTTCCCCTGGATGTAACTTCGCCTGCCAGAACTACCATATCGGTTGACACCATGGTTTCCACTGCCACCCTTGACTTCGGGTCCTGTGCGAGATATGCATCCAGAATTGCATCCGAAATCTGATCGCACACTTTATCAGGATGTCCTTCTGTCACGGATTCGGATGTAACCAGGTAATCGTCCTCCCGTTTGAGTATCATGTTTTCACCTGCCTTTAGCGAATGGAAAATCCGCTGGTCAGCGTACAACGTCTTCTTCTGGCAAAATGTCTCGCTGACGTAGTTCCCTCTCCTGTAACGGTTCCGATCGTAAAGCTTGTATGACCTTCCTTGTCAAAACCGATTCCCAGAAGAGATGGACCGTTTTTCACGAATACTGCTGTCTGAAGCTTCTTTGCCGCCCGGTTCATGTGCTCGATGGATTCTGAATGGATCGTCGCCGTGTGACGATACCCCTGTTCAATATCAAGAGCCGTCTCCAAAGCCTCATCAAAATCCTTTACACGGATGATCGGTACTAACGGCATTAAAAGCTCAAGCGTAGCAAAGGGATGCATACGGTCTGTCTCTGCCACGACCAGCTTGATTCCTTTTCTGTGAGGAATTTCCGCTGTATCCAGGATTGTTTCTGCACTTTGTCCTTCCATTTTTTTATTGATGACAAAGTCTTCGGTTACTGCTGTATTGTAGAGACGGTCGATCTGCTCGGCACTTCTTGTATAGTAAGCACCGTTTCTCTCCAGCTGGGCGATCAGCCCGTCTGCTGCTGATTCCACGACCACGATTGCTTTTTCCGAAGTACACATCAGGTTGTTGTCAAAGGATGCACCCTGCACGATGTCTCTGGCAGCCTTTTCAATATCGGCTGTCTCATCTACGATCGCTACAGGATTTGCAGGTCCTGCCCCAATAACCTTTTTCCCGGAGCACATTGCCTGACGAAGAGATCCCGCGCCTCCGGTACAAACGATCAGATCAATATCCGGATGACTCATGATCTCCTTGGTCGATCCCATCAGGCTTTCGCTGACTGTCACAACCAGATTGTCGATCCCGCAAATATTTCTTACTGCATCGCTGATGATTCCTGTCAAATACTGGGAGACTCTCACCGCTCTCGGATGAGGACAATGCACTACAGAGTTTCCTGCCGCCAGCATTCCGATCGTATTGCTGATCAAGGTTGCGCAAGGATTGGTACATGGATGAACGGCACAGATCACTCCGAATGCAGATAGCTCATAGAGTGTCATTCCATGATCTCCGGTGTTCACCTCTGTGATCAGATCCTCGATCCCCGGTGTTTTTTCAACCGCCAGTTTCAGCTTTTCGATCTTATCAGCTACATTTCCCATTCCCGTTTCAGCTACGGTCATTTCTGCCAGTTCCGCAATCTTGGGTCTGACCGCTGTTCTGACTGCTTCTAATATTTCATTTCGCTCATTCAGAGTCAGTTCGCTGTATCGTCCGAAGGCTCCTCTGGCCGCCATCACCGCTTCACTTACACTAGAATAGACACTGCTTTTCATTCTGATCTCCCTCCTTTCTTTCAGCGTTTTTAATTAAATATCAATATTATCTACAATTCCGATAATTGCCATATCAATTACGGCCTGCCGCTTCTTCTCATCCACGCGGACAGAAGAACCCTGGCCAATGAGAACTGTCTCACCGATACCGGCGCCCACATAGTCAACTGCCACTTCTTCTTCGCCGATAAATTCACCATGGCCATTGATTTTGCGGATGATCATAAGCTTGTAGCCTACCAGTGATTCATCCTTTCGTGTTGCTACTACCGTTCCTGTAATCTTTGCCAGTTTCATTCTGTTCACGTTCCTTTCAGCGGCTTTTTGCCGTCATCTTTTATTTTTTTCTGGATGTTCTCCTGGAAGGCCGTTTCGGTGTTACAGTTGTCTGTGGATTCTCCGATTCGTTCGGAGTTTCCGACACCTCCTTTTTCTCCTGTGCAGGCTCATCTTCTGCACACTTGTCCTCTGCGACCTTATCTTCTGTGGAATCCTTGTCCTCCGGCTGAGGTGTTTCCTCCGGTGTCTCCATCAAAGTTTCCTCCGGCTTTTCTTCCGGTGCTGCCTTAGGTTCCTCCTCCGGAGTCACTTCCGGAGCTTCTTCCGGGGTTTTTACCGGTGGTTCCGGAGTCGGATCTGGATCCGGCTCTTTCGGCTCCTCTGCCTTATGAATCACAAACGTATCTTCCACAAAATCGGATGGACGGGGAATTACCTTCCAGGCTACCAGCTTCTGGTGTTCTTTACCGATCTGGCATCCTGCCATCACAGCTGCATTGACTGCACCAACATTGCCGACGACCTTGATTGTCATATATCCGCCGCCCTTAGCCGGTTCCAGCTCCACCAGTTCTACGTTTGCTGCCTTCACCATGGCATCTGCTGCTGCGACAGCGATGCACAGTCCGGCAATCTCAACTAATCCCAGTGCCTGTTTCATATCTTCACCTCAATGTTCGTTACTGTTCACACATGTGTCCAGAAACGGGATTTCAGTTATCAATGTTCAACTGCTCTCTTTTAACTTTTATTTAAAATGTTTAAAAGCGCTGCTGCCCATCTTCTGTCATAAATTTCACTTGTAAGAATCTGGCCCTGTCTTTTGCCAGATCTGTAATAATATCATCCTCTGTCACCAGAAGAACACCGCCTTTTTGATACTGTTCTACATCTCTGGAAGAAATAACACGTTTTTTCGTGCTTTTTCTAACCATTCCTGTCTGAGCGGATATCCCGCCTGTTACAGGAAGAACAGCCGGGCGGTAAACCTGCTGCGGTTCTTCATGAGCCGGCTTCTTATCCGGCTTCGGTTCGTACTCACCAGTAAGCTCTATGCCGTATTCCAACACGGTTCGATAGTACGACAAAATCCTGTTTACATATGCCTTTGGCTCTCGTCCGCTAAAGGGAGAAAGACCGGAGATCAGAAAAACGATCCTGCTTCCGGCTTCCATACAGGAAGTGATCCATTGTGTCTGCGGTGTATCGCTTATGCAAAGAGCTGTCTTGGAAACCAGGTCTCTCGGAACCACCGGAAATACGGTAACGGAATTCTCCAGATCTGCCGGAACCTCTCCGCTCAGATATTGAATGCTTTCACATCCGTATCCTGTGAACTTGACTTCCTGACCTCTAAGCTCCTCTGTCAGCACCGGTATTACTGTTTCCCGGTCCGTCTGAACCGTTCTCAGAAATTTCAGATACCGCTCATCCCAGCCGCCGGTGCAGACCATATAGATCTTCTTTTTCTTCGTCACCGGGAAAAGACCTTCCTCTGCCTCTATCCTGGCAAGGACCCGGATAATGGTTTCACGCAGCTGTTTTTCGCTGATATTCACATTTCCACCTCATTTCAGAAGGTGCTGCAAAACCTGCTCTGGCTTCTACCCGGATCTGGTTCTGCAGCACCTCCCTACTGACGATTAATCCATATGCGGAAGAATCTTCTCGACATCTGTATGTGGTCTCGGAATTACGTGTACAGATACAACTTCGCCAACTGCTCTTGCAGAAGCTGCGCCTGCATCTACAGAAGCTTTCACAGCTCCTACATCGCCGCGTACCATAACGGTAACAAGTCCGGAACCAATTTTTTCATATCCAACCAAGGATACATTCGCTGCTTTAACCATTGCATCAGCTGCCTCAATAGCGCCTACGAGACCTTTTGTCTCAACCATGCCTAATGCATCTGAATTCATATAAGAACCTCCTAAATTTTATTTACTGCCTGAAGTCAAAAAACCTGAAATTCGGCGTAGGTCTGCCTACAAAAGGATTTTTGCCCCAACATCCTGTTTTTAGATGTACGGTGTTGTGGATGACTTCGGCTCATCGCCAAGTGCGCCAAGCATCTTCTTTCCGGCTTCGATCGCTGCTTTTACTGCCTGTCTGACTGCACCGGAATCTCCTGTAAAGGTTAAGATAACCTCGTTTGAATGGCTTCCTGCACCCGGAGAAGTATAACCAACGACTTCAACATTTGCTGCCTTTACTGCAACATCGGCCAGAACAGTTCCGATTGCTGCCGGACCTGCACATGTCATACCAAATGCTCTGCCTACCGGTGCTCCGAGAGCTTTCTCAAGACAGTAGCTTGCTCTTGCGGTATACTGGAACTCCAGATGTCCTGCATCATTTCCGTATACATCGCCGAAATATTTCGGAACTGCCTGAAGTGCGATCTCTACCGCTCTTCTGGCATCGGATACATCCTCTGCACCGATGTAGATTAAGCTTCCATGACCTGCGCCGCCCTTTGTATCTCTCGGAAGCTCTACAGAAATAATCTCTGTATTAGTAGCCTTTACAGCCTCATCAACTGCCCAGATCTGCGGGCCGGCACCGGTTCTTGCACCGATAATTCCGATGGAACGGAATTTGCCTAAATTCATAACATCCTTTAACATCGGATCTACGCTTGCGATCACAAGTCCGATGGTATCGCCCATGGCTGTTCCTACGAACTCAGTCATGCCGATATTCTGAGATGCGCACTCTGCCGGAGCACTCTCAGCTTTACACTCTTCTGTTTTAATTCCAAGCTCATCAGATACCTGTCTCATAACTTTTTCAATTAACTGCTGATCCATTCTGATCCCTCCATTTTAATTCTGTTATTAACCGCCTATGATGCACTGGAAACCTTCCCGTTCCACCATGGTTTTCAGATGCTCCAGTTCCTCAGGTTTCAGAGGTTTAATGTCTGCCAGTGCATAATCACGTCCCAGCAGATCATATTTATTTTCGCCAAAGGTATGATACGGGAGCAGATGAATAGTCCTCATACCCCGCAGCGTTTTTGCAAACTCTGTAATCGCTCTGATTTCTTCTTCCGAGTAGTTGAAGCCCGGAATAACCGGAACACGAACTACTGTACTCGAGATCTGACTGATTCTGGCTGCATTCTTTAAAATCTGTTCATTTCCAATTCCTGTAAACTTTTTGTGCTTCTCTGTATCAAGGTGCTTAATGTCAAGAAGGACTGTATCCACATAAGGAATTACCTTTTCAACTGCTTCCGTGATGCCTGCGCCTGTCGTTTCAATTGCTGTATCCCAACCCTGCGCTTTGCATGCTCTCAGAAGCTCTGCGGCAAATTCATACTGTACGAGAGGCTCTCCTCCTGAAAGAGTGATTCCTCCTCCCGAACGTCTGTAAGTGGTAGCGTCCTTTTTCAGCTCCCTGATCAGCTGCTGAACCGTCATCGTCTTGCCCTTCACAACCAACGCTCCTGCCGGGCAGGCATTGGCACATTCTCCGCAGCCGGTGCAGATACTCCGGTCAATAAAGGTTTTGTTTTCAAAACTGATTGCCTTTCTGCTGCAGGCGTTGATGCAACGCCCGCAGTGAAGACACTCATTTTTCTTATACATGATCACCGGCTTCATGTTCTGTGATTCAGGATTGCTGCACCATTTACAGGAAAGGGGACAGCCTTTCAAAAATACGATCGTCCTGATCCCCGGGCCATCGTGGAGGGAAAATCTCTGTATATCAAAGACTGTTCCTGATGCGTTATAATTGATAGAATCCATGACGGCTCCCCTCTCTCTTAATTTAGAAGGACTGCTCGGTACGGCTGATGATATCGTCCTGAACTTCCTTTGCAAGTACGGTGAACTGTGCACTATAGCCTGCTACACGAACAACCAGATCCTTGTGCTCTTCCGGATGTCTCTGAGCTTCCAGAAGGGTCTCTTTATCGATAACGTTGAACTGTACGTGCATTCCTTTGTGATCAAAGTAGGTACGAACCACCGCTGCGAATCTCTTTAAGCCCTCATCGCCTGCCAGTGCGGACGGAAGGAACTTCTGATTGTAAAGAGTACCGTTGGAGTAGTTCTCATGGTCAAGCTTTGCAACGGACATAGCTGCTGCAGTCGGACCATTTGTATCTTTACCCTGTCTCGGGGAAACGCCGTCTGCTAACGGAGCATGAGCTAAACGTCCATCCGGAAGTGCTAATACATCTTTACCGAATAATACGTTTGCAGATACCGGATAGCATCCTGCCTGGAACTGACCGCCTCTCGGGTTCTTATATTTCTCAACCTCGTAGGAGTAGATCTGACCACATTTTCTAGCCAGCATATCTACTTCGTCATCATCATTACCGAACCACGGAGTGTTCTCCATAATTCTCTTGATCTTAGCGAACTGCTCATTGGACGGCGCCGGATTTCCTGCTGTGTAATTCGGTCTTCCGCTCTCCCATCCGCAGGTGCCTGTGCTTAACTGTGCCTGAAGCTCTGCAATGTTGATAGAACCGTTGTTGCTTAAGATTCTCTTCACTGCTTCGTAGATCTTCGCTTCATCATCAGCCGGAGCTGCTGCCGGAGCGCCTGCTGTGCAGCTGTAACCAAAGTTGTTAGCCAGAGCTTCTTTTAACTGCTCCATGGTAACTTCTTTATTCTCAAATACATGTTTCTTAATTGCGCAGATGGAGTCACCGGAGTCAGCAACACCAAATGCCTGCGGACCTGTGAAGTTATAGATAGCGCCGCCTTCCTGAACACTCTTACCTCTTCCGATACAGTCATCAACCAGAGCGGAAAGGAACGGAAGCGGAGCTCTCTCAGCATGAGCAAAGTCTACACAGTTGTCAGCCTCTGCCAGGTGGTATACGAAGTATTCCATCTGCTTCTTGTAAGCTGCAAAGATATCATCTACGCTGTGGAAGGAAGTCATATCACCGGTCTGCGGTCCTAACTGCTTATCGCCGACTTTACCATTGTTCAGTGTGATCTCAAGAACCTTAGCAATGTTGAAGAATGCTGCGTCATGCCATCCCTCTGTCTTATGCGGGCACTGCGGCTCTACACAACCAATGATACAGTAACTTCTTGCATCTGCCAGGGAAACGCCTCTGTTGCAGAGTGCCGGAATGATAACTTCGTCATTGTACATAGCCGGAACACCAAGTCCTAAACGTGTAACCTCGCAAGCTCTGTATAAGAACTCGTCCGGTGTATTCTGATGAACACGGATGGAGAAGGACGGTGCCGGAAGTTTAACGTGAGCAACTGCCTCCATACACATATAGGAAACTTCGTTGGTAGCGTCAAGTCCGTCTTCGGTTTGACCACCTACGATGAGGTTCTGGAATACTGCGTATCCAGCGAATGCCTGAGCGGAGATTTCATCTCGTGTCTTGTTAACGTCGTTCAATTTAACCCAGATACAATCTACCAGTTCCTGAGCGAACTCTTTGGAAATAGATTTATCCATAGCCAGGTACGGATACATATACTGGTCAAAACGTCCCGGGGAAATGGAGTGGCCGTTTGCCTCAATCTGAAGAAGAATCTGTACGAACCAGAATGCCTGGCAAGCCTCGTAGAAGTTGGTTGCTCCTCTTTCCGGAACACGGTCACAGTTAGCTGCGATCTGAAGCAGCTCTGCTTTTCTTACCGGATCCGGACAGCCGGCTGCCATCTCTCTTGCCTTTGCTGCATAACGATGAGCAAAGTTGATAGCTGCGCTGTAGGTGATCACAATTGCTTCGTAGAAGTTTTTCTTCTTAATATACTCCGGATCCATCAGATCCATCTGATTCATAGCGTCGATAGCCTGTTTGATGATTCCGGTAAAACCGATCTTTAATACTTTGCCGTAATCAACACAAACATGACCAACGCCGCCGTAGAAGTAGTTTCCTACTGTGAATACGCCATTTGCGATACAGTCCTTGGTCTCCTGAGACATATAGGAATCTGCCAGTGCGCTGGTGGTTTTGCCTTCCCAATATTTGAAAGCTTCTCTTAACTCATTGGCGGTATCCTTCGGAATCTGGAACGGGTCAGCCATTCTGGTTCCCATGGTATCGAACTCTTTTTCAACCCAGTCATAGGAAAACTCCGGGCAGATTTCTGTAGAACGAAGGTTCTTGGTGATTGCTCCGACGATCAGCTCGTCCTCGTGGATCGTAATAGGAAGATTGTTAAAGATCTTCTCTGCAGCTTTCGCACGGCGCATGATCGGGGACAGACCTTCGGTCTCTTTGTAAGACTCCGTTACCAGAACTGCTCTCTCGGACTCTACATACGGAATCGCATCCACAATCGCTTTTTTAAGTCTCTTGACTCTGTCGGTCGGCTCTGAAAAACCTCTTGAAATCATAAGTATCCTCCTTAAAATTTATTGTATAGTTTGAGATTTTGTTAAATCTCTGACGCTCATATCCTTATCATACGATAAAACAGATAAAATGCACGAATACATATAAAACCGTTTCTATGTAAAATTCAGACATCCGTGTATTTTTTTATTACTATTTATAACTATTCAGCCATGCCGCAAAGTCACATACCGCTCTCACTTATATCCGTGCAGACAGGCCTTTTTATGGCGAATTAATTTCAACCGGCTGCAGGCATCCTATGAGAAAATCCGTACTCCCAGAAGCACTAAGAAGCTCTTAAGGATCTCCGGATTTCCCGGCCAAGCAGGAGATGTCGTAAGATTTCCATCTGTCACAGCCTCCCACGGCTCTTTCTCCACATAGATTCCTCCGGCCATCTCCACCTCCGGTTTTACTGCCGGATAAGCAGTTAATGTCTTTCCCTTTACCACACCGGCTGCAGTCAATATCTGGACGCCGTGACAGATCGCCGCCACCGGCTTTTGAAGCTCCATAAAATAACGTGTGATATCTAACACGCGGCCATCAAGCCGCAGATATTCCGGTGCTCTGCCGCCTGTCAGAAACAGCCCGTCATACTCTTCCAGACGCAGATACGCAAAGGACGCATTCAGTGTAAACTTATGTCCCGGCTTTTCTGTATAAGTCTGATCTCCTTCAAAATCGTGGATCGCCGTTTTTATGTTATCCCCTTTTTCCTTTTCCGGGCATACAACATCCACAGCAACCCCTGCCATCAAAAGAGCCTGATAGGGGACCATGACCTCATAATCCTCTGTGAAATCCCCAGCAATCATCAGTACCTTTTTCACTGTGTCTCATCTCCTCCTTTCTCCCATGGAAGCACATCCCCATCCTCTCTCAGATAGTCAAGAATATCTCCTACGCCTTCTCCATCAATGGAATTGACATAGAAGATCTTCTTGCACCCTGCAAGTTCCAGCCACATGGTTGCCAAATCAACCCGCGCATCTTCCCGGTCTATCTGAGTGACGATTCCTATCACGTCGCGGGTCGCTAAAGAGACGATATTGGGGCTGTAAAGAGAGTAGTCCTCCACCGCACTCATCAAAAGCCCTACCACATCCGCTTCATAGGAGTAGATCACCAGGGCCCTGGCTAAAGTTTTGTTCTCCGCATACTCCCCCGGTGTGTCAATAATCACATCATAATTGTTGATGTACTGGGTTTTATGATAAGTAATCTTTTTCCCCTTCATCGCCTGGGTAAGCGTCGTCTTTCCGGCTCCGCTTCTCCCTACCAGCATAATTTTTTTCACGTTTCCACCTCCGCAGGCAGGGATATTTCCTGTACACACCTAAGGCGTTTTATGCCTTCGTGATCGGGCAGACTGTAAATCCAAGTTCCCGTTTTGTGTACTCCAAAATTTTTTCAAATGCGATCGCCACATCTGAAATCGTCCCTGTGATGATCAGCGTTCCGCTGAAACGGTCAATAAAACCGATCTCGATCGCTGCAGCCTTAAGGGCCAGATCTGCGGTGATAATGGCTGTCTCGCTGGGTGTCTGGGTCAGAACACCGATCGCTGCCTTTTTGTAATCAATCCTCGGGTCCAGTCCAAGCTTTTTATAGATCACCGGATCCGGACTGGAAATAATATGAGCCATTGTGATCTGCTTGCCGGGAACGGATTCCTGGATGATCCGCATCAGATCATTCTGGCTTCCGTTCCATTCCTTGATCTCCATATAAAGCCTCTCCTCCTCTCCTTATATTCTCTGTTAAGAACATTTTCACTTCGATCCGCGGAATCACTTATCAGGTCCTGCATACGTCCCACGTACGTTCTATATAAGTCCTTCCTGTATACTCTATTTATTCTATCATGGGTCTCTGGCACCTTTTTTACAGGAATCAAACCTGTTTTATGTATTTTTAAGACTTTCCAGCTCACTATTCTGTTTATCCTTATATTTCAATTTTACCTTTTTTTCGTTTTCCCTGTAAATTGCGCAAGGGTCTGCAGCCCCGTATAATAAACTTATATCAGACCGCCCTCCCGTTGTCTTTTATATGGCGGTCAGCAAGGAGGTTTTCCCATGACACTTCTAAAGCAGATTGAAGCTGCCGGAATTGTCGGCTGTGGAGGAGCAGGCTTCCCCACCCACAAAAAGCTGAACTGTAAAGTTGAATACCTGATCGTCAATGCTGCAGAATGTGAGCCTCTGCTGCGCACCGACCGTTGGCTTATGGTAAATAAGGCGGAAGAGATCGTGACCGCTGCAGCCATGACCGGTGCTATGACCGGCGCTGCCCACATCTACATCGCATTAAAGGAGACTTACGATGAAGAAATCAACGCACTTACGGAAGCGATCAAGAAGACTGCTTCCCCGGTTAAGCTCTTCCGGATGAAAAACTTCTACCCGGCAGGTGATGAGCAGATCATGGTATGCGATGTAACAGGAAGAACCGTTCCTCCATCCGGTATTCCTCTGGATGTTGGATGTGTAATTTCCAATACTGCTACCATGTATTCCATCTATCAGGCTTCCCGGGATCAGATCTTTACCCGCAAATACCTGACCATGACAGGCGCCGTGGCAAATCCGGTCATTGTTCATGCTCCGCTCGGCGCATCCTTTGCCGATTGCCTTGCCATGGCAGGCGGTACATCCCTTGAGGATTACCATGTACTGGTCGGCGGTCCTATGATGGGTAAGCTTTATACAAAAGAAGAAGCGAAAAATCTGGTCGTTACAAAAACCACCTCCGGATTTGTGGTGCTTCCGGAGGACACAGAGCTGATTCATAAAAAATCTGTTCCGGTTGCACTCTCATTAAAACTTGCTAAAACCAGCTGTATCCAGTGTTCCTACTGTACCCAGATGTGTCCGCGTTATCTCACCGGACATCCGTTAAAGCCTCACATGATCATGCGGAAACTGGCCTTCTGTGAGGATCCGGAAACACTTCTTTCCGATAAGGATGTGCAGCAGGCTATGATCTGCAGCGAATGTGGTTTATGTGAAAATTATGCCTGTCCGATGGGAATCTATCCGCGCCAGGTCAATCTCTACATGAAAGGGCTTCTCCGCAAACAGGGCTTCCGTTACCAGAAGCCGACCGAACCACTGCAGCAGCTTCCGGAGCGGGAATACCGCCGCGTTTCTTCCCACCGGATCGCTACAAGGCTCGGCGTGGATGCTTACTATGACTATAAGATCACAGAATGCCTCGAGCTTCAGCCTGAGCAGGTATCTATCCCACTGTCACAGCACATCGGAGCGCCATGCGTTCCTGTTGTTGTTGCCGGTCAGACCATATCCGAAGGAGCGCTTGTCGGTCAGATGCCTGAAAACAGCTTAGGCGCACGGATCCATGCAAGCATCGAAGGAATCGTTACAGAAGTAACGGATCGCTTTGTCGTAATTAAAAAAGGAGGCGGACAATGATTACCATAGGTTTTCTTGAATTAAACAGTATCTCGAAAGGAATTCTCGCTGCCGATGAAATGATCAAGGCAGCAGACATTGCTCTGATCGCCGCCCGTCCCAGCTGTCCGGGAAAGTACCAGATCTTAATTACCGGCGAAGTCTCTTCCGTAGAAGCGGCTCTTGACGCAGGTCAGGCTGCTTCGTCCTCAAATGTGATCGACCGCCTTATCCTGCCTAGGATCCATCCGCAGGTCGTTGAAGCCATCAATATGTCTTCTGCCCCGGAGCGGCTTCGTGCATTAGGGGTTATGGAGTTTTTCTCTGTCACAGCTGCCATTCTGGCTGCCGATGCTGCAGCGAAGGCTGCGGATGTGGATCTTCTGGAAATCCGGCTCGGAACCGGTATCGGGGGCAAGTCCTTTGTCACCATGACCGGTGATGTATCCGCTGTCACCGCCTCCGTGGATGCCGGAATAAAATCGGCAGAAGGCACCGGTATGGTCTTAGACAGTGTTGTCATTGCCCATCCGGATCCTGAATTATACAGACATCTGCTGTAATCATAAGTTCTTTCTCTTAGTCGGGGATCGACTCTAACCGTGACAAGTTTGTAACGCAATCGTAAGGTACGAAACCGTTACACACAATCTTTGAAATCGACAGGAGGTGTTTGATTTGAATGATTCTGATAAGCAATGTAGATTTGAAAATAGGATTCCTGGCATATCTGACAGCAACACAGATCTGAAGCTGTTTGCAAAAGCTATACTGAAAGCAGCCGGAAAAGAACGAATGTGCCTGGAGCAGGCGAAGCATCTCATTTTAGCCGGAGAGCAAAAAGCAATCCATATCGGCGTTCCCATGGTACTCGCCGTAGTGGATGAGGGAGGAAATCTGACTGCCCTGCACCGGATGGACGGAGCTCTTCTTGCAAGTCTTTCCATCGCTCAGGCAAAGGCCTTTACCGCTTTGGCTCTCCGGTCTCCTACAGGAGAATCCGCTGCCTCCGTTTTGCCCGGACAACCTCTGTATGGTCTCCAAAATACCCACCCAGGTCAATTTTGTCTCTTTGGCGGCGGCATTCCTTTATTCTCAAGAACGTGCTGCATCGGAGCCATCGGCGTATCCGGCGGCACCGTTGAACAGGATACAGCCGTTGCGGAAGCAATGACTCAGGCATATCAAGATGAACATATGTGAGACCCCATGAATGGTTCTAATCAGTGAAAGCTGACAGAAAATCGAGTAGGACGGGAGTGATTAGCTCCCGTCCTCTTACACCACTTATCCCGGCTTTGTGATTATCAGGAATTCTGGCGGAATACACCGTTTTTCTGTGAAAATATCTCAAAAAAGTCGGGATAATCTTTTACATCAAACCATAAAGCTTCTTAAGTGTTTCTTCATCATCTTTGAATGTGAAGTCGATCTGCGAGATGAGAATAGGGTTGAGGTCTGCGGTTGCCTTTTCGATTGCTTCCTTTTTCATTGAGGTGGGATACTTCCTGCAACGGAGTCAGGTCCTGCCGCTCCCGTTTTCCACAATGGATTCTTCTCTGTTTACCCTTCAAACATCTCCGCAAATTCCTCCGCAAACTCATCTTTCAGCATAAACCGGTCGATCATGCCGTTGTTCAGGTACCATTCGAAATCGGCTCCACCCTGTTCCGCGATCAGGATCAGACGGATCTCCGGATTGATGCGGCGGACCACCTCACACAGTTCGATTCCGTTCATGGTCGGCAGTGTGTACTCCGCGATCAGAAGATCATAGGCTGACGGATCTTTCTGGACCCGGTCAATAAGGGCCGCCGGGTGTGCGTACAGATCTACCGTCTTCTGACTGTGTGATACCGCTGCTTTCCATGTCTTTGCGGACTCTTCGCTGGAGACAATCGCGATCTTTTGGACATGCTTCAACCGTTTCCGGCCATCATCTTCTACCTCTGTGCTGTTCTGCGGGATCTCCAGGATAAATGTGGTTCCCTCTCCCGACTTACTCTCCACACGGATCGTTCCACCCACGGATGTTACCATATTTTGAACCACCGAAAGACCAAGTCCGGTACCCTGTCTCGATCCTTTTGTTGTGTAGAACGGTTCAAAGATCTTCTGCATGGCATCATCTCCGATTCCGCAGCCGGTATCAGATACCAGCAGGCGAATCGCATCATTCCCTTTTGCCGCCAGCCGGATCCACAACTCCTTTCTCTCGGTCTTTTCCATAGCCTGAAACGCGTTTTTGCAGAGATTCATCAAAATGTGCTCCGCCATCCGTCTGCGTCCCAACACATATAGCGGTTCCTCCGTGATCTCTGTTTTCAACGTGATCGCCGCCGGGGCAAGCTGTCGCACGATGGATACCGCATTCCTGACTTCTTCCGTAAAGTTCAGTGGTTCCAGCCGCACACCGGTATCCTGTCTGGAAAAGGCGAGCAGTTCTTTTGACAGATTCGATGCCTGATCCACCGACTTTGTGATCTCATGGATCATCTCCTGATTTTCGGAAGAGATGGATTCATCATTCTCAAGAAGCTCCGCATAGATCAGCACCGGTGTCAGATAATTGTTGAATTCATGCGCAATGTGGCTCGCCATCATTCCCAGCGACTGGATCCGTTGATAATGCCGGATCTCGTTGTTTTTCTGGACCAGCATCTCCATTCCATGATTGATCTCTTTTAGATACGTGATCTCCTTTTGCTGGGATTCCGCCAGAAAACGGTTTCTCAGGAAAAATACCATGATCACCACAAGGATCATCATGTACAGGAGCATCACGCCGATCAGCATGGCCATCATGCTCTCAAGCGGTCCCGAAAGTTCATGGACCGGCAGTGTGGAATTGACAATCCAGCGTTCTCCCTGAATCGAGATCGCCTGAAACGCAACGACGCGGCGGACTCTTTTTAATTCAGGATCATCCCATACATATGTATCGATCACACCGGTTCCGGAGTTCTCATTTTCCTGCCTCATGATCCAGGCATTCAGGCTGCTCATGTCAAGATATGGATACCTCTCAATACGTCCATCCACCGCTTCAAGACCGATCTGGTTCTTTACATGGTGCATGATGATATTCATATTCTGGTCTTTGACGCTGGAATATCCGGCTTCTCCGATCTTTACCGGCGCGACGATCTTCTCATACAGCGCTCCAAGGTCCATGGCAAATGTGAGCACATAGACCTCAGATCCGACAGGGACATTCTTCTCAATATAAAGCTCATACCATCCCGTCTGATCCGATATTTCCTTTCCCGTGATCTCTGCAGGATGATTTCCGTCCTGCGAAGCCACTGCTTTCACTTCTCCGCCCGCAGATTCCCGAAACGTCTTTTTCCCCGGTTCATACCGGAATTTTGTTCCATTCGGTTCCGTTACAGTAATCCAGTTATAGACCCCTGCATTATTCTTTAAAAAGTAAGCTGTCCTCGCATTGATTCCGCCAGACTCCACCCAGACATTTTCCGGCATTCCTTCCCGGGAATAAAACAGGTCAATCTCCTCAAGCTGCTGTTCCATGTAGGAATTGATGTTATTTCCGACGATTCCCGCCATCGTTAAAAGCTGGCTTTCCTCCGTCCGGATCACCTGCTCCCGGTATTGACTGTAAAGCCGGGAACCTGCAAATATCACAACCACTGATAAAATGATCAACAGACTGACCGCCACCAGTCTTGATTTCCTTTTATTTAAAAATTCTTCCATTTTTATCCCTACACATTCAGCATATATCCGATTCCACGTACCGTCTTCAGATACCGGGGCTGCTTTGGGTCATCCTCGATCTTGTTCCGGATCCGTTTCACATAGACGGTGATGGTATTGTCATCCACCACCGCCTCATTCCACACCTGGGTATAAAGCTGTTCCTTCGTAAACACCTGTCCCGGATGCTCCATCAGGAATCGGAACAGGGTCATCTCTCTGGCAGTAAAATTTAACGGCTCACCGTTTTTCAGGCACTCCATCTTTAAGGTATCTACCGTAAACGGACCCTTACGGATCCCGGTGTCTCCGGATGCTCCCTGGCTGTAGATCTGACTTCTGCGGATCAGCGCCTTTGCTGTCTGGATCAGGATCGCAGTATGAAACGGCTTTGTCAGATAACTGTCCGCGCCAAAGCCCAGTCCCAGCACCTGATCCATCTCATCGGATTTTCCCGACAGCATCATGACCGGCGTGTGGTCTCCAGCGGCGCGCATTGCCTGCAGCACATCATAACCACCCACATGTTCCATCATTACGTCCAGGATCACCAGATGGAACTGTTGTTTCTTTAAAAGCTCCAGAGCCTCACTTCCATCGGCTGCCTCCGTCACCTGCATTCCTTCACGGGTCAGGGCGGTCCGCACAGCCAGCCGGATCGCGCGCTCATCGTCCACCAGTAGGATTTTTTCTGTATTCATAAACTTTCTCCTGCATCATTTTTCTTTCATTATAGCAAAAAATCCTGTTCTGCGGTACAAGATCCGTACTGCAGAACAGGATTTTCATTCGTTATGTATCATTTAGATGGCAACAATGCCAAGAATCACACCGAATACCAGCATGATAAGGCTGATAATGTAGTACGGCGGAATGCTGAATTTCATATGATCTTTCAGCTCTGTTCCGGTCAGACCGATCGCAAGGTATGTTGCCGGTACTAACGGGCTTACCATTAACGCAAGGTTCTTACCGATCAGCATGGTCAGGGCAGTATTCAGGGAAGCCACGCCATAGGTTTCGCCTACCTGCATAACTAATGGCATGATGCCATAGAAGTATGCGTCTGTTCCAACACAGAGACCAAGCGGAAGCGCAAGAATACCAAAGATGATGTGAACGTACTTTCCAAGAGCTGCCGGAATGATCGCCATGATCGCATTTGCCATTGCTTCCAGCATACCGGTTCCGTCGAAGACACCTACCATAGCACCTGCGGCAAACAGTGTTGCGGAAATGATCAGGGCTGCCGGAGCGTGCTTCTTGATCAGCTTGTCCTGAGTCTTCTGGTTCGGGTAGTTGACAGCCAGGAGGATGCAAAGACCAAGCATGAAGATTACATAGGATTTACCGATACCTGTGGATAACAGGGCAATCACACCTACTGTAAGTAAGAAGTTGAAGATCAGGTAAGCGTTTGATTTTCTTAAATCAGCTGCCTCTTTCTTCTCTTTCTCATCGGACTCCACCTCTACGCCCTTTCCGGCGCCGGCACCATGCTTGATGGCTAACATGCCGAGGAGTACAGCAAGAATGATGTTCATCATCAGGCCAACAACCTGAAGCGGGATCAGCATGTGCCATAACTCAGTGGCATCCATAGCGAGTACAGTAGCCGCTCTCGCTGTCGGACCGCCCCACGGAAGCAGGTTCATAACGCCCATGCAGGCACCTGTCAGGCAGAGAAGGATACGGGAGTCAATGTTCATCTTCTTATATACCGGGTACATCGCCGGGATCGTAATGAGAACGGTAACAGCCGTAGTACCGTCCAGATGAGCGATCGTTGCGATCAGCGCTGTAACTACAGTGACCGCAATTACATTGTTTCCGGCCTTTTTTACCAGCCAGCCTACGATAACATCAAAGAGTCCGGTGTCTGCCAGAACACCAAAATAAATTACTGAAAAGATAAATAAGATACCATTGCTTGTGGTGGTTTTGATTCCATCCGCAATGAAGTCCATGACCTCCACCGGGGAGAAGCCGAGGATCAAGGCTGCAATGACCGGAATCACCGCAAGTACCACGATCGGAGACATTTTGCCCTTTAAGAGCAGTGCTACGATCGCGATGATCATCAGAAAACCAATAGCTGCTGTCATAATCATCTTCCTTTCTGGATATTTGTTAGATTTCTTACAGTTTCATATTTTACAGACAGCAGTTTAATTGTTCATGACTGGAAAATGACAATTTTGTCATATTTTTGCGGTTTCTTCCTGTTTCCGCTTCCGAAACTCCTCTTTGATCTGTTCCAAAAGCTCTGGTCTTTCAATCATGTCGATGCATGTTCCCGCAAGGATCTCCGAACCGGACCGGATCGCTTCATGAGCCCGCTCCGTCTTTCCCGCATCGAGATATTCCTGCGAATGCGCCGCGGTACCCTCTGGCACAAACGCTGTGCGGATGCAGCATCCGGGCACATCATACATGACATTTCCAAAGTCCGTGGAGCCCGTCTTTTCACGCGGTCCGGCGAGCTGTGGTGCCTCAAATTTTCTGGCGTTTTCCATGATCAGGTCATTCAGGGTCAGGCACGGGATCTTTGCCTGAAACGGGTAGCTTCTTTCTGTCTCACAGGTCGTTCCCGTCATCAGGCACGCACCCTTTATGATGTCCTGAAATCTCGGAACGATGACCTTCTCCAAGTAATCCGTACTATAAGACCGAAGTGTATACTCTGCCTTTGCCGTTCCCGGAATGATGTTCGATGGACCGCCGGCGTCAAGGACCGTGTAATGCATTCTGGAATCCTCAAGAACATGTTCCCTCATAAACTCGATCCCCTGAAAGGAAAGAAGCGCGGCATCAAAGGCGCTCTTCCCTTTGTGCGGGCTCATGGCGGCATGGGCCTCTACCCCATGGAAGGTAACGTAAAAGCACTCAAGGGCCATACAGCGGACATCGACACAGGTATTGGGGGCTGCATGCATCATGAGCGCAAGGTCGATATCCTGAAAGCACCCTTTCTCCTTCATAATGATCTTTCCGCCGACCGTCTCCTCCGCCGGTGTCCCGTAGATCACGATCTTATAGGGCTGATCCTTACAGAGATCCCGGAGTGCCAGAGCAGCTCCGATCACAGACGGTCCCTGCATGTGATGTCCGCAGGCATGACCGATCCCTTTCAGCGCGTCGTACTCTGCCAAGAATCCAAAGGAAGGTCCTCCTTTTCCCTGTTCATAGACGGCACGGAATGCAGTCGGGAGATCTGCGATCCCACGCTCGATCTGAAATCCATTTTTTTCCAGATAATCGGTAAGGATCCCACTGGAGCGGACTTCCTCAAGCCCCGGCTCCGCCAGATCATAGATCTGATCCGCCAGCCCCGCAAGCTCTGCCATGTAAGGCGCAACGGCCTGCTTTATTGTTTCTTTATTCATATCTCTATTCTCCTGTCACAATTTCGTGAAGATCCAAAGCGATCCGATCCATTCCTGAATTCCAGATCGATCTCTTTCAGCAGTTTTCTAAGCTCCGTCACCATCCGGTTTCTCTGTCTCACGAATGTTGTCTGATAGAACAGGCTCCAATCCGCGGGACTGTTTTCAGGGAGTGCCTTCGCGGAAGCTTTAAGAAGCTGCAGCGGACCATATGCAAAAGAAGTATCCTGTTCATACGCGGAGCCTGTGGAGTGCATAAGACGGCTGAGAACTCCTCCGACGAGACAGCAAAGGCGGTTATGTTCTTCGATCTTCTCCGTTCCCCATATATGTTCAAGCGTTTCACAACGATCCAGAACCTCTTTTAGAAGTGTTTCGATCTCATCCGCCGCCTGTTCATGCTCCTCTGAATTTTTTAACGTCTCAAAGTATGGGAGCCAAGTTTTTGCATAGCTGCGATAATCGGCAGGAAGCTTCTCCTTCGAGAGGAGTTCATACAACAGAACGCCCACGACTCTTCCGTCCCGCAAAAGCCCGTCAAGATCGATCTTGTCAAAGGTATCGTCGATCGTATGCCACCAGTACACGCCGGGACCCGGAGCATCCGAGTGTTTTCGTTCTTTTTTCGCCTCATAACGGGGATTGATGTGATATGGGATCTCTGCGCCCCAGAGCGACTGATCCGCTCCCCGCCCGATACGCCCAAACATCATTTCCGCCGCCGGATCTACCTTCCGCACCTGCTCTTTCAGCCATTCCTCGCCCTCAAGCCCTGCTGTCCGGATCGCAAGCGTATGGTCTGCTCCTTTGGATCCCAGAAGATCAAGATTCAGGTGAGCGATGCAGTGCTCCTCAATCTCATCCCAGTGGTAATCACAATACCAGGTGGATCCCATATAGCGCCCATTGGAATGTCCCGGCCACCAGGCGATCCGCAGGGAATAGAACATCTCATCCTGATGTTCTTTCATATAACGCGCAAGCTCCAGAGCCAGCGCATTTGCCGTGCAGTTGTCAAAAGCGCCACGATACCAGGTATCATAGTGACCGGAGACCAAGACAAAATCCACGCTCTTTCCCGGGATCTCGGCGATCGGCAGCGCGACATTTTTTACGCATGTGTCCACCTCGCTGGAAAGCTGCGCAAAAAGCTGTTTTCCTTCTGCCTCATATGTTTTCAGCTTCCGGATCAGTTTCTCCCCACAGGGCTTTGAGACGGCGACCACCGGCATCCGTAACTGGAACAGAGATGAGTCCATATCCGGAGTTCCCCAGACAGGACTTACCGTGTCCTCATGGACCGCGTCCTCGTCGGAGGTCCAGATTTGGATCCACCCGGCCGCACCATGCTGCTCCAGCAATTTTGCGTAACGCTCATCAAAACCGTACCCGAGGACAAGCTTTCCGGCAACTGTTTCCATAAACCGTTTCTGTTCTGAAAGGGAGACTTCTGTTTTTGTTCCGGGATCGTAGATCAGTGGGACCTCGATCATTTCTTTTGTACTCTCCGAGAAAGACCTTGGACGACATGGGAACTCCTCACCATCCGCGATAAGGACACTGCTCACCGGATTGCTCAGATAAGCCGGAAAATCCTCCTCATGGCAGGAGATCCCGGATTTTTCTAATACATCAAGAATATACTCGACCGCGCGATACGCCTCCGGTTCACCGGAGAGCTTATCGAACGAACAAAGGTACTCCAGATGTTCTCTTAAACGCTCCTTCACTTCAAAATCCTGCATCTTCTCTTTTCCTCCGCTTTAATAGCCGATCATGAGTGCCCCCAGCATGAACAGACATCCGAAGAATGTCCAGATCAGGAATAACGGCATCATGAATTTTAACCATTTTACATACGGGATCTTCGAAACGACGAGATAACCCATCAGCGCGGAGGATGTCGGAAGAACAGAGTTTGAAAATCCGTCTCCGAGCTGGAACGCAAGGACGGCTGTCTGTCTCGTAATACCGATCAGATCCGCAACCGGTACCATAAGCGGCATGGTAACCGCAGCCTGTCCAGTACCGGAGGTGATCACACAGTTGACAAGTGACTGTGCAAGGAACATTCCGATGGCTTTTAAGGACTGCGGAAGAATGTTTACAATACTTGCGATCGCATGGACGATGGTATCAAGGATCATTGCGTCAGATAATGCAAGCTCAACACCGCGGGCAATGCCGACGATCAAAGCTCCCACAACGATTCCCTTCGCTCCGTTTCCGAACGTAGCGGCGATCTTGTTTGGGCTATAGCGGTTCACGATACCGCAGAGCACACCCATCGCGATAAAGATCGCAGACATCTCCTCAAAATACCATCCGAGCTTACTGAGTCCATAGATCAGGACCGCAAAGCCGGCTACGATCACTGCCAGAGTCAGACCATGGGTCAGGTTCAGCGCTTCTTCTGTATCATCGAAAGTAAATTCCTGATCCTCAGGCTCTCCGTAAATGATACTCTTTGTCGGGTCCGCTTTCACGCGCTTTGCGTACCAGGTAATGTAGACCGTATTGATCACCAGAAGAACTCCGAGAATAAAAATGCGGTATCCCATACCGGAAAACATCGGGATCTCCGCAATATCCTGAGCAACACCGACATTGAAGGGATTCAGGATTCCGGCTGTAAATCCGGATGCGGCGCCCATAGCGATCATTGCGGTACCTGTCACTTTGTCAAGTCCCAGAGATGCCGCAAGGGCAATTCCGATCGGCACAAAGATCATGACCTCGGCAGACATTCCCATCGTTGTTCCAAAAACAGAAAATAACAGCAGAAATGCAGGGATCACAAAATACTCGCGGCCGCGGAAGGCTTTCGCCATCTTCTTACAGAGAACTGTGAGGATCCCTGTGGATGTGATGATCTCAAAAGAGCCGCCGATAATAAGGATAAACGTAACTGTGCTTGCCGCCTTTACGATCGCCCTGTAGATCAGTGCCGGAACGGTTAAAAAGCTTACCGGATGAGATTCGACATAATGGAAGCTCCCCGCTTCCACGAGGGTTCTGTTTGTCGCCTCATCCGTATACCGGGTATACTCTCCAGCAGGCACAACATAAGTGGCTGCGACTGCCAGAAGGATCAGCGCTACAAGGATCACAAATGTGTGCGGCGCCTGAAAAGGCTTTTTTTCTTTTAATGGTTTCATACTTTCAATCCTTCCTTGATTTGTTTTCTTTCTTAGACTATAATCAAGATATAAAATTAAAGCAAGTTTAATATTTTTATTGTTTTATTTAATATTGTTTATTTTTATACGAAATTGCAAATATTTATTCAGGGAAAGGACCAGCGAAAGGCCATGGATATGCGGGAACAGCTCTATATGCTTGAAATTGAAAAACACAGGGGCATTAAGGATGCGGCGCAAGCCCTGCACATCTCTCCGCCTGCACTCAGCATATTTTTAGGAAATCTTGAAGAACGCACCGGGACAAAATTTTTCGACCGGATCGGGAAACAGTTTGTCCCAACCGAGGCCGGAAAGATCTATTTAGAACATGCAAAAGAAATGATAAAAATAGAAGCCCATTATGAAAATGAGCTTCAAAAATACATGGGTGGCTCTTCGGGAACGATCCGTTTCGGAATCCATCCCAGAAGAACACTTTATCTTCTTGCGAAGGCACTGCCTGTCTTTTCCTCCCGCTACCCGGATGTGAAGCTGGTCCCATATGAAGAATCCACTGAGCAGATGATCCGGCATCTGCTTGCCGGAGAGCTTGATTTTGCCATCGTCAATGAATCCTCCAGCCATCCGTTGCTGGAATACTGTCCTCTCTATGAGGACTATATGGTCGCTGTTGTCTCCGCCGGGCACCCACTGTGCACCGGCGCGGCAAAGAAAAGCCGGAAAGATCCATGTCCGAGGATCGATCTCAAACAATTTAACGGGGAACGTTTTATCCTGCAAAAGCCGGATCAGTCCTCCAGACACTACACAGACCTTGCCATTGCTCATGACCACGCCGAACCGGGACAGGTCTTTCTCCTTGAAAATCTTGAATCTGCCTGTCAGCTCGCCGCGGAGGGCTATGGCATCGCTTTCAACTTCTACCAGTACATGAAAAATTTCCACTATCCAAAGCCTGTCCGCTGCTTCCGGATCGGTAATCCAGATGACACCACCAGCTACTCCATCGTTACGCTGAAAGGAAAACAGACACTTCCGGCAATGAAGGAGCTGATCCGGCTGCTGCGGGAGTTCGCGTGAGAGCTATTGATTGTTCATAAGCATAAAAGAGTGGATAGTGCCCCGTTCTACTACGGCAGGCAAAATGCCCAACACATAGCGGCTGCATCTATCCACTCATATTATAAGTATATGAAAAATAGCGGGGAATTGCAATAGGGTGGATTTTTCTTTTTAGAGTCCATGCTTTAATACGGGATTCCCCCGCTTACGCGGGGAATACAGTACCGAGAGCAGTGAAAGAAATTCTGGATCAGGATCACCCCCCGCTTGCGTGGGGAATACGAACGGGAACGTCTGAATGAATTATTTGACAAGGGATCACCCCCGCTTGCGCGGGGAATACCCGTATAAGCCGGGAGATCCGATCCGCCTCATGGGGATCACCCCCGCTTGCGCGGGGAATACCCGTATAAGCCGGGAGATCCGATCCGCCTCATGGGGATCACCCCCGCTTGCGCGGGGAATACAGGTGGGGAGGAGTACTGAAATGAGAGCGTTAGGGATCACCCCCGCTTGCGCGGGGAATACTGGATGGGTGCATTTATTTAGATGCGGGGAATAGGATCACCCCCGCTTGCGCGGGGAATACCTTGTCACTGCCGCGATTCCTTACGCGGTCGTGGGATCACCCCCGCTTGCGCGGGGAATACGTATTTCGCCACACTCGAAGAGTGCCAGCAATAGGATCACCCCCGCTTGCGCGGGGAATACACCCTTTCGCCGCCGCGCCGGTCTGCTGTGCTGGGATCACCCCCGCTTGCGCGGGGAATACGTTCGTACAAAATACCCCTGATGGCACAACAGAGGATCACCCCCGCTTGCGCGGGGAATACTGCATATTTAACTGGATCGGCAGTACGAGTAGGGGGATCACCCCCGCTTGCGCGGGGAATACCGTTTATATTGGTGAGAGGTTGTGTAATCGTTGGGATCACCCCCGCTTGCGCGGGGAATACTCCGCCAATCGCAGCGCCACTTCGGCGTTTACAGGATCACCCCCGCTTGCGCGGGGAATACTAAATAATACAGTAGATTTTTCCGGGTGTTCTGGGATCACCCCCGCTTGCGCGGGGAATACGCAGAACTTTATCTGAAACAGCCGCAAAAACAGGGATCACCCCCGCTTGCGCGGGGAATACTAACTATGTTAATGATTCAAGATGGAATAGAAGGGATCACCCCCGCTTGCGCGGGGAATACCCACGGCGGCATTTACCACGGATGAGTTGTTTAGGATCACCCCCGCTTGCGCGGGGAATACAGGTATTTGTCTGGATGCTTAACCAGAGACTCGGGATCACCCCCGCTTGCGCGGGGAATACTGACGGAACATACAATATAGGTTCATATCCTGGGGATCACCCCCGCTTGCGCGGGGAATACACTAAAAGAATCCCTTATTTACAGCATTTTTCCACTCTCTGCCGCTAAATTTCATTTAGTTTCTCATATACTTGAAATGTCGTAATACAATCACTTAATGCCCTATGTTCCTCCTCAACTTTTATCTGGAAATAGTCTGCCAGTGCATGAAGCTTATAATCATCAATATCGTCGATTCGCCTTCTAGCAAGATCTAATGTATCTTTTGCTGGATTTTTCAGATTCATTCGATTGGTCTTTCGACAAGCCTCCTTTAAAAAGCTACGATCAAATGCAATATTATGTCCCACTATTGCGCTTTCTCCAATAAATTTACAGAACTTCTCCATCGCCGAAGAAAGAACCACCCCCTTTTCCTCAAGAATCTCCTCTGTAATCCCCGTAAGTTCAGTAATTACTTTTGGAACTCCTTTTTCTGTTTTTACTAGAATCTCCAATTGGTCTGCAATTTCGTGGTTAATGATTCTGATCGCCGCCAACTCAATAATCTCATCTGATGAACTATTTAATCCTGTTGTCTCTAAATCTATCACCACATAACCTTCTTGTCGTTCTTTGTTTGCCCTATATTGCTTTTTCTTAATCAGCATTTGCTGAACTTCTGCCCTGCTTGCACGCGCTTTTGTTTCGCATCGTGCCTGTTCTGGACGCATAACCAATTGTATTCCATCAAAATCCACAGGTTTCCAGGATGAGTTGTGAACACAGAATTCCATTCCCTGTTCATTATTAGTATTATATACCATTGTTGCCCGTCCCTGGGACAGATTCTCACAGATTCGTGTCCAAAGTATTTCCCGAATTCTTGCGCTCACCTTTCCAACGTATACTCCTGTATTGATCTCCATAAGCCACTTTGTAAGATCTCCGCGCAGCTTAGGTGGGCAATCTGTCAGCGTTACAACTACCATTATTCACCTTCTTCAAGATCTTCTCCATATGAACGTCCATTTTCAACTTCCCCGACTCTGTTATCCCACAAATACACTGCATCTGAATCCTCAGCTTCTCCTTCTTTGGCAAGCAAAGATTTGATATCGTGCACCATTTGTTTCAGAATATTCATTTTTACCATTTTATCTCTGGTTTTTCTCCGCATCACAGATGGAATTTCTTCCTTGGGGATCGATGAAGCCACTTCAAACGCTAACGGAATCGTGATATCTGCCTTATATAAATCTGCAATATCATATACAAATGAATTTTCATGTCCGACATGTACAAATCCTAGCCCCGGCGAGCACCCTAACGCAGCAATTACCGCATGTGCCAGACCATAAAGACATGCATGACCGGCGGATAATGCCTGATTAACAGGATCTCCACTTGTAAAATCCTCTGGATCGTATTCGCGCCCATTCCAAGGTACATTCCACTCTTTTGATGCTCTTTTATATACTGCACGAATTCTTGCTCCCTCCCGTCCTCTCAACTGCTGAAGTGTAAGTCGGGAAACATCTTCATTTGGAAATCGCATGCAATACATCTGCCTGACAACATTTAAATGCATTCTCATGTTGCTGACTAATTCTGCCTGTCTCTGCAAAAGTGCCGCACGATGGGTGAGAGGACGGCCCGATGCATAATAACGCACCCCCTGTTCTCCCACCCATATCACTGTGACACCGGCATCTCCAATTAATTCCATCGCTCGATGAGTGATCTTCGTTCCAGGTCCCAACATAATCACACTGATCGCTGCTGCCGGTACAAAAACTGTTCCTCTATCATCCGCAACTGTGATTGCACTATCTTGTCGATTTAGTACACATCTCTCTAAGTAAAGAAATGTCAGTCGATCTGCAACCTGCGGCAGCATCTGGATTTCCGGCCGTATCATTCCAGGAATATTTGTCATACTGTTCCCTTCTCTACATGTACCAGTGTCATAAGACCTACTCCATATGCCTTTTCACGTCCAATACCATCTGTCAGCACTTTTCGTACTTTCTCTTCATCCACTACTTTTAAAATGCCTTCATATGTTACAGACAGCATACTAACCTGATTCTTTCCAACAGTCTTATTAAAGTGGTACCATTTAGATTCCCTGATCTCAAAAGAATCTTCACTCACTGCAAAGCCATGCAGTTCCCCCTGTTTTATAAGCCATTTTCGCTGATTATTTGCCGTAGTATGTGCACAAATTCTGCCTCTTTGATCCTTTCCCGCAGCTTTCTGGTAGGTTGGATTTGCCGTCAAGCGAAAATGCCACCGTGAATCAGCTTTGATTTTCTCCAGAAAAGGATCATACTCTTTCGTTGCCCATCCTTCACCTTCCGGTGCAAATTGAGTTATCGCTTCAGAGAGATCTGGTTTTTCCCGACTCAGAATAAGCAAATAATAATTACCATTAAGTTGATCGATTCTCCATAGATTTCTCTGCCGAACCGCTTCCGTCATATCAAACGAAGACTCAACTGCTCCGTGGAACAAGTTTGGTGAACTTAACGCCTGCAATGTTTTCCTTTTAGTCACATCCAATGTCATTCTGCTTAAATACAAACCAATCACCCCAATTCTGCCATTGGATCATGGCATTGAAGCGGTTCTCGCACCGCTCGATATTTCTCTGTCACTTTTCGAAACATATGCTTTCTGTGCTCTGGATTGTAGGATATCGGTAAATCCTTAACAATATTTCCGTCTTCTCCTTTTTTTGCATCCATCACTATGCGTACTGTTTCAATTGATTCATTCCGAAATTCTTCTTCAAGCAAAGCTTCTTCCAATTCCAATTTTCTGATACCAAGGCATAATCTTCCGGTCGGCGGACACGATCTTCGTCCCAGATATAACGGAAACACTGGATTCAATAATGCATATTCGATCTTTTTCAAAAGTTCTTCATCCACACTTTCAAAACCTACCAGAAATTCTGCATCCGCAAGATAATAACGGTTTGTGACATATGATTCTCCCTTTTTTGATCGTACCATGTGAAAATCACGCACAAAATGCCCCTCTTTATCAACACGCACACCAAATCGTAGTGTTGCTAACTGGCTCACCATCTCATCATCATCTCTCTTGATTCCAAGTGCTGCACAGATAAGTCCAATCACCCCGCTTTTGCTGGGTTCCCGTCCTGTCCGACGAATATCAAACTTCGAATCAATTCCCCATGATTGAAGTGGTGCTGCCAACCGAAGCAGCAATGTACTCATTATTCCTTCACCTCTTCCAGATCATTCAAAACCTGTTTTTCCAGTTCATCTAATAATTTTGTCAAATTCATTGTTGCCGCAAGCGGCTCCAACTCTCTTCCCACTGCAAATGCCATTTCCGGTTCATTTACATAATCTTCATAAGATTCCTTTGCATAATCAATCAACGACTTTATTGATTGCTCCACATATCCACCCTTTGTGATAACAGGTTTCTCAAAAGCGCCTGCCATATTAACCGGCTGATCTCTGCGAACCGTCACATAAACAGCATCCGGACGTGTTCTGTTTGCAAATGTGTTTTGTTTTCCTGTCGGCATGCTAGTGATAAATGCCTCTGCAAAATTTCTAACTGCTTTCGGAGTATCTTCTCCCAAGTATCTTACAAGTTCTGCTGCATTCACAGTCGCATAACGATATAAGGTAGATGAATTATATTCTACCGTACCAAGATGTCCTGCCCCGGAATTGTCTTCCGATGTACAATCATCAACAGCCGTAAAGTAATCATATTCATTATGTACAGCATGTGTTGATATAGCATGAGCCACTTGTGCCGCCGCATCATAATTCAAGGAAGGTTCATCTGCCACCATGCGGCCAAACAATGCGAGATCAACTGAGGGGTAGTTTTTTAATGCCTCCTGCAATTCTTTTTTATCCTCTTTTTCAAATTTTCCATCCGGATGGGCAATGGCCTTTTCTGCCAGTTTTTCAATTTGTTTTGCACTAATAAAAAACAGAGCTCCTGTTTCTACTTTTCCATTTTTCTCTGTTAATTTAATTCCGGCTGCTTCTAATACCTTTTTTGCCAATTTTTCAGTACTCTGAATTTCCGAATCCAGCTCAGATATTTTCTTTGCAAGCAGATCTACAATTTTCTTTGTTCGAATTCCCTTTTCTTTTTCTGTATACATATCAGCAAACATAAGGCGCATTGCACGTTTCCAAGACTGACTTGAAACCCTCGCTCTGGTTACACCACCATAAATTGCTGTCTTAGGACTGCCTGTATCATCACGATTTACGCAGCTCGGCGGAAGTGTTTGAATTACATGAAGATCAATATACAAATTTTTACTCATTTTCTTTTTTCTCCTCTTCCTGTTTTACTACTCGATAAAAATCCTGTCCCCAGCGAAGCTTAACCTTCTGGGCACCATTCTCCGTTTGAAATTGATATAGATCATATGCCAGCTGAATGTAGTCCATCGGCACGCCCTTTGCCCGCAGAAGCTGTACTAATCCTCGAAGATAATACGCACATTCTTCCATATCTGCCGATGTTGCAAAAACAGTAAATCGTTTTCGAATTCGTGCCAGTTCTGATTCATCCTGCAAAGCCGCCAATTTTCTAACTGCTTTTCCTAATGATTGCTGTTCACTATGCATGTTATTTTGATGAATATCACTTCCCTGCTGATGCAGAGCATACATGCATAAGGAAAGGGATACCGCCCACTCAGCCCAACTGGGTTCTCCATTTCTGCTCATCAATTCTTCTGGAAATCCGTTAAATAAAAGTTCCCACATTTCAGGAACTTCTCCGGGCTTTTTTCCAATTCCATGACGAAGCTGGGCCAGTTCTCCTTTGACGCGTGCATCATTCGGCTCATTCTCCCATTGTTTCAGACGCATGGCCATATACTTTCTGACCATCTGTCCCTGGTTTCCCATACAATAATCCCTCCTTGCTACAGCTCAAAACATTTTTTTAATGACCACTTAAATATATTAAAGGCACTTGAAGATGAATAATAAACTTTTCTTTCAACTCCATCCTTTTTTTCTTGTATTTCCCGGCCAACAAAAGCCTTATCTCCTGCTTGTTCAACATAGTTCATACCAAGCTTTTCCGCTATCCGATATGCCTGAATTCTCCAATCGCTTCGAATGTTCTCATAATAATCAGAATCACTCTCACCTATCGGATCCAGTTCCTTTAACCAACTGCGAAATGGTATATCTATCTGGTAAAAGTACTCTTCTTTTCCATATTGAGTTTTTTCACCTGAACAGTCTCCTGCTGCCTTCTTTAAGTCTTCTATTAAATGATTCACTATATTTGCTGCTTTTTCACATTTTTCAATTTCTTCACGTATGATTCTTACAAGAATTTTCCCATTTACAGTTAATAAGTCTGTGTGAAATTCCAGGTAATCGCCAAGAACATCTTTTACAAAAAAGTCTTTGTCCCCATATTGTACAGAGGCTGTCTTAAAACAAATGATTTTCTTTTTATCAATCATTTTCTTATCTTTCAACCAAGCGACCCATTCAAGTACTCCCGGTGTTCTGTTTTCCTGATCTGAAATAACAAGGTTTGAAAAATCGCGCCACATCTGTTTTTCTGGCAAATGTCTTCTTGGCTGATAATACGGAGCGGCATTTCCTTTCGGCTCATATCTTTTCCATACAGTCATTTGTTCCATATATGCTGCTTCTTTTGGAAAAAAATCACCTCCCAACACATAATAACCACTGACCCCTTGCTCCTCTTTTTTTAGAAGAATTCTTCTGGATTGTACTGTCAGTAGTTCTGCCTGATTTGATGGGACCGCGATTTCAGTTCTCTCCGCATCCTTAACTGTTTCTGCTTCCCACACAGGCTTTGGACTGCCCCAACATTCTTTATCTGAAATATTAACCAATACAAGATTCAACATCAGGGTTTCAAATAAATTATTTCCATCTGCATAAATTAATCCCAGTTTACCAAGCCATCCTGTTCCGGGTGATGGGAGTCCCTTTTCCTTTGGCTTTGCAGATGTATCATCATATCCATTCAGATACAACAACCATCTGGCTGCTTCTGAATTACTTAAAAATTCTTTTTCTTTTCCCGCACGATTTGAAAACAAGCGCAGCTTATTACTACTCTCTGAGATTTCACCATTTAACTTTGCTGCTTTACATTCTGTTCCAATTGCAGCTTTCGGTACCTGGTAAAATGGCCTGTCACTATCGTATAGATAAAAACGTTCCTTCCACTTTGTTAAATATTCCCGAATCGGTTTTTCCGGAAGTTTTCCTTCATTCCAAATTTCTTTCCACCGTTCATATGCATCCTCTGTTTCAACAAGTTCATCTTCATTGCCATCTGTATCGTATCGGTAAACAACCGTTTGCAACACAGCCAGAAGCAATCTTAACACCGCAACATCCTGCGTCGGCAACTCTCCGGCCAATCTTCGGTACTGATGTGCATGGAGCAACACGTCCATCAGTGAAAGTTCCTTCACTTCTCCATTTTCTTTCATGACGCAAATCCATGGTTCGTCTAATAAATTATATTTTTTATCATCCACATTTCTCAACCTCCCATTCTAAGCCCTTCTTTTCATCATAAAACAGCTGAATCTCATCCAAACTCGCGTGATTTGTCGCATCTAAAAATAATATCAGCTCACCTTCAAGCATAGGGTTGTTTTGCCACTCTTTTGTATGCTGTTCCATATCTATCCGCAATTGTTTGACTACACGCTCTGCACACCATGGCTGTGCTAATCTTTGAGGAAGGCGGAGTTTTTGCTCTGATATTTCTCTGGCTTCGTCAATTGATATTGCTTCCCTGAGATTATATTTTTTCCCTTTTAATTTTCCGGCAATTATAGATACAAAACCAGCTTCTGTTTCTCTTACAACAATCACTTCTATTGATGGATTTCCGTCTCGCACTGCAGCCTGTGCCTTTACATCATCAAGCCCGACTGACTTGTCCAAGAGCCCAACCAAAGTCCCTCCATATTTTCCTATCTCTGGTTTCTCCAGACAATATGGTTTCGCATTCTGCTTCCTAAGCATACACTCCTTCTTATACTCTTCATATGCAGGCTGAAAGCGTTGATTCTCATCTATTTCGCAATAGGTTTTCTGTACCAGTGAGCAGATATCGGACGGTATCATAATCTTTTCCGGCAGGAGCGCTGATGTTTGCAACAGCAGATACTCTCCATAAACTGCTGTTGCTCCCTTTTCCAGATTGTCTAACTCTGAATTCCATACTATACATCTAGCACTTTTAAGCATTTCCGGTCTTTTTCTCTCATGGCGATGAAGACGACCGATTCTTTGCAGCAAAAGATCCATTGGACATAGATCTGTTATCAGTACATCAAAATCAAGATCCAATGATTGCTCCAGCACCTGGCTTCCAACTACAACCACATCTCTTCTCTGCTCATTCGCCGAATGTTTTCCAACACAGTTCAAAATTTCTTTCTCATGTTCAAGTCGATCCGGAAGGATAAACTGCGAATGATCAATCAATACTTTTGCTTCCGGAAATTTATCCTGTATGAATTTTGCAATTTTCTGCACTCTTGAAACAGTATTTAATATAATTCCCATACAACCGCCATGTTTCAATACATTGCGGACTTCTTCTTCCAGTTGTTCTTCATTCTCTCTAACGATCTGAACAACCTTGTCTTTTTTATCATAAGGAATTGGTATTAATTGTACCCGTTCATGATCTGACCATGAAATCAACGGGTATGAAGTTGTTTCCTTAATCAAGGCATTTTTACATTTTTTCTTTCCGGCATATGCCTGCATCAAAGCCAATCGTTTATCCCCCGGGAGCGTAGCTGACAAAAGAATTACTGGAATATGATAAATCCCCAGCCACTGCAAAATACTTTCCAAATATGTATTCATATAAGGATCAAATGAATGGCACTCATCAATCACTGCAACTTTTCCTGCAAGCCCCAGATGACGAAGCATCACATGTTTCTGCATCAATGCTGCCATCAAAAGCTGATCGATTGTGCCAACCACAATATCGGATAACATTCTTGTTTTCTTTCCTCTGAAAAAGCTATGAACTATCAAAGCATCCTGATCATCGTCTTCTATGCAGACATCCCCATATTCCAGTTTTCTAAAATCTTCATTTAATTCCGCATTGGAATGATAAAGCTGGATCGAAACCTGATTAATATCTGACTGACCTGTTAGCCAGGAACTGATTCTGGTAAACATGGCATTCGTTGTTGCCTGTGATGGGAGAAAAAAGGCAATTCCTTTTAAATCGAAACGATTCATAAGAATCTCAGCTGCTGCAAGAGCCGCCTCCGTTTTTCCTTCTCCCATTGGTGCCTCCAGAATGATCAATCCTGGTTTTTCCATTCTGGCTACAACACCATACATTTCCTTCTGTACTCGATTTGCAGTAAAATGGAACCTCTCTTCAAAAAAATCCTCCTGTTTCCACGCAGAACCCATCAAACATCCGTCGGGCAGATTAAGATACCTCATTGCGTCCCTTGACCGATTGTTATCATATGGTTCTGTATCATCTGTTACAGAAAGCAAAGGAAAATAGTAGCTGTTGCTTGCAATCCAATCTGCCATAATCAAAAGGCCGCAAAAAATCATCTGAGCCGCTTCCGAAATATCTGGAATCTCTCCCTTTTCCGAATATCCCGCCTCTTCTAATGCCCATTTCAAAAGTTCCTCTTGCATTTTCCGCCATATAGAATTTTTATCTCCATATTTTTTTCGTTCCAATGTTAATTCATCGAATGCATCATCATCCATGTTATTGGGTTCGGGAGAACCATGGTGTGCGCCTACAATCGCTGCCACTGATTCCGGATATCCCATTGCTCGAAGAAGGACAGCCCCTGCATGTGCATGTTTAATATCCATCTGTGTTTTATTCAAGTTTGTTTCGATTCCGGCCATTTCTTGAAAACACTTGATGTCCGGAAGCTGTTCCAATATTCTTGTCTGGAATGCCGGGATACCTTTCCCTATATCATGCAGTAATGCGAGCAGTTTTGCTAATCGTATTCCCTCTTTTCTCGAAATCTCCATCTCATCATATACAGAGCCCGGTAACCATCTGCTCGATAGGTATTCTATAACTCCAGCTGTATCTTTTAAGTGATCTAACAGTGGAAGCCACAAATTATCATTATCCCTGCTGGTCTTTGCTGCAAGCAAGCGAATCTCAGGAATCATTTATACCCTCCATGACAATTTATATTTTGAATCATATAATATATTCTAACACCACTGGTATTTTTGTAAACCATAAGCCATATAATATATTCAAAATTCCATAGTATTTCCTCTGTTACGCAAAACAGGCAGCCGACCCATCCCTGAATCAACTGCCTATTCCCATTCATCAAATATACAATTTTTAAATTTTCTTCTTCTCTTCCTTCTCCAAAATCTTCGCCTCTTCCATCATCTCTTCTGCCTCCTCCTCTGTCTCCTCCGGAGTCTCATCTTCTATCGGAAGTTCACCGATGCTGATAAAGATCCGCGCGACAGCAAGGGGAATAAAGCCTACGCAGGCACCGAGGGCGTTGCCGAAGGCAGCTACACCGGTGACACCAAGGAGGGCGCCGAGAAAGAACATAAGTACCGTGTTGCTGTAGAGCACGGCTTTTCTCTTAAATTCTTTATCTTTTGTCAACGCATACTGCGTCCAGCCGAGGACGGATTGTTTGAAGTTGTTTGTGATGAAGACCGTCGCGCTGTTGAAACCATCTGCGCCGGAATATACACCCCACTGGAATGCTGAACAGAAAAAGATCGGGTAAACACCCGCAATCGGCGAGAACCAATCCGGCAGCAGGGCCGTAAGTCCGAGACCGGCCGCATCCACCCAGATCGCCAGCTTCCGCATATGTAAGTTTGTATAGTTTGTCAGCATATAGGAAGCGATCACACCGCAGGCGAAGATCACCATCGCCAGAAGACGAAGTCCCAATTCCTCCCATTCCATAAATCGGACGTTCGAAGCCATCTCCATCAGGTTTCCTGTCTGTGCAGAGCCGAAGACTCCGGCATGGGAAAGGATTGCATAACCGCCGAGGAAACCGCCCACAAAGGAAATATTCCAATGCAGGATCGCGTCCAGACGTCTTTGAATCATTTTTATCATAATCTGTACCGCCTTTCTGCGCATGATTATATCATGAATGCTCTGCCCCTTCAACATAAAGACATGTTCTAAATTGCGTTCATACATCCAAAAAAGCGGGAAGCGATATCCAGCGCCTCCCGCTTTTTCTAAACAGCCATATCCTGATCCAGATTTTATGCCTGCTTCTCAACCTTCGTAAACTTTTCCGCGATCTTAAGAAGCAGCTCCACTGTCTTCTCCATGGACTGAATGCAGATGAACTCATACTTTCCATGATAGTTATGTCCGCCGGTACAGAGGTTCGGACATGGAAGTCCCATGTAGGAAAGCCTTGATCCATCCGTGCCTCCGCGGACCGGATTGATCGCCGGAGTCTCGATGCCAAGCTCCTTAAATGCCTCAGCAGCCACATCCATCAGGTACATATGCGGACGGATCTTCTCAGCCATATTGTAGTAGGTATCTGCGATCTCCACCTCGACGGTTCCCTCACCGTACTTCGCGTTCAGGAACTCGCCGATCTTCTTTCCGAGCGCTTTCCTCTCCTCAAACCGCGTCATATCATGGTCACGGACGATATAGTGGAGAGTTGTATTCTCCACATTTCCACCGATGTGGTTTAAGTGGAAAAATCCCTCGTACTTCTCAGTATACTGCGGCTTCTCGTTCTCCGGCAGCATTGACTGGAATTCCAGACCGATCAGGATCGAGTTTTTCATCTTGTTCTTCGCGCTGCCCGGATGAATGTTGCTTCCATGGATCGTGACTTTCATGGATGCCGCGTTGAAGGTCTCATACTCCATCTCGCCCCAGGCGCCGCCGTCAACGGTGTAAGCCACATCTGCGCCCCAGCCGGGAACATCAAAGAAGTCAACGCCGTGTCCGACTTCCTCGTCCGGTGTGAAAGCGATCTTGATGGTTCCGTGCGGGATCTCCGGATGTGTCAGAAGTGTCTCTGCCATGGTCATGATCTCGGCAATTCCCGCCTTGTCATCTGCACCTAACAGTGTCGTTCCGTCGGTGGTGATCAGATCCTGTCCCACATAGTTTTTTAAGAATGGGAACATCTTTGTTGTCATCTTCACTCCGAGCGCCTTATTTAAAGTGATATCCTTTCCGTCGTAGTGTTTGACGAGCTGCGGGCGGACATTCTCATCCGGACAATCCGGTGAAGTGTCCATATGCGCGAGGAAGCCGACGGTCTGGCAGTTATAATCCCCGTTTGCCGGAATCGTTCCGTACACGTAGCCGTGCTCACTCATGGAGACGTCCTTCACCCCGATATTCTTTAACTGTTCGGACAGAAGCTTCGCCAGCGCGAACTGTTTTTCCGTACTCGGAACTGTCCCCGCATCCTCTGCGGACTGCGTATCGAATGCTACATACTTGAGGAAATAATCAACTACTTTTGACATAACCCTTCTCCTTTACCGTATCATTATTTATCAGACATCCACGATCTTTTTTACTGACCGCGGTTATGTCCCGCAGCAGCCTGCTTCGTCCGGATCGTTCCGGATCCACAGCATCACTGCTTCACAGGAATTTTCCGCTGTTGCGGTTTTATCCTGGCCGTTCCTTAATAGTTTCCCCTAAGGATCTTCGCAAGCTCTGAATTTTCATCCAGAATGATCGTCTTATTATCTCCCTTGAGACTCGCCTTTAACGCGTCCAGACTGCGGATATAATTATAGTAATCGGCCTTTCCCTCGTCATTGTACGCGCCGGAAAGGATCCTCATATACTCTGCCTCGCCTTCCGCCCGGATCTTCTCCGCCTGGGCCTGCGCCTCGGAGATGATGATGGAGACCTCTTTATCCGTACTGTTCTTGATGACATTGGACTGGTACTCACCGTCTGCGATATATCCGGCAGCGATATTCTGCCGTTCGGAGATCATACGCTGGTAAACAGCCTCCTTGTTGGAATCCGGGAGGTCTAAAAGCTTCGTCTCCACCTTTTTTACCTTGATTCCGTAGCTGTCCAGAGAAGAACCGATCTTTTCTGTGATCATCTCTGCCAGCTTTCCGTCACGGCCGGAGATCACATCTGCCTGATCCGTGGAGGAAATGACATTTTTTACAGCATTATATACAACGACGGAAATTCGGCTTTCCGCATTTGCTTTGTTCGCTCCGAGTCTGGAAAGGTATGCCAGCGGATCTGTAACACTCCACAATGCAAAGGAATCCGTTACCATCACCTTTTTATCCCTTGTATTAACTTCACTCGGAATAAGGTCATAGATCATCTCATAATTAGGAATCGACTGTGTTGTCTGAAGAAACGGGATCTTAAAGCTGAGACCCGGCGTCTCGACCACCCGGACCACTTTTCCGAACTGGAGAATGAGCTTATACTCGTCATTGTATGTGCTCACCATACTTCCCTGAAGCAGAACAACGATCAGAAGAAGAACAACGATTCCTATGATTCTTTTTCCTGTCTTTTTCATTTAGTTCCCTCCTCCCGTCTGTGCTGCGCTGCCGGAAACTGCCTCTGAAAATGGTTCTAACGGCAGCAGCGTCTGTGTGCCGTTTCCGCCGGTGATGATGACCTTGAGATCCGGAAGAACTTCCTCCATAGTCTCATAGAACATACGCTTTTTTGTGATCAGCGGGTACTTCACATACTCCGCGTATGTGTCCTCAAAACGCGCCACCTGTCCGTTTGCCTCGTTGATCCGCTGTTCCTTGTATGCCTCGGCATCCTGCAAAAGCTTATCGGCCTTTGCCTTCGCCTCCGGAATGTTCTCAGACTGATATTTCTTTGCGGAGTTGATCGCCGTCTCCATGCCCTGTTTCGCATCCTCAACCGCCTTGAACGCATTCGCCACATCATCTCTCGGCATTTCCGTATCCTGAATCGACACGTTGTAGATTCCATATCCGATATTTTCCTCGACAAGACGGTTTGTGAGCTGCTCTTTGATCCGCTCCTGAATCTGAGTCTTTCCGGTAGTGATCACATCATCAACATTATAAACGCCGACGGTATCGCGGATATAGCTCTGAGCCAGGTTCTTGATGATAGACTCGTACACACTTCTGTGGCGCACCGCCTGAACCGGATCTGTGACCATGTATTCCACATAGAAATCCACGTTTGTCAGATTGAAATCCTTTGTGATCATCAGGCTCTCGTTCTCGATAGATACCGGATTGTCTATGGAGGCGCCGTCCGCCCGGGCCGGGTCCGTCGTGTAGCCGATCTGCATACCCGTGATGGCTTTGGAAACCTTAGTCACGCGCTGGATCACCGGAATTTTAAAGTGAAGACCTGATGCCTCCTCCACTGCCGGTTTTCCGAACGTGGTGACCACCGCCATCTCCTCCTCGGAAAGAGTATAGAAGCTGTCGAAGGAAAGCACTGCCGCCGCGAGGACGATCACAACCGCAGTCACCGCAAGACCTGTGTGCTTCGGGACCCGGATCCCCGGCCCCTTCTTCTTCTTCTCCTTCTTCCCGGAACCTTCCTCCGGCTGTTCGTACACCACGCGCTCTGCCTTATTTTCTTTCCGCTTCTTTGCACCCGCAAAGAGTTCGTCCAGTGTCCCGTTCTTTTTTAACGCCCGGAACACGAACGCCGCGATCACAACGAGCCATATGACCATCTCAATCATTCGCTGTCTCCTCCTTTTTCTTCCTTCCGGTCAAGATCCTGCTGGATCCCTTCCAGGTAATGGACATACATGTCCCGGTGGCTCCGGATCCTGTACGCTTCCGGCACCACCTCATCATAGGTAAAGCTTTTTCTTCCGCCCTCTTCCATCCGTACCCAGAAACGGTTCACCACATCAAAAGGAACATAATAGATCTCGTTCTCCGCTGTGAAGGAGAGGATAATGAAAGCAATTCCGCCCTGGGCTTCAAATTCCTTCATGAATGCGATCTGGTGCGGGTGGATATTCTGGAGTGGGAACGTACTCACCGCGCATTCCTTCGCGTCAAAGCAGACCGGAATCCCCTGAACCGCACCGATATAGTCGACCGTACTTTTCATGTCGAAGTACGCCAGCGTGATATGACGGCTCTTTTTGTCGATCTCGATGGGCGTGATCGGGGTCGGGATCTTCTGGATCAGAGCCAGCTTCTTTTCCCGGTAGCTGTCATTGGTCCGGTTGAGCAGATCTTCCAGCGTGGAGCCACGAAGGCCCCTGGTTTTCCATGTTCCCATAGTTGTTCCTTATCATCAATGCAAATATTTTTGAGTGATTTACATAAGTTTTTTATGTCAACCAGCTGTTTGTCACATGTCTGTCCGGTGCTGCCAGATTTTATGGCGACCTGATCCCTGTCTCTTTCAGTACCGAACCAAAATATCCCGGCAGCGGCGCCTCAAACACCCGCCCGGATAGATAGACAAACGGTTCCGCAAGTTTCGGAAACTCCAGACGGTAAGAATGTAAGAGCTGATACTTCACGGTCCGCCCTGATGGGTTGACTTTCGAAACTCCGCCGTACTTGAAATCCCCTACGATCGGATGCCCAAGAGACGCTAAATGGGCGCGGATCTGATGGGAACGTCCTGTCAGAAGTGTCACTTTAAGCAGCGTAAACCTTCCATCCGTTGCGATCGGCTCATATTTTGTCCGGATCCGTTTCGGCTCCTCGTCTCCGCCTCTTCCTCCAAAGCGCTTTGCCTCCGCCTCCGTGAGGATCCGCACCTGATTCTTCTTCTCATCCTTTAAAAGCCAGCCGTCCACCGTCTTCACATCCCGGATCTCGCCGGATACAAGACACTGATAATACTTGTGGATCGAGCGGTCTTTAAACACGCCGGAAAGCATCTGAAGACCCGCCAAAGATTTTCCTGCTGCCACGATACCGCTGGTATTCCGGTCCAGACGGTTGCAGACCGACGGGCGGAACGCGCGCAGCCCGCTCTCCGTGAGCTTGCCGCTCCCCAAAAGATAATCGATCAGATACTCCACCAGAGACTCATCGGTCTCCTTAGCCTTCTGCGACAGCATACCCGCCGGTTTGTTGACCAGAATGATCTCGTCATCCTCATAGAGAATATCGAGATCTACTTTCTTTACCTCCTGCACCTGAACACTGGAAAATTTTTCAATGGTGTCCTCCGCAAGAAACAGCTTCACGACATCGCCTTCGGCGAGTTTTTCATTTCCCTCACACTTTTTCCCGTTCAGCGTGATGTTCTTCTTGCGCATCATCTTATAGAAAAAGCTCTTCGCCGCCTCATTCATGTACTTCGCAAGGAACTTATCCAGGCGCTGTCCCGCCTCGTTCTTCTCAATCACGATCTCTCTCATTTTTTATTCCCCTACATGGAAAGACTCTTTAATAACTTTAAAACATGCGGAGCGCTTCCGTCATCCTCTTCCTCTGTGACGGTCTTAAGCTCAGAAAGCCTCCGTAGGAACTTTTTCTCCTCGTTCATGACCTTCGCGTTTCCGTCCAGCTTCCAGCCCACCAGCATCTCGTTTAAGAATTTTTCCGCCTTCCTCCTGTCCACGTTTTTGTTCGGACAGTAGAGGTAGACCCCGGTCGGATGGACAACCGCAGCGTCCACCGGCATGATCAGGTCATTCGATGTAATGATCAGATCGTATAAGATCGGAAATTTCTCCTCGTATGGAACACACGCGTCGTGAAATTTCTCCGGGACCTCCGGGATCCTCGCTGCAACAACCAGAGGGGATGCGAGGTTTGCCATCGGCAGCACCGTGAGGATCGCACTGATCGTGACAAGATTTTTATAGATCTGCGCCGTGATAAAGTTTCTTAAAATAAGCTGCGCAACGATCGCCAGAATAAACAGTACCACAAAGAAAAGCTGACGTTTCTTATGGGCGGTACGGTAACGGTAAGTTCCTTTTTCCAGTCGTAATTTCAAGTTTTTTCCTCTTTTCTGCTATACTTTGTAAATTTTCAGTGCTCTGTCCCGCAGCCGGATGTTACCAGTTGATAAACCCCATCAGGATCTCATGCGGAACGATCCGGCAAAGAACATAGAATGCTTTCATCCACGGACCATATACCGAGATCCGTTTGCCCTTCATACTGTCCAGGAGAGCTTTTTTCACTACTCTTTTCGGATCTGCCATCGTGAGTTTCTTGATAGGTGCAAGCTTTCCCCCATTGAGAGCGATCCCGAAAAACTCCGTCTCGACCGGTCCCGGACAAACCGCCGTCACATAGATCTCCTTCTTTTTTAACTCGGCAGCCAGAGCCCGGCTGTAACTCAGCACAAAGGACTTGGACGCGGCGTAGACCGCGAATCCCGGCTGCGGCATAAACGCCGCAGCGGAGGCAAACTGGATGATCCGGCTGTTCCCTGAGATATACGGAAGTACCATCTCCGTCACCGCCACCAAAGCCTCATCGTTTAACCGCACCATTCCGGTGGAGAGACTGCCCGGGATCGTTCCCGCAGCACCTGTTTTTCCATATCCCGCGCCGTTTACGAGGATCTTCACATTCGGCTGTTCCTGTTTTAAAAGTCCGGAAAGCATGCAAAGGTCTTCCTCGTCTGAAAGATCGAACGGCAGGATCCGCAAGGACACAGGAACCTTTCCAACGAGCTCCTCCAAGCGGTCCTTTCGTCTGGCGATGACCCAGATCTCCTCCAGTGCCGCAAAGTGATCCGCAAGGAGATACACCATCTCCCTTCCCATTCCCGACGACGCGCCGGTCACGATCGCAATCTTTTTTCCACTCATGAAATCTGCCTTTCTAAAAATATGGTCGAGCTGTATCAATGCTCATCTTTTTACAGATCCGCGCAGGATAACGCCGTTATTTCTTCCGTCCTCCCTGCTTCGGCTTCGGTCTTCTCCCACCGGTCTGTCCGGCCATTCCCTTTGCTCTGCCGGATAAGACCTGGCGACCTTTTCCTTCCCTTTTCCCGTTCCCGGGCTTTTTTCCGGTCCTCGTTCCGACTTTTTTTCTATCTGCGATGTCCTTCGTCATCTTCCTTGGCTTGATCAGGCATTTCTGGTCAAATCCGATGAGATCCTCTCTTCCGGCCTTGATCAGTGCCTCTTTTACAAGATCATAGTTGTCCGGATTCCGGTACTGGATCAGGGCACGCTGCATCGCCTTCTCATGCGGGTTCGTCGGCACATAGACCGGTTCCATCGTCCGCGGATCCAGCCCTGTATAGTACATACATGTAGAGATCGTCGACGGTGTCGGGTAAAAATCCTGTACCTGCTCCGGCATGTATCCAAGATCCCTTAAGTGTTCCGCAAGCTCCACCGCCTCTTTCAAGGTGGAACCCGGGTGGGAGGACATCAGGTATGGAACGAGATACTGCTTTAATCCCAGCTTCTCATTCATCTTTTTATATTCCTGAGCAAACTTCTCATAGACGGAATTCTCCGGCTTTCCGAGAAGTCTGAGCACCTGATCCGAGACATGCTCCGGGGCAACCTTCAGCTGTCCGCTGACATGGTACATGCAGAGTTCTCTTAAAAAATCCTTTTTCTTGTCCGCGAGAACATAGTCAAAACGGATGCCGGAACGGATAAATACCTTCTTCACCTTCGGCAGCGCCCGGAGTTTTCTTAAGAGGGCGATATAATCCGTATGGTCCGCGATCAGGTTTTCGCACGGCTTCGGGAAGAGGCACTGTTTTCCAGGACATGCTCCGTATTTCAGCTGTTTTTTGCAGGCCGGAAAGCGGAAGTTCGCCGTCGGGCCGCCCACATCGTGGATGTATCCCTTAAAATCAAGTTCCTTTGTCAGGTATTTCGCCTCATCGATGATCGATGCGTGGCTTCGTACCTGAATAATACGCCCCTGATGGAACGTCAGCGCACAGAAGCTGCAGCCGCCGAAGCAGCCACGGTTGCTGATCAGGCTGAATTTCACCTCCGAGAACGCCGGGATCCCGCCTGCCGCATCGTAGGACGGATGCCACCGCCTCATATAAGGAAGTGCGTAGACATCATCCATCTCCTGAACAGAAAGCGGTTTTGCCGGTGGGTTCTGGACAACATAAAGGTTGTCCCGGTACTGCTCCACAAGACGTTTTCCCGAAAAGGCATCCGTATTTTTATACTGGATATTGAAGCTTTCCGCATAACGTCTCTTATCTGTTTTGATCTCATCATAGGACGGCAGGGTAACCGCATCGTATACGGAATCCAGACTGTCTGTCTTATAGACAGTTCCGTCGATAAATGTAATATCCTTCACATCAAGACCGGAGTTCAGCGCGTCCGCGATCTCAACGATAGACTTTTCGCCCATTCCGTAAGAGATCAGGTCTGCCTGGGAATCCACGAGGATCGAGTGCTTCACCTTGTTCGACCAGTAATCATAGTGGGCCAGGCGCCGTAAGCTCGCCTCGATCCCGCCGATCACGATGGGGATATCCTTATAAACAGAACGGATCAGGTTGCAGTAAACCACCGCCGCGTAATCCGGCCGCTTTCCCATAACACCGCCCGGCGTGTAGGAATCCTTATCGCGGCGTCTTTTTGAGACGGAATAATGGTTTACCATGGAGTCCATATTTCCGGCGCTCACGAGGAAGCCGAGACGCGGTCTTCCGAGAACCTGGATGCTCTCTTTGTCCTTCCAGTCCGGCTGGGCGATGATCCCGACCTTGTATCCGTAGGATTCCAGCACACGGCTGATGATTGCGGAACCGAAGGACGGATGGTCCACATAGGCGTCTCCACAAACATAGACGAAATCACACTGGTCCCAGCCTCTTTTTTCCATATCTGCCCGACATACCGGGAGAAAATCATGTATCATATGTTATGTCCTTATTCATTTTATCGTTGAACCGGCAAATGAGCCAATCTTATAAAAACTACAGTAATTCTCTGTAATCAGAGATCACCGCATCCGCAAGCTCTCTCTTCTCATCCATCAGATCTGCCGAAAAATCATCCTCCATGGCGATCACCGGCATCCCCGCCGCTTTGCCTGCCATGATCCCCGCCGGGATATCCTCAAACACGAGGCAGTTCTCCGGCTGCACACCAAGACGCTTTGCGACTTCGAGGTAGATATCCGGCTCCGGCTTTCCGTGAGCCACCTCACAGGCTGTCACCACCGCATCAAAGTATTCTTTCACCTTCAAAGATGTCAGGACCGCATCTACGATCTCGCTTCCGTTGCTGGTCCCGATCCCTGTGCGGATCCCGTTCTCCTTACAGTATTTTAAAAATTCCAGCACACCCGGCTTCAAGGGTACTTCATGACGGTACTTGTCGATCGACATCCGGGTCCAGACTGCCTTGATCTCGTCAAGACTTAACGGGAGATCAAACCGCTCCTTAAAATATACCGCCGTCTCCGAAAAGCTCATTCCCTCGATCGCTCTCTGGATATCGTCCGGGCATTCATAGCCGTAAGCTCCCAAAAATTCGATATCGATCGCCTCCCACATCCACATGGAATCCACCAGAGTCCCATCCAGATCAAAAAGCACCGCCTTTTTATTTTCCAAAAAATTCTTTATCATAAGTTTTCCAACAACTCCCGTTCTTTATCCGTCAGTTTCCGGTATTCCCCGGTCTTTAAAGCATCATCGAGCTTCAGCGGCCCCATAGACAAGCGTTTTAAGTGAAGCACCGGACAGCCGGTCTCCTCCATCATGCGCTTAACCTGATGGAATTTCCCCTCGTGAAGCGTGAGCCGCACGAGACTCTCCGCCGCTGTCCCCGTCTTCCGGTCCTCCGCTCTTCTCTCTAAGATCTCCAGCTCCGCAGGCATACAGGAAAGTCCGTCCGCAAGCGTCATTCCTTCCCGGAACTTATCTACCGCCTCATCTGGGACAAAGCCCTCGCATCTCGCCTCATACACCTTATCCACGTGATGTCCCGGTGAGAGAAGACGGTGGGCCAGCGCCCCATCGTTTGTGATGAGAAGCAGACCTTCTGTATCGATATCAAGACGGCCCACCGGGAACAGGTCTTTTCGGCTTTTTTCATCGATAAGATCCACCACGGTCTTTCTGCGGCGGTCCTCCGTCGCGGAGATCACGCCCTGAGGTTTATTTAAAAGGTAATATTCCAGTTCCACGTATTCTACCGGCGCATTGTCAAGACAGATCGTGTCTTCGCCTTTCTTTATCTTCGTCTCAGGCTTTTTTACGATCACACCGTTCACCGTGATCCGTCCTCTCCGAATCATCTCCTTGAGCTCCGTCCTCGTCCCTTTTCCCATATCAGCCAGATATTTATCCAACCGGATTGCTTTTTCCAAGTATTTCTCTCCTTCCGAATCCCGTGCTTTTCTGGTCCAGTCCGTATTCATTCTATTGGGAAATGCAGAATTCCCGGAAAATATGGACTTTTAAATAAAAAAGCACACTATCTTTATCATATCAAAATTCCGGTGAAAGTACAATGAAAATAATAGAAAGAGTTTATCTGGTGTTACAGTTCAGCCATGCGCTGGTTTGAATGAGAAAGTGTGTTGCAAGCTTGCTTGCATAAGCATTTTTTCATCCAAATCAGCATATGGTGGAACCACCAGGCTTCTTGTTTTCATGAATATGAAAACAAGAAGATGTAATGGCTGAACTGTAACTATCTGGGGCACCCGGTAAACCTGATCTAAATATCCTCATTAGGAGTATTTATGATAAAGACATCAATCCTGGCTCTTTTCTCCCTGCTTTTTATGATCTTTCACGCGGGCCTTGTGACAAAAGGTGCAGCAGCAGGACTTCTTTTGTGGTATTCTGCAGTGGTACCGGCGCTGTTTCCATTTATGGTTCTGTCCTCCATTCTCTCTGCCTCCGGCGGGATCTCCTGGCTTATGCAGCCGTTTACGGTGGTTTTCCGTTTCTGCGGGCTGTCAGCAGACGGATGGTATGTTCTCCTCACAGGGCTCCTCTGCGGCTGCCCTATGGGCGCAAAAACGTGCGCGGACTTTCTCGCGGAAAGGCGGCTCAGCTCCAGTGAGGCAAAGTTTCTCTTCGCCCTCTGCAATCACCCGAGTCCGATGTTTCTCGCAGGTTTCGTCTATCCCATGTTTGCCGCTCAGTTGCCGCTTTTTTGCTTTGTCTTTGCCATTTACACGCCGCTCCTGCTGCTTGCTATCCCGGCACACTTCATTTATCACGCTCCTTTTAGTCCTGAATCCATCCCGGAAAATTCCGGTATTTCCCAACAACATCCAACTCCGAATTCCGCCAATGCGTTTTCTTCAAAGCACACACGATCAGATAAATCGTCCAGTTCTGCACTTTCCCTGGATGCCGCGATCCTGAATTCCGCAGAGATTCTTGTAAAGATCGGCGGCTACCTGATCTTTTATTCCATTTTGATCCTTGTGATCCGGAATACTCCTGAGATTCCAGCCCCAGCCCGTCTGTTTTTCTCTGGCGCAATGGAGATCACAACGGGGATCCGTACTGTCAGCGATTCTCTTACATATCCATATTCCGCTATCGCAGCTGCTGCCATATTCTCTTTCGGCGGCTTTTCCGCCATGTCGCAGACAAATGCAGTGATCCGGATACACCGATCCTCATCGGGATCCGCCGGCAGGACGGTCTCCTGCGGCGGCCGGCAGAATTCTGTACACGAAAAAACTGCCGGACTCTCCATCCGGCAGTATCTTCTCTGGAAAATTGCCCACGCCTCCCTGACAGCTGCCGTCATGGCAGTCCTCACCGGTGTTCTGCGTTTTTCCATATTTTAAATTCGTTTTGTTTCCATCAGCGATTCTGTACAGACTGACTGCATTAAGCGTTCTTACCATCGGTCTCCGGCGCAGCGTCTTCCTCTTTCTCTGTGATGATTCCGGAGGAAAGTTCCTTTCTGTTGGAGGAAACGATATCGTAGCTGGACTTCATGGAGTTCATGAACGCGTCGAAGCGGCCCTGGGCGCCTTCCATTGTGTGGTTCATAATTGTCTGAAGGCTCTTTAACATATCATCTGTGTACTGGATAGATCCCTGACGGACACTGTTTGCGTCAGCGACTGCGTTGTCAACGATAGTCTGGGCCTGGGCCTGGGCCTGCTCGATGATCTCATTTGCCTGGGCGTAAGCTCTCTGCATGATCTCGTGCTCGTTTACAAGCTCGTTTGTCTGGGCCGTTGCCTCTGCGAGCATTGCGTCTGCCTTGCTGTGGGCATCAGAGAGGATCGCATCCTGGTTGCTGATGATCTTCTGATACTGCTTGATCTCATCCGGGATTCTTAAGCGAAGCTCCACTAAAAGCTCGTCCAGCTCCTCTTTGTTTACGATGATCTTTGTTGTAGATAACGGCTGAAATTTACAGCTGTCGATATATTCCTCAATTTCATTGATTAACTGTTCAATTCTGCTCATGTCGTTTCCTTTTCCTTTCCCTTACACCTGACTGCCTTGTCTCTCACGCAGTCTCTTATGTACTTCATCCGCCACATAAGGTGTTACAAAATTCGAAATATCCCCGCCGTAAGCCGCAACTTCCTTTACGGTACTGGAACTTAAGTACGCGTACTCAAGGCTCGTGGTCAGAAATACTGTGTCTATGCTGGTATCCATCACGCGGTTTAACTGGGCGATCTGGAGTTCATATTCGAAGTCAGTGATCGCGCGGAGTCCACGGACAACGGCGTTGGCGTTGCATTCCTTTGCAAAGTCAACGGTAAGTCCCGCAAAGCTCTTTACCTCCACGTTCGGAATGTCTTTTGTGACCTCTTCTAACATCTTAACACGTTCTTCCACAGAAAACAATGGCGTTTTCGCGCGATTATTGAGAACGCCGATGATCAGATGATCGAATAATTTTGATGCCCTCTTGATAACGTCGATATGTCCCAGTGTGACCGGGTCAAAACTTCCCGGATAGATTGCTGTCTTCATGATTTTTGTCTATGCCGCAGGCTGCTGCGGTTTATCTCCTCATTTTATGTGTTTTTTCTGGCTTTGTTCTGGCAATTTCCAGCCTGTGATCTATCATTCGTACTGGTCACTTCATTACACTTTCTTAATCTTAAGGAAAACATGTTTATTCGTCTTATATTCTTTGATCTTCACGATCTCATACCCGAGTGCACCAGCCCAGGAAAAATCCACGTCAAGAGCTTCCTCAGCGATGATCAGCGTCTCTTCGTCCGCGAGACAGGTATCCTTTAATGCCTCAAGGACTTTTTTCGGAAGATCCATCCGGTACGGTGGATCCATAAAGATAAAGTCAAACGACTTTCCATCCCGGTCAAGTCTCCGAACTGCCTCTGTCACATCCGCAGACATGACCCTGGCCTTTTCTTCCAGGTGGGTTGTCTTTAAATTCTCCCGGATGCAGGAAATCTGTCCGTCACCCTTATCGACAAAGACCGCTTCCTTCGCCCCGCGGCTTAATGCCTCGATCCCGATCGCGCCGCTTCCCGCGAAAAGATCCAGGAATCTTGCCCCGTAAAGGTCATTCTGAAGCATATTGAACAGGGTCTCTTTTATCCGGTCCGTGGTGGGTCTTGTCTCCATTCCATCCACCGTCTTTAAAAGCAGCCGTCTCGCGCTGCCTGCAATCACTCTCATATTTCAACCTCTGAATATTGCAATTATTCGTAACTGTTCTGCATGTCTGCGCACTTGCTACGCTGACCGTAAGAAAGCATACCCATTATAATCGCATTTTTTCTATTATACAAGTATTTTTTGCTGTAACATACTCAGTTACTGTCTGCGGCAAGGCGTGAATCGTGACACGGAAAAAGCCCTCACAGGGCAGATGGAACTGATGAGGTCCCGTCTTTCCTGCGAAGGCTTTCCGGATGCTCAGGCTTTATTTACCTGCCATCTTCTTTTCCTGCTCTTCGATCATCTTCTTGACCATATAGCCGCCGACGCTGCCGTTCTGGTAAGAAGTCAGATTGCCGTTGTAGCCGTTTGTGAGCGGTACTCCGAGCTCATCTGCGATCTCCATTTTGAATTTGTCCATCGCTTCCTTTGCTTCCGGAACTACTACACGGTTAGAAGAACTGCTTGTGTTAGACATAAGATACGCCTCCTTTTAGTGTAATGCCTTTTACTGCTTTCGCATCGGGCATGTTTGATGGTACGTTCCTAGTATGATCGTCCTGAAAAATAATACACTGGAAGGTTTTGTGTGAAATGTCGTTTTCTTGCAATTCAACCACTTCGTGCTGTCTGTCGGCTCTGCCTGCAATTCAATATCAGCGGCTTCGAGACTTTTTATCTCTCTTTAAGTGCAAGAAACGCGCAGAGATTCCCTCGTTTCTCCCCCATCGCCCTGTGGGAAAACAGCTTATCCGGGTTGCACTTTGTGCAGATATCTGTGACGGAAATATTCTTTGACGGCACTCCGGCTTCCATCAGGATTCGGCGATTTGCCTCCCAGAGATCCAGCTGACGCTTCCCGATCACGCCGCTCTTAGACGGGAAGACAATGTGTTCACAATCCTCTTTCGAAAATGCATCACGGAAGTTGTCCGCCACATCTTCCCCGACCTCATAACAGTCGCTGCAGATACTCGGTCCCACGCAGCAGATCAGGTCTTCCGGGACAGTTCCGTATTCCTGCTTCATCGCATGTATCATCTTTTCCCCCATGCGGTTCACGGTTCCTCGCCAGCCGGAATGTGCGAGACCAATGGCATGGTGTTTCGGATCTACAAAATATAACGGGACACAGTCCGCAAAAAATGTCACAAGCGTCACGCCCGGCATGTTCGTCAAAAGTCCGTCGATATCCCGGTAGTCCCGGTCCTTCACAACGCCTTTTCCGAGATCATCCGCGGAGACGACTCGGATATTTGTCGTGTGGGTCTGCCAGGTTAAGACCATTTTTTCCCGGTCTACACCGAGAGCCGCCGCCATCCTGCTGTAATTCTCCAGCACATGTTCCCGGTTATCACCGCGGGTAAAGGAAAAATTCATGGTCGAATACCAGCCCTCGCTGACACCGCCCATTCTCGTGGAGAACGCGTGAGTAACGATTCCCGTGGCATCAAGTACCGGAAATGTCAGATATGTGACACCGCTCTTTGTCACTTCTCTCATATGATCCGCCGCATCTGTTTTTCTGATCCACTGATTCATAAATTTTCCCCTTTCCGAGATATCTCATGCAAAAAACATAAGACTATTTCATTAAAAAGCGTTTCTGATATATGTGATCTCTTCCCCATCGATCCCCGCTGCATCAAACCGGCACGGAGTCTCCTCCGGAAATTGATGGGAAAACAGATAATACACCGCTGCATTCCGGATCCGCATGGCCTTCCTGTGGTCGATGGCTTCCAGTGAAAAACCAGCCGAGCCGCTGGCGCGGAATTTCACCTCGATAAACACGAAATATTTTCCATCCTTCGCGATAATATCGATCTCGCCCTGCTTGCAGCGGTAATTCCTCTCCAGGATCATAAATCCGTTCTGTTTTAAAAAGGCAGCGATCTTTTCTTCATAGATGCTGCCTGTTGCCCGATTATTCTTTGTCACGCTCATCCCCCGATTTATGACAATGCAGTCATACAGCTCATCTCCTGCAGCCGCATAAACATTTTTATTCTCTCTTTACACCTGATCCTCGAGCCTGCCAATTTATACGAATTTGGTAATAAACGTCCGTCTGTGGATCGGTGTCGGACCAAACTCCTTGAGCGCCGTGATATGCGCCGGAGTTCCGTATCCTTTATGCTTCGCGAAACCATACTCCGGATAATCTTTATCGTACTCCTCCATCATATGGTCCCTGGTCACCTTTGCGAGGATGCTGGCTGCCGCGATAGAAACGCTCTTCGCGTCGCCCTTGATGATCGGCACCTGGGGAATCGCAACGCCCGGGATCGTCACCGCGTCGTTTAAGAGGACCTGCGGCACCGGATCGAGCTTCGAGATGGCCTGTCGCATCGCCTCGTAGGTTGCCTGCAAGATGTTGATCTCATCAATCCGCTCCGGACCCACGATCCCCACCGACCAGGCAATGGCTTTCTCCTTGATCTCCAGGAATAGTTCCTCCCGTCGGCTCTCAGAGAGCTTCTTTGAGTCATTCAGATAAAGGATCTGGCAATCCTTCGGCAGAATCGCCGCACCGGCTGCTACAGGACCCGCAAGAGGTCCACGGCCTGCCTCATCGATTCCACAGATGAATGCGCAGTCCTCATACTGTCTCTCGAATTCCCGCATAAGAGAGAGACGTTCCAGTTCCTTCTCAAGTTTTTCTCCCGTCAGCACCCGTCTTGCCATATTCTGCCCAGCTCCTTATCCTCACATAATTTCTCTGCCTGCATGCGCAGCTTCTCCCCTTTCATTTCATCAAAACAGTCATCATCTGAATATTTCCGGGAAATATCTGCACACCTCTGCATTTTCAGAGTTTTATATTATTCCGCTTCTTCCTTCTTTTCCGGCATCTCCAGCGTAATCCTTCCAAGCTTTCCACCCCGGAATTCATCGAGCAGCAGTCTCGCAGCCTTCGTGAGATCATTCACCCCGCCTTTCGTCAGGCATGCGCGGGCTGCCGCGATCTCATCGAGAAGCTCATACGGCTTCTTTCCGTCCTCCTCGATTCCATAGCGCTCTTTTAAGAGTCCCGGAGTGATATTCCTAAGATAGTCCGCAAGCTCGGATGCCAGCTCATCTTTTTCCAGGATCTCGTCGTTGATGGAACCTAAAAATGCCAGTAAAAGTCCCACTCTCTGGTCCTCAAATTTCGGCCATAAGATCCCTGGGGTGTCAAGAAGCTCCACCTGCTTGTTTAAGCGGATCCACTGGTTTCCTTTTGTGACGCCAGGCTTATTTCCGGTCTTCGCAGCCGCCTTTCCGGCAAAGCTGTTGATGAAGGTGGATTTTCCCACGTTCGGGATCCCCACCACCATGGCGCGCACCGGGCGGTTTAAGATTCCGCGTCTTCTGTCGCGCTCGATCTTCTCCTTACATGCCTCCTGGATCAGGGCATTCAATTGCTTTAAGGTTGCCTTCGCCCTCGCGTCGATCTTCATGACCTGGAAACCCTGACTCTCAAAGTAAGTGATCCACACCGCGTTTGCCTTCTCAGAAGCGAGATCTGCCTTGTTTAAAAGGATCACACGGCCTTTTCCAGCTGCGAGACTGTCAATATCCGGGTTGCGGCTGGCTAACGGCGCGCGCGCGTCCACGAGCTCGATCACGAGGTCTACAAGCTTCACGTCCTCTTTCATGGCGCGTTTCGCCTTTGTCATATGGCCTGGATACCACTGTATATTCATAGTAATTGTCTCCGTCCTTTCCTGCTACCGGACGAAACCAAGTCTGGAAAATGGCTGAAACCGCAGCCAGACGCGTCCGATGAGATTTTCCCGTTTTATATTTCCAATGCCGGAAAACCGGCTGTCTTCACTTGATTCCCGGTTGTCTCCCAGGAGAAAATATTCATCCTCCCCAAGCTCCACCGGATATTCGGCTGCCCCGGCGATCGTGGCCTCACCAAGACCGTCCTGCGCCTTTAAGAGTTCCCCATTGATATAGATGGACCCGTTTTTGATCTGGACCGTTTCCCCCGGAAGTCCGATGATCCGCTTGATTCCAGGCTGCTGCCCTTCCCGCTCAAACACAACGACATCAAGCCGGTTCGGTTTCCCGATATCGTAGGACAGGCGGTTCATCAATACCACATCTCCGGATTCCAGCACGGGCTTCATGGAACTTCCATTCATCTCAATCCTGCTTCCAAAACAAAACACAAGATAACACGCAAGGGCAACCATGACTGCGCAGTCGACCGCCCATTCCGTAAGCCGGTGAAGTCTGTTCGATTCCTTTTCCTCAAAAAATTCCATGGCGAGACCCCCTCTCTGAAAGGCAATTGTTCCGTGACTAAGTCACTCCCACAATTGCCGCCAAAATTCGTAATCCGGGCTATCGCCCTGCTTACTTATATCGGCTTGGCTGTCAAATGTCTGCCCATCCTTGCGCGCAAGTACGCAGTCTGGTCATCCGCTTAACAACACTTTCATATAAAAAGAATGTGCCTTGGCACATTCTCGCGCCTCGCGCGGTTGCTTGCGACAATCTACATCTTCGCGCGAGTGCGCATCCTTGGCACGTTAGTGCCTTTTAATGTAACAGGGAATTCCTCGGAATTTCCTGTTACATTAAAAACAAAGGGACAATTTTCATTGCCCCTTTGATCTACTGACTCTCTGTACAGTTATGAATTATTTTACTAATTCTTTAACCTTTGCTGCCTTACCTACTCTTGTTCTTAAGTAGTAAAGTTTCGCACGACGAACTTTACCTCTTCTAACAACCTCAACGTTCTCAACAGACGGGGAATGAAGCGGCCATGTTTTCTCAACGCCGATACCGTTGGAGTTCTTTCTTACTGTGAAAGTCTCTCTAACGCCGCCGTTCTGTCTCTTGATAACTGTACCCTCGAAAACCTGGATTCTCTCACGGTTTCCCTCTTTGATCTTAGCGGATACTCTTACAGTGTCACCTACGTTGAAGCTCGGTACAGACTCTTTTAACTGTGCAGCTTCGATATTCTTGATAATGTCGTTCATTGATATGAACCTCCTTAAAGTATTCGATGTTCTTACCCGCATCATCTTTTCCTGCGGCAGCGGACCATCTCTTATGATTTAAGCCTCCGTATCGACAGGATTTCCCCGTCTTTCGGATACCACAGTTTTGTATTTTACCATACCGTCAGCCAAAATGCAAGCGGTTTTCTCAAAAATCGCACAATATTTGTTACAGTTCAGCCATGCGCTGGTTTGAATGAGAAAGTGTGTTGCAAGCTTGCTTGCATAAGCACTTTTTCATCCAAATCAGCATATGGGGGAGCCACCAAGCTTCTTGTTTTCATGAATATGAAAACAAGAAGATGTAATGGCTGAACTGTAACCAATATTTGTGGAGCGAAAGTCTCATTTTTCCAGCTGCTGCACGGATCAGGCGGTCTCTTCCCCGTCATGTTCCGCCGATGCTTTCTCTTTATTTTTGACCTTCTGGGCGTTCTCCAATTCCTGCTGTCTCAACAGTTCGTCGAGAAACTTCTGCTCCTTCTTCGACAGGACCGCATCCTCAAGAAGCTCCGGCCGGTTCTTTAACGTTCGGATAATGGACTGTTCCCTGCGCCACTTCTCCACATTCGCGTGGTGGCCGGAAAGCAGGATATCCGGCACCTTTTTGCCCATGAATACTTCCGGACGGGTATACTGGGGATACTCCAGAAGATTATCATGGAACGTCTCAAACTCCGCAGATACGTTATTGTTCAGCACTCCCGGCACAAGTCTTGAGATGCAGTCGATCATCATCATCGCCGGCAGTTCACCGCCCGTAAGGACATAATCTCCTGCGGAGAGATAATCTGTAGCGATCATCTCGAGGACACGCTCATCCACGCCTTCATAATGGCCGCAGAGGAACACCAGATCTTCCTCCTTCGCAAGATCTTCCGCGATGCTCTGGTTGAAGGTCTGACCCTGCGGTGTCATATAGATCACACGTGGTTTCTTTCCGATCTTCTCCACAAGAGCCGCGTAAGCGCGGTAAATTGGCTCTGCCTGCATGACCATCCCGGCTCCTCCTCCGTATGGATAATCATCCACCTTGCCGTGGCGCTCCAGCGTATAATCACGGATGTTCACTGCCTCAAATGATACGATTCCCTTTGCAGCCGCGCGGCCGAGAATACTCGTCTCCAGACCGTTCATGATCATTTCCGGGAACAGGGTAAGTACATGAAAGTTCATCGCAGCCTCCCTACAGATCGAGAAGTCCCGGGAGAACATGAACAAGCATTTCTTCCTTGTCGAGATCCACGTCCAGGATGCAGTCGCGGATCGCCGGGAGAAGAAGCTCTTTTCCCTCCGGTGTCTTCACGCAGTACACATCATTCGCTCCGGTCTCCATGACATCCGTCAAAGTTCCAAGTGTCTCTCCCTCGTCTGTGACAACGTTAAGTCCGATGAGGTCTGTGATAAAGAACTCATCCTCCTCCAGCGGGATCGCCTGATCTCTTGTAATAAGAAGATCCTTCTGACGCCAGCCTTCCACCTCGTTCATGGTGTCCACGCCATCAAATTTCAGGATGACCATATTTTTGAAGAATTTCACCTGACGAATCTTTAACTCCCGTGTCTCTCCTCTTCCGAGATCCAGAATCACTTTATCTAATTTTTTAAAGCGCATCACATCATCTGTGGTCGGATAGACCTTCACCTCGCCGCGCACGCCGTGCGGGGAGGTAATGACGCCTACGCGAAGATATTTTTCCATATTGTCTCCTTAATGACAGAAAGGGGACTGCAGCCGGGAAAAATCCTGTCCACAGTCCCTCACGATTACTGAATTTCAACAATCACTTTCTTATCCATCTTGGAAGAAGCTGCCTTCACAACGGAGCGGATGGCTTTCGCGATCCTTCCCTGCTTTCCGATCACCTTTCCCATATCGGTCGGGGCAACCTTAAGCTCAATGACGATCTCTTCTTCTTTTTCAGATTCCGTAACAACGACTTCATCTGGATTATCAACCAGCGCTTTGGCGATAACTTCTACCAATTCCTTCATTGAATCCACCTCGATTACTGGATACCGGCTGCCTTTAAGAGCTTAGCAACAGTCTCAGTCGGCTGAGCGCCTGTTCCTAACCACTTCTTAGCTGCTTCCTCGTCGAATTTGATGGTGCTCGGCTCTGTGTTCGGATCGTAGTATCCAACCTCTTCGATGAAGCGACCGTCTCTCGGGGAACGGGAATCTGCAACGATAATTCTATAGAAAGGAGCCTTCTTCTGACCCATTCTTCTTAATCTCATCTTAACTGCCATGACAATTTCACCTCCTTGGTTTTTTCGTTTATCAGCCATGCGAGAATCGCATTTGCCTTCTTATCATAAATTGCGGTATTTAGAAAGGTAATTTCATCTTTCCAAGCATCCCGCCCAGTCCGCCAAGCCCTTTCCGCTTGCCGCCTCCCATCATTCCGGGAAGCTGCTTCATAAGCTTTTTCGACTGTTCAAACTGTTTGACGATCCGGTTCACCTCGGCAATATCTACGCCGGCTCCCTTTGCAATCCTCTGTTTTCTCGACGGATTTAAGAGGGACGGATTCGCCCGCTCCCCCTTCGTCATAGAGAGAATGATCGCCTCCACTTTATCCATGGATCTCTCGTCTATTTCAACATTTCCCTTCATCTGAGACATTCCCGGCATCATGTTTAAGATGCTGTTCATGCCGCCCATTTTTTTGATCTGGCGCATCTGATCCAGGAAATCGTTAAAATCAAATTCTGCTTTGCGAAGTTTCTGGCTCATTTCTTTTGCCTTCTCTTCGCTCACCTCAAACTCGGCTTTCTCAATCAGGGAAAGGATATCACCCATTCCAAGGATTCTCGAAGCCATACGGTCCGGATAAAACTGTTCCAGATCGGAGAGCTTCTCGCCCATACCGACGTAGAGGATCGGTTTTCCCGTCACGGCACGGATCGATAACGCCGCACCGCCTCGTGTATCACCGTCAAGCTTTGTTAAGATTACGCCGTCGACGCCGATCTTATCATTGAAGCTTCCGGCTACATTTACTGCATCCTGACCGGTCATCGCGTCGACAACGAGGATCGTCTGGTCGACTTCAACGGCTTCCTTGATATTGACGAGCTCATCCATCATGGACTCGTCGATCTGAAGACGTCCTGCCGTATCGAGGAATACGAGATTCATGCCTTCTTTTCTGGCATGTTCCACAGCGGCTTTCGCGATATTCACCGGATTCTGGTTATCACCCATCGTGAAGACCGGAACTCCGACTTTCTCACCGTTTACCTGTAACTGTTTGATCGCAGCAGGACGGTAAACGTCGCAGGCCGCAAGGAGCGGCTTTCTGCCCTTCGCCTTAAACTTTCCGGCAAGCTTTGCCGTAGTCGTTGTCTTACCTGCACCCTGAAGTCCGATCATCATGATCACGGTGATCTCATTCTGGGGCTTTAAGGCAATCTCTGTGGTCTCGGAACCCATAAGCTTTACGAGCTCCTCATTTACGATTTTTATTACCATCTGTCCCGGAGTCAGGCTCTCTAAGACATCCTGTCCGATCGCACGCTCCTGTACAGAACTGATAAACTGTTTAACAACTTTAAAACTTACATCGGCTTCCAGGAGAGCCATCTTGACTTCCTTCAGGGCAGCTTTTACATCTGCCTCTGTCAGTCTTCCTTTGCCTCTTAAGTTTTTAAAGACATTCTGTAATTTATCGGCTAAACTTTCAAATGCCATGAAAACTCTCCCTCTGACTTACAGCTTCCCGATCTCTTCGGAAATCGCTTCGATCCTGTCGATCAGGGATCGGTCGCCGTCCTTTTTATATTGGCCAGCCAGTTCCTTAATCTCTTCTACCATTTTCTTTGTCTGGTTGAATTTCTCGACAAGCTTCAGTTTTTCCTCGTATCCGGAAAGAATCTTGTCACAGCGCTTCACCAAGTCATGCACGCCCTGTCTGCTGATTCCCTGTTCTTCGGCGATCTCGCTGAGGGACATGTCATTAAATACCACATCTTCATATACACGCCGCTGGTGCTCCGTTAAGAGCTCTCCATAGAAATCATACAGAAGACCCTGTGCTACAATTTTTTCCATATCAGGTCACCTTCGATATCATACTATAAACGGAGATGGTTGTCAAGTGTTTTTGCTTGACGTTTTATTTATTTTTAATTTTTCTTTTCAGACACCTGGCAATATATGTCCTCTGATCTGGAAATATCCCGTTAAACCGGGCTTTTCATTTTTCCATAAAACATAAACACCCGCCGTCAGGCAGGTGTTTATGTACTCTTATATAGGAAGGAGCGATTATTTTATAAAGCTACCAGTACCATATCTTTTGCAGATTCCGGAAGTTCTTCACCATCCATGGATACGCTTAATACAAAGTTTACATGGTATTTTGCACTGATCTGATCCAGTTCTGCGAGAGTTGCAGTGATATCTTCTCCCTCAAGACCAGCGAGCTTCAAGAAGCTGTCGAGATACATAGCCTCGAGGTCGTGATCCTGGGAAATAATTCCGCAGATGAAACCGATAAAGCCTTCAGCCGTACTTACAGAGAACTCCGCTACGTTGATTAAGCGGATCTTATTGTTAAGCTCGTACATATGTTTCGAGCTCTTATCAAGGTAAACGATTGAACCTTTTGCCTCTTTCACAGCTGTGTTAGCCATATCAAGTAAATATTTAGTTTTTCCTTTTCCCTTCCGTCCTGCGATGATCTGAACCATAATGCACTCCTCCTTGGATTTTATATATTTTGTATAAAAAATCTCTTGTTTGTAAATTTATTATAGACTATTTGCTGAAAATTTGCAACCATTATTTCTAAATTTCGAAATAATTTCATACAAAAGCAGAATGTACTTCCAACACCTGCAGAATCTGCCGCCGACAGTTCTTTACGGATGCCGGGAGCAAAAAACAGGACACGAAAGCCTCCGAATCCCCCGAAAACTTTCATATCCTGTTCATTCACGCTTTTTTCTTCCTGTTTTCCGCTATCGGTCGATCTTCTCAATGATCGTCGACATATCCGAATAGAGGGCATCGCGGCTGTCCGCGTGCATTACAACGGATGCGTACTCTTTTCCGTCCGCGTCCCTCTCCCCCATGATCAGGCAGTAGCCCGCCGCCTGGGTGGTTCCGGTCTTTCCGCCGAATACGGAGAGGCCCTCCGGCATCTCTTTCTTTCCGAGCATATAGTAGTTGCTGACACTCCAGGATGCGGTCTTGTCCGATCCGTCCGCCCCTTTATAGGTCCCCGTGTATGTCTTCGTCCCGATAATATCCCGGAACTTCTCATACTTTAACGCCTCATGGAACATCAAATAGAGATCATAGGCGGTCATATAGTGATCCGCATTCGTCAGACCGTTGGCATTCGCAAAATGCGTCCCTGTTGCACCGATCTGTACAGCCTCTTCATTCATCATCTTCACAAAGCCCTCGATGGATCCGCCCATGTGGACCGCGATAGCATTCGCCGCGTCGTTTCCAGATGGGATCAGAAGGCCGTAAAGAAGCTGCTCCAGTGTCAGCTTGTCTCCGGGAACGACTCCCGCCATGGAGGAACCGATCTCCGTGATCACCGACTCCTGGGGAACCGTCACCACATCATCAAGATTCCCATATTTTAAAGCAATAAGTGCCGTCATGACCTTTGTCGTGCTGGCAGGGTTTCTCCGTTCAAAGACATCCTGTGCGAAAACAGCATTTCCGCCGTCTAACGGAAACACTCCGGCAGACTCCGCTGTGAGCGTCTCATCCATGCTCGTTTCATCTGTCACTACCGCCAGATCTGCCGCAAATCCATCCGCCGTCCTTCCGCTTCCGGAGGCGGCAAACGTCCCGATCCTCTGATCCAGGGCGTAGGAGCTTCCTGCACCTGCGGACTTCGCGCAGCCAGACGCGCCAAGAACCAGGCAGAGTCCCACGATTCCCGGGATCCATCTTATCTTCTTTCCCATTACTTATACATCTCGCGCCATTCCAGATCGCCGCGGTCCAAGGCCTTGATCAGAAGTTCCGCCGTAGCGAGGTTTGTCGCTAACGGGACATTGTGGATATCGCAGAGTCTCACAGCCTTGTTGACATCCGGCTCATGGGACTTCGGGGACAGCGGATCTCTTAAGAAAATCACGAGATCCATATCGTTGTTCTCGATCTGTGCTCCCATCTGCTGCTCTCCGCCAAGATGCCCCGGCAGAAATTTATGGATATTTAAGTTTGTGACTTCCTCGATGAGTTTGCCGGTGGTTCCGGTCGCATAGAGGTTATGTTTACTTAAGATTCCCTTGTACGCAATACAGAAGTTCTGCATCAGTTTCTTTTTGGAATCATGAGCGATCAGTCCAACATTCATAACAATACCTCCTAGAATTCTAGTTTATTTTGCTGCAGTCCGACGTTTAAGAGAACGCCGATGCCGATATAAAGACTTACCAGAGAACTTACACCATAACTGATAAACGGAAGCGGAAGCCCGGTGTTCGGGAAAATTCCGGTGGCAACCGCAATGTTTGTAAATGCCTGGAATCCAACGAGAGCAGCTATTCCCGTACAGAGAAGCTTTCCAGTCAGGTCTCTCGTTCTCCCTGCCATTCGCAGGCATTCAAATACAAAGAGAAGATACAGGACCAGCACAAGCATGCAGCCCACAAAGCCCATCTCCTCGCCGATCACGGCGAAAATAAAATCGGTGTGTTCCTCCGATAAGAAATTTCCGTTCTTTACGGAAATGGCCGTTTCATTGAGCAGGCCCTTTCCATACAGCATTCCCGATCCGATGGCCATCTTTGAGTTATCCTGCTGGACATTCAGGTCCGCGTATTTTCCAGGATTGACGAAGGCAAGGATTCGGTTTACCTGGTATCCTGTCAGAAACGGCACAGCGCCCCGCTCGGCGAGAAATACCGTGAGGGCCAGCCCCGGGATCACGACGGCGGCAGCGCCGACGATCCATTTGTAGCTGAGTCCCGCGACAAAGATCAGGCATACGATGATAAACATGATAACGATACTCGTGGACAGATCCGGCTGCTTCATAATTAGAAGCAGCGGAACAGCAGCAAACGCTCCGACGATGATCAACGTGCGGAGATTATTGATCTTCTCCTGATTTCGCTGCAGAAACCAGGAGAAGAAAATGATCAGACCGATCTTAACAAATTCCGACGGCTGGAAACGTCCGATAACAGGAAGCGTGATCCAGCGTCTCGCACCGGTTCCGGCTCCTCCGAACTGTCCCGCAACGATGATCGCGAGAAGGATCACCACACATCCAAGGTAGATCACGCCGGTGCAGCGCATCAGTTTGTGGTAATCTGTCAGAGCCAGGAAGAGCATGATCACCAGTCCGCCGAAAAGGCCGATCAACTGGCGGTTGATATAGCTTCTGTCTCCGTTTACCGCGCTGTTGATCACGAGAAGCCCGATGGCGTTTAATGCCAGGGCATAGAACAGCAGGCGGAAATTGAAGTTTTTAAAATTGTATTCTGAAAACATGTATTAAAATGTCCCCTTAACTAGCAGTTCACGAACCGGGATGCTGGCGTACAGGACAGGGAGCTTCTCTCCCACCCTTTTGTGGTCCATATGGATCACCTTGACCTCCAGCTGCTCCGGATCGATCATCATATATCTTGATATGACTTTTATCATGTCGTTTTTTAACATCTCGAGGATCTCCGGCGTACATCCGGCCCGGTCTGCGATCAGCAGAAATTCAAGCCGTTTTTTTGCTATGTTTCCGGAATTTCTTCCTGTCAGGATATGGAATAGCCTCTTCTTCATTTATGCCCGTTTTAAGAGACCGCTAAACATATGGAAGAATCCTTTATTTTTCTCAAGCCCCATAAGCGGCACCTCCTGACCAAGTATCCGCTTACAGATATTAAGATAAGCCTGTCCGGCAAAGGAATTCATTCCCACCAGAGGTTCCCCCTGGTTCGTGGAGATCACGATCTCCTCATCGTCCGGGATCGCGCCGAGGATTGGGATTCCGAGAATATCCGTCACGTCCTCCATTGACATCATATCCCCGCGCCGGACCATATCCATCCGGATCCGGTTTACGATGAGATCCATCTTTGAGATCTCCTCTGCTTCCAGAAGACCGATGATCCGGTCAGCGTCACGAATTGCTGACACCTCGGGAGTCGTCACCACAAAGGCACGGTCCGCTCCGGCGATGGCATTCTTAAATCCCTGCTCGATTCCGGCAGGACAGTCTAACAGTACATAATCAAACTCTTCTCTCAGGTCATCCACCAGCTTTCGCATCTGGCCGGGAGTCACGGAAGACTTGTCCCTGGTCTGGGCGGACGGAAGTAAAAACAGGTTTGGATATCTTTTGTCTTTTATCAGTGCCTGCTTCAGACGGCAGTTTCCCTCCACGACGTCCACAAGGTTGTAGACGATGCGGTTCTCCAGTCCCATCACCACGTCGAGGTTTCTCAGACCGATATCTGTATCGATCAGAATTACTTTTTCCCCAAGCATGGCAAGTCCTGTACCGACATTCGCTGAGGTCGTCGTCTTGCCAACACCCCCTTTTCCGGATGTAACAACAATGACTTCACTCATAAGAATATCCTCCTGTATTCAGTTGTAATGTACCGCAGCGGTTCTATTATCTGAGAATGGCGCTGCCTGGACATAAATCCACAAAATATATTTTACATGAAAAAAGCAAAAAATTCCAGTAAAAAATAGAGTTTATAAAAAATTTACAGTTAAAGGTTGTCAAGCAACTAAACGGACTGCGTACCTGCACGCAAGGACGGTTAGGCATTTGGCTTAAATAAAATTCAGTGCGCTCAGAAAGCTCTTCTTGATCGGCTCCTCTACAACTTTCCCGTTTTCAGACAGGATCATCATCGGCCCCCGTCCCAGGTGACGTCCGTTCCCGGCTTTTTTCAGGGAAAGCCCGGCGATCCGCACAGACATCGGTGCCATCTCGAAGGCGACGATCACCGCGTCCTCATTCCCGCAGACACCTGCGTAAGCCGCTCCGCGGAGCGCCCCTAAGACGACGATATTTCCTTTCGCGCTGACCTTCGCTCCCTTTTCCACGTCACCGATCACGACGATACTGGCTTCCGATTCCAGTTCATCCCCGTCCCGGAGATTTCCCTTGTAAAACTGTCCCGTGAGGGACGACAGCTCCATCAACCTCTCGTTCAGCGCTTTCTCACACTTCTTTGTCCTGTTTCCGTCCGTGTCGAGAAGACACAGCACCTCGATATCAGAATTATCCGTGATAGTCTGAACGACGCGGTACTCCTCCTCCGGTGTCAGATCCCGTCCTTCCAGTGTCAGTGTCATCTGGGCAGCTCCCCAGAATTTCGCCGTCGCCTTGAATTTCTTTGCGATTGCCTGAAGAACCTCATCAAAATCCAGGTCTTTCTCCAGATAGACCGTCATTCCCGCTTTATTTCCCTTGATTACGACAGCATCTTTCATCTTGAAATCCCCCTTTATGTAACTTCGGCAGGTAAACCAGACCGCCGGTCCGTCAACGCCTTACAGCCCGGCAGATTCGCCGGGCTGCAGCTTTTTGTTTGTGCAGTGCGTGGATTAGTCTCCGATCTCTACGTTCGAAGAGTTCAACGCACTGTTATTCAGAATGTAATTCAGGTCTGTATATCCGTAGTAGAAACGATATATATTTTTCGCGGCCGTCGCCGCGTTGGATGACGAATACCCATAGGGAATATTTACCGTCACCGCGATTTCGGGATTCTGGTACGGTGCAAAGGAAACGAAGAACGCATGGTTGATGCGGTGTCCGTTTTTGATCTCCTCGGCGGTACCTGTCTTGCCGGCGATATCCACCTCAAGATCGCTGAAGATCTTTCTCGCGGAACCGTCGGAGATAACCCGGCGCATACCGGTGTGGACCGCGTTCCATGTGGAATCCTTCACATCGATGACAGAGCGGACCTCCGGAGTGAAATCTTCTAAGAGATTTCCCTGAGAATCTGTCATCTTATCGAGAAGACTCAGTTTGAAGACTGTTCCCTTGTTGGCCACAGCCGTGATATATCTGGAAAGCTGGACGTTAGAGTAAGAGTTCTTACCCTGTCCGATGGAGGACGCCTCCGGCTTCTCCGTTGTCATCTGCGGCTCTCTCTCAGCGATCTCGATTCCAGATGTCTCATCCAGACCGAACAGCGATGCGTATTTCCGGATCTTCTCGATACCGAGCTCCGGTGAATAGTTGCCGTTCTCGTCCATGGAGAGACGGTGTCCCATCTCGGAGAAGAACACGTTGCAGGAGTTCTGGATACCGTGGACCACATCGAGAGGTCCATGCTGTCCCGGATAGATCCAACATCTCAACGCCGGTGAGATCTCCTTATAGATGCCGGTACAGTTCACCGTGTCGTTTAATCCGATGACTCCCTCCTCCAAAGCCGCTACCGCGATGATCGGTTTGAAGGTGGAACCCGGCGCTTTCTGTGCCTGAGTGGCATTGTTGAAGAGTGGCAGGGACTGGTCATTATTTAACTTATTGTAATACTCCGCATCCACAGTTCCGGAGAACTTGTTATTGTCGTAGCTCGGGTATGTCACCAGCGCCCGCACCTCACCGGTGTGGACGTCCGTGATGACCGCGCTGGCAGAACACGGATCCAGAGCCAGCTGGGCCGGTGTGATCTCGATATCGGAGATCTTCTTTCTGATAAACTGGAACGCGTACTCGTCTCCTCCCGCCTCCAGCATCCGGACTTCATTCTCGTCGTATGCCAGGATATTCTGGTCATAGAGGGCGAGGCAGAGTTCCTTTCCGGATACGGTGCCGTTGTTTACGAGATACCGGAAGATCTTCTTTGTGAAGGCCGCATCGTTCTGCAGGTCATCCAGCACATAATCCACGATGGTCCGGTAAATGCTGTCCGCGTCGGAATATCTGGACTCGATCTTTAACTTTGTCGTGTCGATCCAGCTCTCAGCGATTCCATCGTACAGGTAATCCCTGAGGCTGATGGAATCGTCTTTCCATGCCTTGTAGGTGTCGGACTCCTGGTCGATCTTATCCGTCTTGATGATCTGACGTTCGGAAAGCAGCGTGTAGATATACTGCATATAGGCAAACATATCTTCCGGCAGGTCCACCATCTTTCTTGCGGATCCGTCCGTGAGCTCGCTCCTGATCTGAGCCAGGATCTGCTCTCTCGACTGACTGTATTTCGCGTAAATATTTTTCTCTGTCTGGGATGCCTCCGGCGCGGAGAACGCAGAAAGATCCAGAACATTGTTGTTGATCAGCTGATAGTAAACATCCTTCACCGGAATCGGGATATTCGCCGCTTTCTTGTAATCGTTGTCATCCAGGTCACGGTTTACAAGCTTGTCCGTGATGATACCGGCGAGCTGCTGTTCCAGAATATGGTACACACCGATCTGAAGATCACGGTCCAACGTCAGGTAGATGTCATGTCCGGCCTCCGGCTCCGTCCTCTTAACAACCTCCAGGATCCGTCCCATACTGTCCACATACATGGTCTGGGAACCTTTCTTGCCCTGAAGTTCCGTCTCCATGGACGCTTCAATTCCGGTCTTACCCACAAGGTCTGTCAGCTCGTAATCCGGGTTCGTCTCCCGCAGTTTTTCGAGCTCATCATCCCAGACTTTTCCGATATAGCCGATGATCGGCGCAAAATATACACTATCATTGTATACACGGATCGTGGATTCCTCGATTTCTGCACCCTTTAAGTTTCCGGAGTTTTCCAGGATATCCGTCATGGTCTCCTTGCTGACATCGGAGGCGATCGTCGTGGACTCATATTTCCGGTATGCAGTGAGTCCCATCGTGTAGCGGATGTTGATGATCCCGAGAGCTTCCTCGTCGGTGAACTCGATAGGAGCTCCGTTGTCATCCTTCAGCTGGTCAAGACCGTAGTACTCCACCCTGTCGTCAAAGACTTCCCTCGCCGTCACATCGGAAGGATATTTTCCTTCCGCGTCATCCAGCTCGTCCGTCTTTTTTAATCCGTAGTAATCGCTCAGGAAACGTCTTCTTGCCGTCTCACTGGTTGTCGTGAAGATCATCTCGCCGGAGGAATCATATCCAATGGAAAAATCACCTTCCACGCTCTCGCCATGGCGGTTCAAAATCCGGACAAGCTCTAAAAGCATCCGGTTTCTGTCATTGGATCTCTTGTAATCTCCGTTATCCTGAAGCGTCACATTGTACGACAGTTTATTATATGCAAGAACATTCCCGTTTCTGTCATAAATATTTCCACGGGTACCGGTAAGACTGATCTTTTTCTCCGTCTTTGCCATATAGTTTTCCTGGAACTGCTCTCCCTCAATGATCTGCAGCTTGAACAGGCGCATGCCCAGGATCGCATAAAGGCCCACAAATACCACCGACAGGATCACAAGTCTTGACGACAGCAGCTTTTTCAAAAACTCTTTCAGGATCTCAGAAAAATCGTTAAACAATCGTTGTGTCTCTCCTTTTTTCCATCTCTTCCAGTTTGCGGCTGATATACAGGAACAGCCGGTACAGGATCAGTGTTGTCACAACGGTGAAGATCGTCTCCGGCAGGATAATATTGATAAAATAATAACCGAAATGTAATCTTCCCCGCACCAGGAAGCCGAATACATAAAGATAGAAATTATAAAATACTTCGTTCAGCGCCGAAAGCACCAGCGGCAGCGTAATATAGTCCTCATAATAGTATTTTGTACAGATTCCGTTTACATAGCCCATCCAGATAAAGACAAGCGTATGGAACCCCAAAGGACCTCCGGATGACAGATCCATCAAAAGTCCTACGATCAGACCGTAGCCCATCCCCCATGCGCTTCCCCTGATAAATCCAAAGGAGAACACCAGGATCACCATGAGGTTTGGGTATACCGCCAGGAACGGCAGCAGCGGGAAAATACATGTCTGCACGATAAATGCCAGGATCACCAGCAGAAAACTCGCGATGATCCGCTTCATATTGCTATTCATTGATCTCCGGCCCCGCATCCTTTAAGTCTGTGATCACCAGGACCTCCTGAAGTCTGTCGAATCTCGCGGCAGGGATCAGGTATCCCGATTTCGTCAGGTTGTCGTTGTAATCCACCGTGATGTCCGTCGCATACCCCACGAGGATCCCCGGCAGGAACTTTCCGCTGATATTAGAGGTGACGATCATGTCGCCGTCCTTGATATCATCGTCCTTTTCCATGTAAGAAAGCTTTAAGCGGCCCTCTTTAAAGAGCTGCAGATCACCTGCCACGATGCAGGAGTCCCCGGACTGCTGTGCCATGGCACTCACACGGCTGGAATCATCAATGATGGAGCGGACCGTGGCGTAGTTCGCGCCCACGTCTGTGACGATGCCAACAAGACCGCCGCCTGCGATGACATTCATGTCCTCCTTGATTCCGTCATCAGACCCTTTGTCGATGCGAAATACGGAAAACCAGGAGCTGGAGTCCTTTGCGATGATCCGGGCACCGATCTTATGGTACTGCATGTACTCCTGATCCAGTTCGTAGAGGCTTCTTAAACGCTCTAACTCAAACTGTTCGGAGCGGAGTCTCGTGTTCTCCTCCGTCAGTTCATCCACTCTCGTCTTTAAGGTCTCATTCTCCGCCAGTGCCGTCTTAAGCTTTCCGACACTGCTCAGTTCATTGTAGAGGCCGCCGCCAACCCGGTTCACGCCGGACTGGATCGGCACCAGCACATAGCCCACCGCGGTTCTCAGCGGGTTTAAGATGCTTCCCTTGATGGTCGTGATTCCGATCATGCAGACGCAGAGAAGCGACAGTCCAAATAGAAAATATTTCGTATTGTTTTTCATGTTTCAAAAATTCCCCGTTCTCTAAGGCTCACATAGGAATTATCTCCGATAATGATATGGTCTAAAAGCGGGATTCCCATGAGTTTCCCTGCTTCCCGGACCCGTTCTGTGAAGAGGCAGTCTTCCCGGCTGGGTGCCGGGTCCCCGCTGGGATGGTTGTGGAGCAGGATGATCCCGCAGGCCCTGAAGCGCAGCGCCTCGATATAGATCTCCCGCGGTGTCGCGCAGGATGCGTTCACCGTTCCCCTGGAGACTGTAATGTCCCTCAACAGAATATTTTTCGTGTTCAGGAGCAGAAGCTTTAAGTTCTCCTGCTCTAAATGGCGCATTTCCTCCATATAAAAAGCCGCCACTTTCGACGGTGCGTCAAAGACGATGGTCTTCTCCGATGCCGCCGCCTTCCAGATTCTGGCGGAGAGTTCTCCGATACAGGCAAGCTGGATCGCCTTCACCTCACCGACACCGCGGATCTCCTTATAGTCTTCCACTGTTCCATGGAGAAGTCCTGCGAGTCCCGGCGGATTTCCGGCATTTAAGATTTCCTCCGCCATGTCCCGCACCGGGATATTTTTCGTCCCGGAGCGCAGGATCACGGAGAGAAGCTCCGCGTCCGAGAGGGATACCGGACCTTTCTCCAGCACCTTCTCATAGGGGCGTTCTGAGATCGGAAGCCCCTTCATTGTCTTTCCATTTTTCTTTTCCATACTGACATTCCGCCTTTCCTGTCTCTCCAAGTACACGATACGGCAGATGTCCCCTTTTCCTACAGAAAATGGTAAATTAAAATTGCAATGATCACGCCGATGATGCTCGCCATCGTGATCCGGATGCTGAGTCCGAACGTGATCACGAGGATCCCGAGGTTAAGGATCAGTGGATCGTTAAGACCAAAGGATTCTCCAAAATTCAACCAGGAAAGTCCCGGCACCTTCGCTGTCATCTCCCCGATAAAGCCTCCCAAAACGATTCCGGAAAGCAGAAGGAGAAGCAGCGCCCAGGAACTTTTACTCTTCATACTGTTTCATTCCTCTCGATCGCTGGAACTGCGCATGATCATCAGTCCCGGCGGCTGTTTGTTTCGCCTATGCAGGAAATTTTAGCATATTTCACGCCCAAAAACAATGAGTTAAGAAAAAGTTCACACTCTTACAGTGTCACGATCCCTGCATCCACTAACTTCTGAAGGGACATTAAGATACCGAGCTTCGCATGATACCATGTGAGTCCGCCCTGGAAGTATACCGCGTACGGCGGCTTGATCGGACCGTCTGCGGAAAGTTCGATTGAGGACCCCTGAACGAACGCTCCTGCTGCCATGATGACATCAGAATCGTATCCCGGCATCGCCCACGGCTCCGGAGTCACGAAGCTGTCCACCGGCGCTGCCGCCTGGATGCCCTCGCAGAACTTGATGACGCCTTCCGGTGTTCCGAAGGTGATGGCCTGGATGATATCGTGACGACTCTCAGTGCCGTTCGGAACGACGCCGAAGCCCAGCTTCTCGTACACGTTTGCTGCGAAAATCGCGCCCTTTAATGCACCCGCAACAACGGTCGGAGACAGGAAAAGTCCCTGGTAGAGAGACTGGCTGACACCGAGGCTGGCACCAACCTCTTTTCCGAGACCCGGAGCTGTCAGGCGGTATGCCGCCCGCTCCACGCAGTCCCTGCGTCCGACGATATAGCCGCCGATCGGGGCAAGTCCGCCGCCCGGGTTCTTAATTAAGGAACCGACGATCATGTCCGCTCCCACATCTGTCGGCTCCATCTCCTCCACGAACTCGCCGTAGCAGTTATCTACCATGCAGATCACATCCGGCTTGATAGACTTGATAAAGGAGATCAGCTCGCCGATACGCTTTACGGATAAGGTTGGTCTTGTGGCATATCCCTTGGAGCGCTGGATCTCGATGAGTTTTGTTCGCTCATTGATAGCTTTTTTGATGTTCTCAAAGTCGAAATCACCGTTCGGAAGAAGATCCACCTGGCTGTAGGTAATGCCGAACTCCTTTAAGGAACCGACAGAATCACGGATTCCGATGACTTCCTCTAAAGTATCGTACGGTTTTCCTACCGGGGAAAGGATCTCATCACCCGGGCGGAGATTTCCGGAAAGAGCAATGGTAAGCGCATGGGTTCCGGAGATCAGCTGTGGGCGGACAAGGGCGTCCTCGCCGTGGAATGCCTTCGCATAGACTTCCTCCAACGTGTCACGTCCAAGGTCATTGTAGCCGTATCCCGTAGTTCCGGCGAAATGGATATCGCTGACTCTCGCCTCCTGCATGGCTTTAATGACCTTTAACTGATTGTATTCTGCTGTCTTATCGATGGCCTCGAAACGGTCGTGCAGGCTTTTCTCGATCTCTCTTCCATAATTTAAAACCTTCTCAGAGATTCCAAGCTCTCCGTACATCTTTATAAGTTCCATGATTTCTCCTTTTTTCTAACTGCCATAATGTTTCTTTCGCGCAGATCCTCAAGCATCCACACGAGGATCTTTTCTCTATCAAAATCAAAGTTTCCCTGATCCACCCAGGTAACTTCTTTTTCTCTCTTAAACCAGGTGAGCTGGCGCTTCGCGAAGTGTCTGGTGTCGCGCTTAATGATGTAGACCGCCTCATCTAAGGAGATCGTTCCATCCAGGGCATCCAGGATCTCTTTGTATCCAAGCCCCTGCATGGACACCATATCTCTCGTGCAGCCCATCTCCTTCAACTTTTCCACTTCCGCTAACAGGCCGTTCTTCATCATGAGATCCACCCGCAGGTCGATCCTCTGATACAGGCGTTCGCGATCCATGTTCAGTACATAGTAAGCGAAGTTGTATGGCGATTCTTTCTGCCGCTCCGCCTCGTTATGTTCGGATATCTTTGTCCCGGTTTTCTTGTAAAACTCCAGGGCGCGGATTACACGCTTCACGTTGTTCTCGTGGATCGCCTCTGCGGACTCCGGGTCCACTTCCTTTAACATATCGTGAAGGCAGGACGCGCCTTTTTCTGCCGCCAGACACTCCAATTCTTCCCTGTATCCCGTATCACTGTCATTTTCCGTAAAATCGATATCGTTCACCAGTGCCTGGATATAAAAGCCGGTGCCTCCAGCGATGATCGGGATATGTCCGGCGGCGTAGATCTCCTCCATGGCCTGCTTTGCGAGTCTCTGGAAAACGACCACGTTAAATTCATCCCACGGATCCAGAACATCGATCAGGTGATGTCTGACACCGTCCATCTCCTCCTTCGTCACCTTTGCGGAACCGATATCCATGTGGCGGTACACCTGCATGGAATCGGCGCTGATGATCTCGCCGCCGACCTTTTTCGCGAGTTCCACCGACAGGGCGGTCTTTCCGGATGCCGTCGGCCCGGTGATTATGATCAAAGGCTTTTTCATTATATGATCCTCTTGAATTTCTTTTCCATCTCATATTTGCTGATCGCGACGATCGTCGGTCTTCCGTGCGGGCAGTTATATGGATTCTCCAGTTTTAACAGTTCATCGATGAGCTTATCCGCTTCGGCGAAGGACAGCTCGTTGTTTCCCTTTACCGCCGCCTTGCAGGACATGGTGGCGATCCGGTCGTAGATGGACTCCACATTCTTTCCCATACTCTCATCGGAGAGTCCGTCGATGAGTTCCATCAGAAGGTCCTTTTTCGCCAGGGAGAACAGATTGTCCGGCACCGCCCGCACCGCGTACTCGTTTCCGCCGAAAGGCTCGATCTCGAAGCCGATGTCCGTAAACACCTTCATGTGGCGTTTTAAGAGATCCGCCTCCTGTAAGGAAAGTGTCAGGATGATCGGCGGGCTCACGAGCTGGGAGGTGTATTCCCTCGTCTTTAGGGACGCGAAGTTCTTCTCGAAGAGGACCTTCTCGTGGGCGGCATGCTGGTCAATAATGTAGAGACTGCCGTCGTACTCCACAAGCCAGTAAGTTTCGAAGACCTGGCCGATCAGACGGTGGCGCTTTCTCGCGGTTTCCGAGAGAAGGCGGTTGTCGAACATTTCCATCTGCTTAGGAAGCGCTTCCTTCTCTGCCAGAGGTGCTTCTTTCTCAGCCGGGACCGCTTTCTTCGCAGCCAAAGCCGCACCTGTCGTCTCCGGAGCTTTCTCTTCCAAAGCCGCAGGCATCGCTGCCGCTCCTGTCTCGTTTGGCTGCTGTGCCTGTGCGCGTTCCGGCGGCAGTTCCCTTGTCAGCGGTTTCGGCGGCAGGATCCATTCGCTCTTCTGCTTCTTCTCCCCGTAGGCCGGTCGTTCCTCGCGGATGCCCATGGCTTCCATGCGCCGGTGCTCAAAAGGTTCCGGACCGCGGGCGTTCTTTACGGGCTCACTCATCCCGCTTCCCGGGATCGGATTTCCCGCCGCGGCAGTCTCTTTTTTCTCAAGCTCGCGCTCTTCCCGCTCCGACATGAGGCTCACGTTCGGAATCAATTCTTTCCCGGAAAGGGCGTCCACCACCGCCTGGCAGATCACCCGGTACATGTTCTCGCCGTCCTTGAAGCGAAGCTCCATCTTTGACGGATGTACGTTCACATCGATAAACTCCGGCTCCACGGTGAGGTGCAGCAGCGTGAAGGGATATTTGTGCTGCATCATATAGCTCTTGTACCCGTCCTCGATGGCCTTGGACACGAGTCCGCTCTTAATGTACCGCCCGTTGATGAAATAATTCTCAAAATTTCTGTTTCCCCGGGCGATCACCGGCTTTCCGATAAATCCGGAGATCTTCACGATTCCGTTTGACACCTCCACCGGGAGAAGGTTTGCCGCGATCTCCCGCCCGTAGACGGTGTAGATAATGTCTTTCAGGTTGTGATTCCCCGAGGTGTGGAGACGGCTCTGGTTATTCACGATAAGCCGGATGGAGATCTCTGGGTGGGACAGGGCGATCTTTTCCACGAGATCTGTCACGTGTGCCCCTTCCGTGGTCTCCGTCTTCAAAAATTTCCGTCTGGCAGGTGTGTTGAAAAAGAGGTTCCTGGAGATAAATGTGGTTCCGTCCGGCGCGCCGATCTCCTCAAGGCCTTTCTCCTCGCCGCCTTCGATCCTGTATCTGGATCCCGTGAGGCTGCCAGAGGTCTTTGTGATCAGTTCCACCTGAGAGACGGCCGCGATACTGGAAAGTGCCTCGCCGCGGAATCCAAGGGAAGAGACCGTGAGCAGATCTTCCGCTGTCCGGATCTTACTGGTGGAGTGGCGAAGAAACGCTAACGGAAGCTCTTCCTTTTTGATCCCGCATCCATTGTCCGTGATCCGGATAAACCCGATGCCGCCCTGACGGATCTCCACGGTGATCGCCGTGGAACCGGCATCAATGGCGTTTTCCATTAACTCTTTCACCACGGAAGCAGGCCGCTCCACAACCTCTCCCGCAGCGATCTGGTTGATCGTACTCTGATCCAGCACCTGAATCGGCATAGTCTCTCTCCCTCTCTTTCATATTTTACCCTCGCCGGTATTTGTCTTTCACGCCGTTTCATGCGAAAACCCGCACCCACAAGGTTTTTTCGTATCATTACTGCCAGCGGTTCTTAAGCTTCGTCTGCAGTCTGTACAGCGTATTCAACGCATCGATCGGGGTCATGCTGGAAAGCTCCAGATCCCCGAGTTCTTTTATGATATCGTCGTCCTTCACCGTGTCAAAGATGGACATCTGGTTGAGATCCACCTCGTCCGGCTTCGCCACCGCCTTGTGCTGCGGGGACGCACTCATCTGGGCGATCTCCTTTGCCTGGGCCGTGATGTCGGCGCTGGCAAGCTCCTCCACGAGTTCCTTCGCACGGGCGATGACCGGCTCCGGTACTCCCGCAAGCTTCGCTACCTGGATTCCGTAACTCTTGTCTGCTCCGCCCTTTACAATCTTTCTGAGGAACACGATATCGTCCCCCTGTTCCTTAACGGCGATACAGTAGTTGTTAACTCCGCTTATGGTTCCCTCAAGTTCCGTGAGCTCATGGTAATGAGTCGCAAACAATGTCTTCGCGCCGAGGATCTTCGGGTTGCTGATGTGCTCGATGACCGCCCAGGCAATGGACAGGCCATCGAAGGTACTCGTACCTCGGCCGATCTCATCGAGGACAAGAAGACTGTTCTTTGTGGCGTTTCTCAGGATATTCGCCACCTCTGTCATCTCAACCATAAACGTACTCTGGCCGGAAGCCAGGTCATCGGAGGCGCCGACTCTCGTAAAGATCCTGTCGCAGATTCCAATGTTAGCCTCGTCTGCCGGGACAAAGCTTCCGATCTGTGCCATGAGGACGATGAGGGCTGTCTGTCTCATATAGGTGGACTTACCGGCCATGTTCGGTCCCGTGATGACGGAGATCCTGTTCTTTCCATTGTCCAGATATGTATCATTTGCGACAAACAGACTGTCCTTGATCATCTTCTCAACCACCGGATGGCGTCCGTTCTTGATGTTGATAACGCCTTTTTCGTTGATCTTCGGCTTCACATAGTTATTTCTCATGGACACCGTGGACAGGGATGTGAACACGTCAATGCCCGCAATAGCCTTCGCGGTACTCTGGATCCGCAGGACTTCCGCCGCGATCTGATCACGCACGTCGCAGAACAGGTCATACTCTAAGGTGTAGAGGCGGTCCTCCGCGCCCATGATGATGTCTTCCAGCTCTTTCAGGCGGTCTGTGGTGTACCGCTCTGCGTTTGTCAGCGTCTGTTTACGGATAAAGTACTCCGGAACTAAGTCCTTGAAGGAGTTCGTCACCTCAAAATAGTAGCCGAACACCTTGTTGTACTTGATCTTCAGATTTTTAATCCCTGTCTTTTCCTTCTCCTCCGTCTCAAGATCCGCCAGCCATGCCTTCCCCTCAGTCTTCGCCTTCCGGTACTTGTCGGCTTCCTCGCTGTATCCGTCCTTGATGATGTTTCCCTCGCGGACCGTGATCGGCGGCTCGTCGACAATGGAGCGGTCGATCAGCTCATAGAGGTCCCGGAGCGGGTCCAGGTCCTCATTCATCTTTTTTAAGAGCTCGCAGGAGAATTCTCCGAGAATATCTTTGATATACGGCAGCATCTCCAGGGAATTCTTAAAGGAGAGAAGGTCTCTCGGGTTCGCTGTCTTGTAACTAATGCGGCCCATGAGGCGTTCCAGGTCGTAGACGGAATTTAAGTATTCCCGGATCTCCTCCCTGGAAATATAGTTCATGTTCAGTTCCTCGATGGCCTGCTGACGGCGCTCGATCTCCTCTTTATCGATCAGCGGCTGTTCAATAAAAGAACGGAGAAGTCTCGCTCCCATGGCCGTCTTTGTCTTATCGAGAACCCAGAGCAGGGATCCGCGCTTCTGTTTTTCCCTTAAGGTATCAACTAACTCCAGATTTCGTCTCGTGGAGGTGTCGATCATCATGAACTGACCTGTCGTATACGGTGTGATCTTCGTCAGATGGGACAGGTCATTCTTCTGCGTCTCATAGAGGTACTGAAGAACAGCACCGGAGGCGATCATTCCGTTCTCGTAGTCGCCCAGGCCCAGTCCTTCCAGACTCATCACATGGAAGTGCTCTTTTAAGATCTTTCTGCAGTCATCGTCCGAGAAAAACCTGTTTTCCAGGGCGGTCACGGCAAAATGATACCGTTCTTTTAACTCATCCATGTCCAGCCCGGACATAAAGAGTGCCTCGTTGCACACGAGCTCCGACGGTGTGAACTTATTGATCTCATCAAGCAGTGCCCGCTCGCTCGTCACTTCTGTAACAAAAAAATCGCCGGTCGTAATGTCGACCGTCGCAATTCCGTAATTGTTTCCAGTATACACAACCGCCATCAGGTAGTTGTTCTTTGTCTCATCCAGGGCCTGGGAGCTCGTGATGGTTCCCGGTGTCACAACGCGGATGACTTCGCGCTTTACGAGGCCCTTTGCGAGCTTCGGGTCCTCCATCTGCTCCGCGATAGCGACCTTATAGCCTTTCTGGACAAGTCTCGTGAGATAACCTTCCACCGCGTGGAATGGCACACCGCACATCGGTGCCCGCTCTTCCAGGCCGCAGTCCTTTCCCGTCAGTGTCAGTTCCAGTTCTCTTGAAACCGTCTTGGCATCCTCAAAAAACATCTCGTAGAAATCACCCAACCGGTAAAAAAGGATACAGTCCGGATACTGTTTTTTTGTTTCGAGATAATGTGTCATCATTGGTGAAATCTGTCCCACGTCTTTTCTCCTATTCCTTAACATGCCCACAGCGCCCGAAGCACTCGGCTCCGGGCGTCACATGTGTTTCATCTTATTTTACAAGAGATCCCATATAGTAGAATCCCTTTGTCTCGTCCAAGGAGACATTAACGATCTTTCCGATCAGAGATGCGTCTCCAGCGAAATGTACGACTGTGTTGTTGGAAAGTCTTCCTGTCACAAAGCCTGCCTCGTGAGTATCGATCTCCTCCACAAGGACTTTTTGTACTGTTCCCTCGTGGCGCTTTACGACCTCAGCCGCGATGTCCTGGACCTCCTTAAGCAGGCGGTCGAAACGGTTCTTTACCACGTCCTCCGGAACCTGGTTTGGCATAGTAGCCGCCGGTGTTCCGGTACGTTTGGAGTAGATGAAGGTGAAAGCACTGTCGTAACGCACTTTTCTCACCACATCCATGGTCTCCTCGAAGTCCTCCTCTGTCTCTCCCGGGAATCCCACGATGATATCGGTGGTCAGGGAAATATCCGGCATCGCCGCACGGAGCTTCTCCACCAGGGCGAGGTACTGTTCCTTCGAGTATTTGCGGTTCATTCTCTTCAAGATCTCGCTGCTGCCGGACTGAAGCGGCAGATGTAAATGGCTGCAGATCTTTTTGGAGTTCTTCATGGTCCCGATGAGCTCATCGGAGAGATCCTTCGGGTGGGAGGTCATGAAACGGATCCGCTCAAGACCTTCGATCTTTTCCACTCTTCTCAGGAGTTCCGCAAATGTGATCGGATTTTCCAGATTCTTTCCGTAGGAGTTGACGTTCTGTCCCAGAAGCATGACTTCCACGACACCGTCAGCCACCAGTCCCTCGATCTCCTTAATAATATCTTCCGGCTCCCTGCTTCTCTCGCGTCCGCGCACATACGGCACGATGCAGTAGCTGCAGAAGTTATTGCAGCCGAACATGATGTTGACACCGGATTTGAACGGATACTTTCTCTCGATCGGGAGTTCCTCCACGATCTCGTTTGTTCCTTCCCATACATCGACCACCATCTTCTTCTCCATGAAGCGCTCGTAGAGCAGCTCCGCAAGCTTGAAGATATTGTGGGTTCCGAAGATCAGGTCCACATGGCGGTAGCTCTTCTTGATCTTTGCGACTACCTCCGGCTCCTGCATCATGCAGCCGCAGAGGGCGATCATCATATCCGGGTTCTTTCTCTTTACACCGCTTAAATATCCAAGGCGGCCATAAACCTTTAAGTTCGCGTTCTCACGAACGGTGCATGTATTGTAGAGGACGAAATCTGAATTCTCATCGGTTCCCTCCTCATAACCGGCTTCCTTTAAGATTCCAAGGAGTTTTTCGGAGTCTCTGGCATTCATCTGGCACCCGAAGGTGTTGATAAAACAGGTGAGCGGACGGCCTTTTTTCGCGCTCTCCGCCTCCACGAGCTTCTTCACCTGTTCCATAAAGTACTGCTGTCTCGCAGGTTCCTCTGTCGGGGCACCTGCGATAATATTTTTATCTGTCATTCTGATATTTCTCCAACTATTTTTATAAACCTTTATGTTCAGCCGTTCTCTTTTTGGCATAAACGTCCCTGGCTGAACTGTCCCGAATGATTATACCCAAGATTCCCCGAAAATGCAACCTTGTTGTTTTGTAGCTATTCAGTACCTTCATAGTTACGTGCAAAAATCCATTCCAGATCAGCTTCGCTGATGGGATTTTTGCCTTCCAGCCTATGTTTTCTTACGGTCAGCGCAGCAAGTGCGCAGACCTACTGAACAGTTACGTTGTTTTTTACTTCTCCGCCCATGACCAACGTCAGCGGAAATCCGCCGGAATGCTTTACAGCCTGTATTTCTATTTGCGGATCTGTCCATCCCCGTAAATAATATACTTCGTGGATGTCAGCGCCAGAAGTCCCATCGGTCCTCTCGCATGGAGCTTCTGGGTGCTGATACCGATCTCAGCGCCGAAGCCGAACTCAAATCCGTCAGTAAATCTCGTGGAGGCATTGACATAAACTGCCGCCGCATCCACCTCATTTAAGAATTTCTGGGCGTTCTCGTAGTCCTTTGTCACGATGGCCTCGGAATGTCCCGTATTGTACCGGTTGATATGGGCGATAGCCTCATCCACGGAGTCCACGATCTTGCAGGAAAGAATATAATCCAGGTACTCTTTTCCCCAGTCTTCCTCTGTGGCCGCCGTAAATTCCGGCACGATGGAGCGGGCACCCTCGTCAGCGCGTATCTCCACGTTTTTCTCATCGAGACGCTTTTTCATCAGCGGCAGGAATTCCTTTGCGATCTTTCTATGTACCAAGGTGGATTCGCAGGCGTTGCAGACACCGATCCTCTGGGTCTTCGCATTAAAGATGATATCTAACGCCATATCGAAATCTGCGCTCTCGTCCACATAGATATGACAGTTTCCGGTACCCGTCTCGATCACCGGAACCGTGCTGTTCTCCACAACGGTACGGATCAGACCTGCCCCGCCTCTCGGGATCAGGACGTCGAGATATCCGTTCATCCGCATGAACTCTCTCGCGGTCTCATGGCTTGTGTCCTCAATCAGGGAGATGGCATCCTCCGGGATTCCTTCCTTCTTTAAACCATTCCTGATCGCTGTGACGATGGCTTTGTTGGATTCCAACGCGTCGCTGCCGCCGCGAAGGATCACAGCATTTCCCGTCTTAAAGCAGAGCGCAAAAGCATCTGCCGTAACGTTCGGTCTCGCCTCGTAGATGATTCCGATAACACCGAAGGGCACCCGTTTCTGGCCGATCAAGAGTCCGTTCGGGCGCCTCTTCATGGAGATCACCTCTCCCACCGGATCCTCGAGACCTACGACCTGGCGCATGCCCTCCACGATTCCCTCGATCCGCTTGTGGTTCAGCTCCAGGCGGTCCACAAGTCCCGGAGCCATTCCTCTTTCTTTCGCTTTTGCGACATCCGCCGCGTTGGCTTTTAAGATCTCATCCTCTTCATCCAAGATCTCCTGGGCCGCAGCCAGAAGTCCCGCGTTCTTTAAGTCTGTCCCCATTTTTCCGAGGATATAGGAAGTTTCTTTTGCTTTCTGTCCGATTTCTATTAACATGACTGTTTCCTCCCTGATTTATGAGCCTGATCATGCAATGTATCATACGGTATTTTCGGTCCAAAAAATATCAGTCTGTATGTTGTTACTTAATGCTGCACCGGATCACCCGTTTTTCTGTCACGATCATATCCACGCTCTTGTCATACGGCTCCGCCGGGAGCTCATGAAGGATCTGGAACTCGTATGCCAGGGCAATGGTCTTATGACCGGGATGCGTCTCCAGATACCGGTCATAATATCCGCCGCCTTTTCCAAGGCGGACGCCGTTTTCCGTAAATCCCATGCCCGGCACCAGGATCGGTGCTGTCGGAAAAATATACCTGGATTTCTGATGAAATTCCTGGTCCATCTTTTCCGAAGCTATTTCCGAATGGTACTCCTCTGCGCTCCGGCATCCGTTCTTAGGCTCCATAATGTGAAACGCGCCCTCAGTGAGATCATCCTCTGAGTCAGTCACGAAAAACTCCATTGTCTCACCCATGACTCTTGGAAGGCAGACAATGCATTTTTTCTTCCAAAGCTCTTTTAAGATCTCCGCAGTCCCAGTCTCCCAGTTTAAAGACGCATATCCGTAAACTGCCCCGGCATCAGTGACCGCGGGAAGAGTCAGGACCCGCTCCGCGATCTGGCAATCCAGAATCTCTTTTTCTTCCTCCGGCAGTAACCTTAACTGGCCTCGTATTTCTTTTCTAAGATCAGCTTTCTGTTTTTCCAACATTTCCGTATTTCTTTCCAAGATCTGTCACGGAGCCATCCTTCTCAACGATGGAGATATTGTTTAAATGGCCTCTGAGGCTCGCCTTGATATCGGCAACATACTGTTTTCTCAAAGCTGCCTGTTCCTCTTTTTCCGCGTCCGTAAGTCCTACGGCCTGGGATTTATGGTAAAGCTCATTGATTCTGTCGATCTGTTCCTGTTTCATATTTGTTTCTCTTGTCCTCTCAGTTTCTTTTCAGAGCCCATATTACGCGTGAATGCTCTGGATATAATCCAACAGCGCAAATTCACTGCTCTTATTCGCTTTAAAGAGCGTTCCGATCTCCTCGCCCTTTAAGATCCGCCACATAACTTCCAGATCGTCCGCGTTGGCGATCACCATGTCGGCTCCGCTCTCCGTCGCGATCTTTGCCGCATGGAGCTTCGTCGCCATTCCACCGGTTCCCACGTCACTTCCTGTGGTTCCCTTACCCATAGCCATAAATTCATCGGTAAGATCATCCACCTGGCTGATGAACTTCGCGTCCGGGTTTTTCTTCGGATCGTCGGTGTAGAGGCCGTCGATATCGGAGAGAAGGAATAGCAGGTCGCCTTCCACGAGGGCTGCAACGATGGCAGACAGTCTGTCGTTATCACCGAATTTAATTTCATATGTAGATACGGTATCGTTCTCATTTACGATCGGCACCGTTCCGAGCTTTAAAAGTTCATTGAACGTGTTCTTCGCGTTCGTGCGGGAGGTATCATCCAGGATCGTCGCCTTTGTGATCAGGATCTGTGCCGCAGTCTGGTTGTACTCGGAGAAAAGCTTCTGGTACACCATCATGAGACGTGCCTGGCCCACAGCTGCGTATGCCTGTTTCTCGGCAACCGTCTCCGGTTTCTTTCCGCCGAGAGTCTGGCGTCCTGTGGCGATGGCACCGGAGGAAACAAGGATCACTTCTTTTCCCATGCCTCTCATGTCACTGATGATGCGGACAAGCTTCTCGATCTTTGCAAGATTCAGATCGCCTGTCTCCGCGTGTGTCAGTGAAGAAGATCCGATCTTGATCACGATTCTCTTTTTATCTTTTAATAATTCTCTCTCTGTCATATGAAAAGTCTCCTTTCAGCGGAATCCTCAGTGCTATTTAACGCACTGCTGACTGTTTACGTTTGACTACCTGACCGCCGCATATCGCTTTATGATCTCTTCCGCAACCTTCAGGCCGTCCATGGCCGCCGATGTGATCCCCCCGGCGTACCCGGCTCCCTCGCCGCATGGATAAAGCCCTTTCAAACTGCTCTGAAGGCTCTCATCGCGGCAGATCCTGAGCGGTGATGACGTACGGCTCTCGATTCCCGCAAGGACAGCATCGGCACGGTCAAACCCTTTGATCCGTCTTCCGAACTGTTCCATTCCTTCCAGAAACGCTCCGTTTAAGGCCTCTGGCATCAGCTCCCGCAAGTTCGCGAAGGAGAAACCTCCGCAAAACACAGGATTTACGTCTCCCAGGGCCACCGTCGGTCGGTTCGCGGCGAAATCGCCGTAGAGCTGGATCGGGATCTTTCCTCCGCCGAGGGCGAACGCACGCTCTTCCAGGCTTCTCTGGAACGCGATGCCGCCCAAAGGTCCTGCTTCCGGGAAATCCGCCGGGGTGATGGCCACAATCAGGGCACTGTTCGCGATACCGCTGTCTCTCTTAAAATTGCTCATTCCATTGACAGCGAGATGTCCCTTTTCTGAGGACGCGTTCACCACCATTCCGCCCGGGCACATGCAGAATGAATACACACCGCGGCCACTGGTGGTCTTTGCCGTCACTTTATAGGGCGCCGCTCCGAGCTTTCCGGCGTCCTCCATTCCATACTGGTTCTTATTGATCTGCGCCTGGGGGTGCTGGATCCGGAGTCCCACCGCGAACGGCTTCGGTTCCATAAAGACCTTCATCCGATCAAGCTCCGCGAACAGGTCTCTCGCACTGTGTCCTACGGACAGGATCACATGATCTGTCTCAATCACAGCGCCATCTGCAGTCATCACGCCGGTGACTCTTCCATTCTCTTCCAGAATTTTCGTGACTTCCGTCCGGAAATGCACCTCTCCGCCGCCGGCGATGATCCGGTTTCTTATATTTTTAACCACACCCCGCAGCACATCTGTTCCGATATGTGGGGCATGGTCGTAAAGGATCGAAGGATCGGCTCCCATCTCCACAAACGTGGAGAGAACTTTCCCGTTTCTTCCCGAGGTATCCTTTACCAGTGTATTTAACTTTCCGTCGGAGAATGTTCCGGCTCCGCCCTCTCCGAACTGGACGTTGGATCGGATATCCAGGGCCTCATCCCCGTTCTTCCAGAAATCTTCTACTCTTTTCGTCCTCTCCTCCACGGCATCTCCCTGCTCCAAAAGGATCGGAGCGCAGCCGTTCTCGGAGAGTGCCAGGGCCGCGAACATTCCGGCAGGACCGGCGCCGATGATCACCGGGCGCTTTTTCATTTCCGCAGTTCCGTGCTCCGGGTACGCATATGGACGGAAGCCTTCGGCCCGGATGTTCTTGTTCGCCGCCTTTTTGATGACAGTACCTTCTCTTTTACTGTTCGCGAGCATCACATCTACAATATAGCTGAATAACAGCTGCGGCTTCTTTCTCGCGTCGATGGATCTATGGACGATCCTGATCTCCCCGATCGCCGATTCATCGACTTTTAGAAGCTTTGCCGCCTTTTTCTTTATGGCCTCTTCCCCGTGGTCCACGGGAAGTGTGAGCTGATTGATCCGGATCATATGTATGTTTTTTCCTTTCCTGTTTTCCCTGGGTCCTGTTTCCCTCCGCACCGGAAAACGTCATCGTTTTTCCTGCTGCACGGCTGTTTTTTAAATACCCGGGAACGATTCCTGCTGCCACATGGCATCCGGCTGCGTACCCGGAGGACCATGCCCACTGTAAATTATATCCGCCGCAGATTCCATCTACATCCAGGAGCTCCCCGACTATATAAAGGCCGGGAACACGTTTCGACTGCATGGTCTCCGCTTCTATCTCTGCCGTGTCGACACCACCGGTACAGATCTGGGCCTGTTCAAAGGAATTTGTCTCCTTCACCGGGATCTTAAATTCCCGGATCGTGGCACCCAGACGTTCCAGCTCCTCCGATGTCAGAAGACCCGCTTTTTTGTCCGTCTGGATCTTCGCCGCCTTCAAAAGCACCGACGCTAATTTCTTATTAAAAATACCGCTTAAAAAGTCCTCCGCCGTTTCCCCGGAAAGGACTTCCCGCTGTTCTCTCAAGAGATACCGGACCTTCGTCTCATCAAGATCCGGCAGAAAATTTAAAGATGCCAGAACTTTCTTTTTCTGGTCCAGCAGTTTTGCGGCGTACCGGCTCACCTGAAATACCGGAATGCCGGAGATTCCGTAGTCTGTAATCTGCAGTTCCCCGCGGTCCTTTGCTGCCGTCTTTCCATCCGCCGTCTGGATGCTCACAAGGGCATCCACCCGGACACCGGACGCTTTTGGGAGAAGATCTCCCTCACAGCGGAGCTGTACGAGCGCCGGGAGAGGCTTTATGATCCGGTGTCCGAACTGCTTCGCCAGCTCATAGCCGCTGCCGTCGGATCCGGTAGCCTTTGCTGCCTTCGATCCACAGGCGAGGATCAGGAAATCCCCTGTGAAGGTTCCCAGATTCGTTGTGACCTCAAAGTGTTCTTTTTTTCTTCCCGCCTTTTCCACTTCGCACCCGGTGACGATCTTAACGCCGGCTCTTTTCGCACCCCTTAAAAGTGCATCCAGAACCGTCTGCGCCTGACCGGACATAGGGTAGACATATCCGCCGCGGTCCATGGTCAGGACTCCGAGATTCCGAAAGAACGCGACTGCTGCCTTCGGCGGGAAATTTCGGATCGCAGTCCCCCAAAAGCCCTTTTCATCGCTCCGGTAGAAGGACGGATCCATATAGAGGTTCGTCAGATTGCATTTTCCGTTTCCTGTGGACAGGATCTTCTTTCCCGGACGGGCCGTGTGCTCGATTACTGTAACAGCCGCGCCCTGCTCTGCCGCCGTGATCGCAGCCATAAGTCCCGATGCGCCGCCGCCGATAATGATTCCTTTCCGTCCTCTAAAGTTCTCCGCCATTCTTTTTCTCCCTGTCTCCGGTTTTTCCTGTGATCTGAGACCGATTTCCAGACTTTAAGACTACTGCCCCAGTATCAAACAATTTCGCCAAGTTTTCTCACAGTCAGCGCAGCAAATGCGCAGACCTGCCAGGCAATTACACAATTTTTATACTAGTATATCGACCTGACGCAAAAATTTCAAGTAGTAACTGTTCCGCATCTTACCCATTTCAGGCAAAAAGTACCTCAAATTGACTTTCCGGGCGAAATTTTAACTGCTGTAAGACTCCAGATAACTGAAAATTTCAGCCATTGTCGGAAACCAGATCCCCGTCATCAGCCGCTCCTGCTCCTCCGCCGGGAATTCCGCCAGGGGCATATGGGTGAAGAGGTCTGTGGTCTCCTGTCCTTTATCATAAACGATGAGATAACCTTCCTCCGCCACAAGGAAATACCGTTCCTCATCCTCCGCCACGGTCTGATTTTCAACCTGCTCCATATTCAAGACCACATGGATCTCCTCTTTTGTCTCCTTCGCAAATACCGGTTCCTCCACAGATTCCTGCATCTGTACCTCTTCCGCCCTCTGGGCTTCCTCCCCGACCGTCATGAGAAACAATGTGATCAAGCTCGCGGATGTCAGTAAGAAAAAGAAAAGAAAGCAGGATACATACTTTTTCATAGGAATATTCCTCCTTTGAAAGTATTATCTGCTTTCTTTTCTATTTTTAAACACATAAAAACCAAATTTTTGTCCATGCACTGACAGTCAGCTGTCCCGGTTTATTTCTGTACTTTCCGCCTCTACATCAGATGCAGTTTTCTGAACACTCTCAGGAGCTTCGTTCCGCCCGGCATCGTCTTTAACTCTGCCGCGGACAATGCCCCAAGCTTAATAAGCAGCACGCCATAAACAACTACTGCGATCATCATCGCAAACAACGTAGAAATCGCGTTGCTCTTCACCGCGAGATGCGCGAGCTGGTAGGAACCGAAGGTGAAGATTCCCATCACCGCGGAGGCGATCACCGGAATGATCACCGTTTTCTTCATCTCCTGCCGGTAGCCGAGAAGCTTCCGGATTGATCTCGCGTTCATCAAGACCATGAAGAGCGCGAACAGGATATTCGAGAATACCATGCTGTAGATTCCCATGTGGAATCCGAGAGCCATGATCTCCAGGGCGATCAGGTGAAGCACCAGGGAGATCACCGCGTGGAAGATCGGAAGGCGCATTTTATCGATGCCCTGAAGGATCGCGTTTGTGACCGTGGACACGGAGTAGAATACCACCGCAAGGGAACCGTAAATCGTCATCCGGATCGCCAGGGAATTATCCCCGGAGAACAAAAGGTTGTTTACCGGTCCCGCAAGCACCGTGAGTCCCACCGTAGACGGGATCGCAACGATACAGGAGAACCGGATCGCGGATGCCACGCGCCCTCTCACAAGTTTCTTATCTCCCATAGCCACCGCCCTTGATACGGACGGGATCAGAGAGGAAGAAAGGGCATTTGAGATCGCCATCGGCACGTTGATCAGCAGATGGTATTTTCCTGTATACACACCCCAAATGGAGGCAAACTCATCCCCCTGTCCGAGAGTCTTAAAATTGTACGCAAGGATTCCGTTGTCCAGCACGCTGTTTAAGTTGTAGATCGCGGAGCTCAAGATGACCGGAACTACCGTGAAGAACAGGATTCTTGTGATGTCCCTGTAGCTCTCCAGGATCTCCGTCTGGTCTCTCCTGATCTGGCGCTTTCTCATCTTTGCGCAGGCTGCAAATAAAAACAGCAGGAAGATCAATGCGGTAAACGCGCCCGCACCTGTACCGATGGTGCCGCCGGCAGCGCCCCAGGCGTTGGAATATCCGTCTCCCGTCTGATTCTTTAACACTTCTGTCTTTAACGCCTCGTTAAAGAGGAAGCTTCCCGCCGCAACGCTGACGATGGCGTTTACGATCTGCTCAAAGACCTGGGAAAAGGCGGTGGGCACCATGGTGCCCTGTCCCTGGAAATATCCGCGGAACACGCCGAGATAGGCCATGATCCATACCGTCGGGGCTAATGTCCTTAGCGCGAATGCCGCATAGGGCATAAAAAATACGTCTTTCGCGAAGAAATCAGCACCGAACCAGATCACCGCAGCCGCAAAGGCACCCACGATGGTGGCATAACAGAGCGCCGCGCGTAAGATTCTCGCTGCGTTCCGGTACTGCTTTCCCGCAAGTCTCGCGGAAACCATTTTCGACACAGCGAGGGGCAGGCTGTAGGATGAGAGAAGCAGTGCAATATTGTATACATTAAATGCTGTTCCGTAATATCCCATTCCTTCATCGCCGATGATGTTGATCATCGGAATACGGTAAGCGATTCCGATGATCCTCACGACGATAGATGCCACTGCCAGGATACTTCCCTGGACAACGAAATTGGATTCCTTTTTCTTTTTCTGTCTGTTACTTTCCATAAATCTCAGCTTTACTGTACCTGTCTGCGCCTACAATGCAGATCCAGGTCTTTCCTTTGTTAAGCATGACTTCCTTTCCTTCAGAGTCATAGTAGCGGGTCGGTCCGAAGTCCCCGTCCTTCTTCCAGGACACAGGAACGCACTTTCCGCCTGTAAATACATAACCCGCTCCACCCTTGTGAACGTTGATATTGAGATAATCGGTGCTGGCGTAATGTCCCCACTCCACATACTGGAAAATGACATTATTGACCGCAATCTGCCCGCCGTCGCCGTTGTGCTTTCCGCCGTACTGGAAACGGTGATACTTTCCGTCACTCTCATTGTACTCGAACCACGGATTATTCATCGTGTAGGACGGGTAGAACTTGTACGCGTCCTTCGCGTCGGATTCCGCTGGGACATAAGCATTCTTTGAGAACTGGAAATGTCCCGTGTAGGTATTGCTGTAGGAAGTGCGGTAGCCCAGCTGGCCGATGGTCTTATTTAATTTCGCGCCACTTGTATAGGCGTTATGCGGTGCCTTCTTGTCCTTTGTGCGGTAGAACGCATTTCCGCCTGTGCCATCGACACCGTTGATGTTGTCCACACTTTTCAGATACGGAACTGCGAAGGTGCTCTGTCCGTAATGGGCATAGATCGCATCGTACTCTCTTGCGAAATATGTATAATAGGTACGGCAGCTTCTGACGGAACCGATCCGCTCGATATCATCATAGTCCTCGAAGATCGCCATGTAGCGGTTCATATCGCCCTCCACCGGCGCCTCGTAGACCACATCTGCCCGGTTGATGCCGTACTGAGGCAGGGATGCCTTATCATTGCTCATCATGACCGCGACAGGCCGTCTGTTGGCCTTCGCCACGTCCACCATCTCACCGGTCAGGTAACTCTGGATCTTTCCGTCGACCTCTTTGCGCTCCTCCGGGCCTTCCGGCTCCGTCTCCGCCTCCGTCGTCGGTTCTGTCTCAAGAACGATGGTCTTCGTCTCTTCCGGCGTCTCTGTGGGCGCCTCCGTTGTCACAGCTGCTTCCTCAGCCTTCTTTCCGCACCCGGAAAGAGCTGCCGCTGCCATCATGATTCCAATACCAATAATAAATGCTCTGCCCCGTTTTCTCATCTCCTGTAACCCCTCCGTTCCAGAATTTCTCTCTGCATGTCCTCCATCTGGATCCGCTCCTCATCCTCCATATGGTCGTAGCCGGATAAATGAAGCATGCTGTGCGCTACTAAGAATGCCAGCTCTCTCGTCTGAGAGTGGCCATACTTCTCAGCCTGCTCTTTCACCTTATCCACGGAAATTACGATATCCCCCATAAGTAATTCCCCTGTATCCGGGTCGAAGTATTCCTCCGGCGTCTCTTCCAGATGGGAAAAGTCGCCCGGTGTCTCAAAATCACACATCGGGAACGACAAAACGTCTGTCGGGTTGTCAATCCCGCGCATATCAAGGTTGATCTGGTGGATCCCGGCATTATCCGTAAGGAGGACATTCACCTCCGCGTCATACGGGCATTCTACATAATCCAGGGATTCCTCGATCACGTTTTTAATGATCTCTTCGTACGGAAGATCCAGTTTTTCCTCCGCTTCGTACTCCACTGTCACTGTCATCTCTGTTCCCGTCCTTCCCGGCCGCTTTTTCCATGTTCCGTGCGAGGTCTTCTCTCCGGTTTCTCACGGCCTTCATATTCATCATATGCCTTTACGATCTTCTGGACAAGCGGATGTCTTACCACGTCCTCGTTGGAGAACCGGCAGATTCCGATATCGTTGATATTCTTCAGTACCTTAAGCGCCACGTCGAGGCCGGATACCTGGCCTGCAGGCAGATCCTTCTGGGACTGGTCGCCGGTGATGATGACCTTGGAACCGAAACCGATCCTTGTAAGGAACATTTTCATCTGTGCCTGGGTCGTATTCTGGGCCTCATCCAGGATAATAAAGGCGTTATCTAAGGTACGTCCGCGCATGTAGGCGAGAGGCGCCACCTCGATCAGGCCTTTCTCTGAATTGTGAAGATAGCTGTCCGCGCCCATGATCTGGTAGAGGGCGTCGTAAAGTGGGCGCAGGTACGGATCGATCTTGCTCTGAAGGTCGCCCGGAAGGAAGCCTAATTTCTCTCCCGCCTCGATGGCCGGACGTGTCAGGATGATCCTGCCCACCTCTCCATTCTTAAAGGCCTGGATTGCCATGGACATGCCAAGATACGTTTTTCCGGTTCCCGCAGGTCCCACGCCGAACACGATCATCTTTTTCCGGATCAGATCGATATACTGCTTCTGTCCAAGAGTCTTCGGTTTTACCGGTTTTCCATTTATGGTGTGACAGATGATATCGCGGTCCAGGGAAAGCATTTCCGTGTCCTTATCCTCAAAGGAAAGAGCCAGGGCGTAATCCACATTCTGCTCCCCGATCTCTTCGCCCCGCTTCGAGAGTTCCAGAAGCGTTGAAAATACGCTCTTCGCGCGTTTTACCGCATGATCTGGTCCGATGACCTTGATCTCCCCGTCCCGCGCCACCATGGATACGTGAAGCGTCCGCTCGATTTTTTTCAGATAACTGTCAAACTGTCCGCAGACCTTCCTCTCATGTTCTGCCGGAATGTCTATGATTGTCTCAATGATGCTCATCTACTGTCTGAATCTCCTCCTGATCTTCCGGCATGGGGGATTCTTTCGCGATGTCCTCCACCACCGTCAGTGTTCCATGAATCTTCCAGTGTGATTCACTTCTCTCTATTTTAACATCACTACCAAGGATTTGTATACCTTTTTCGGTGAGATTTTGCATATATTCGTTCAAATACCGGTCAGCAGAATCCGAAACTTCTGATTTTGTGAGTACTTTTTCGTAGGGAATATATTCCCTGGCAGCGAGGATCCCGCCGTAGACCGGAAGGTAAAAATTTTTCGAAAATCTGAGCTGGGATTCTTCCATGAAAAGTTCCCAGCTGCTTTCTTTTTTTAGGTCCGGCATCAGGAAACAGAATTCCGTATCCAGAAATTTAAAGAACACGCCCATGCGTTTCTTTCCTGTTCCCGCACGGATCTCCTCCACAACCGGGATCTTCCATGTAACCGTTCTCGTTGTTTCTGCGTAGACTTCCGCATCCGCATGGACTAAGTTTGTCTTCACAAGTGTCTCGGAATCATCGTAGATCGGAAGCTTCCCCGAGACCAGGATATCCCCGGTTTTCACCTCGTCCCCGGCTTTCACCCTGACAATCCCGTTCCGGACGATGATCTTTGTCACGGTGCCATCTGATCCTGCTGTGAGCTCACAGGGCGCATCTGATCCGGTCTCCGCCTTCAGGATCCCGTCATTTTCCCGCACATGGACTGTAAGCCTTGTGCCGGTCAGTTCTGCGGATACCCAGCCGATCTCCGGGAACGCGTTCCGGATCTGTTTTTCCAGATCCCCACAGGAAATCTCTTTTTTTCTCATCCCACACTGCACCGGAATCGTGTCCATGAAATGCAGCAGCATCTCATCCGTAAAACGATGATTTCCATCAAAGGAAATGTCCCACACATAAAAAGATGAAAGATAGATCAGCAGAAAAAAGGCTGCCAGACCTCCGGCCCAGAGACTTCTGCGGCGGCCCAGGATCAGCCAGAATGGAAAACCGTGCTTTTCCGTGATCCGCAGACGGACATCTGTTTTCCGGGCGATCGGCTTCAGACGTTTAAAGTTTCTCGGTGATATCTCGAAGCAGACAGTTTTCCCCTGTTTCTTGTCCTCTTTTTCCAATTCTTTCTTTTCAACATGGTTATCATATCGATCATGCCGATTGCCGTCATATTCCGCAGCAGGGATCTCTTTTGTCTCGATTTTTTCGATCACGATCCCTCTCTGCGCCGCGATATTAAAAAAGCGCTCCATCCCTCTCCCATCGATCCGGACTTTCACGCTTCCCTCCCACAATTTTTCAAATCTATTCAAACCGGATCACCTCCAGGCGGCCGGATATTTTCATCTCATCTTTATCGTAATAGCAGATCTTTAACTTTTTCCCGGAGACAGAAAGAATATAGTGCCTGCATTGGATTCTGATCTCCGTATCCGTGTATACAAGAATGCTCCTGTAATTTTCAATATGTACCGCCCGTGTCCCGATGAGCGTCAAAAGCGTCTCCCCGCCCAATGCGTCCGCAAACACCCCGGCGGAGTCCGTCCGGGTAACATCATCGTTTTTCTGCCCTCTCATGTCTTACTCCGCCGAATTATGCCTTGCAAAATCTTATGCGCCATGTCTTTCCATTATTCTTTCCTGCCTTCTGTCAACCGGCATCCTTTCGCCATATACAGGAAATTCCTCAAAATTTTCTATTACAAAAGCCGCCCCTCTCCCCGGCACAAAACCGGAGAGCAGACGCGGCTTAAAAATTCACAATTTTTAATTTGTTTTCTTCTTTAACTGTCCGCGGATCGCACCAAACAGTGTGAACGCGATCAGGGCAAGAAAGAACCAGCAGATCGGGGTGTTGAAGAATACGACCGGGTTACCACTGGACTTTAACAGTGCGGTACGGAAATTCTTCTCAGCCATCGGCCCTAAGATCAGGCCGAGGATCGCCGGGCTTGTCGGGATCTTTACTTTACCCATGAGCCAGCCGATCACGCCTGCAATCAACATCGTTCCCACATCGTAGAAGTTACTTCTCATCGCGTAGCTTCCTACGACGCAGAGGATGAAAATGACCGGTGTAAGGATCGTCTTCGGAACGCTCAATACCTTTGTGAAAAGGCGGATGCAGGAGAATCCGAGGAGTACCATGATGGTGTTTGCCACAAACATTCCAAGGAAGATCGTATAAACGAGGACCTTGTTTGTCTTAAAGAGCATCGGTCCCGGGGTAAGACCCTGGATCGTCAACGCACCGATCATGATAGCTGCTACGGCATCACCCGGAACACCGAGTGTCAGCATCGGGATCATGGCACCACCGGTTACACCGTTGTTACCACCCTCAGAAGCAGCTACTGCCTCCGGGCTTCCTTTACCGAACTGTTCCGGATGTTTGGACATGCCGCGGGCAGTGTTGTATCCAACGAAGGATCCGATATCGGCACCGGCACCAGGGATGATACCGATCATGGTTCCGATGAGGCCCGTAACCGGAGCAACACGAAGGATCGTCTTCACATCCTCCTTTGTCGGAAGAAGTCTTGTTACGCTCGCATCGATCTCATCCGTGCTGTAGATATCCTCAATGGTCTCGAAAGCCTGGCTCATCGCGAAGAGGCCGATCATGACCGGAATGTACTGGATACCGGAGAGAAGGTTTGCGTTGTCTGTGAAACGGATGTAGCTTGTTACGCTGTCGATACCGACAGTAGCTGTTAAGATTCCTAAGAATCCGCAGATCAAGCCCTTTGCCATATTCTCGCCGGAGATGTTGGCAATGATACAGAGTCCGAATACCGCGAGTAAGAAGAACTCAGCAGAGCTGAACTTTAATGCAAGCTTCGCAAGCTGCGGGCTGATGAGCCATAAGCAGAGAACGCTGACAACACCGCCCACATAACTGGAAAGTGTTGCGATACCGAGTGCACGTCCTGCCTCACCGCGCTTGGAGAACTGATATCCATCAATAGCGGTTGCAGCAGAGGCCGGTGTACCCGGTGTATGTAAAAGGATCGCGGAAATAGATCCGCCATAGATTGCTCCCACGTAAATTCCAAGTAACATGAGGATACCTGCTGTGGCATCCATACCGAATGTAAGCGGCAGAAGAAGGGCTACACCCATAGTTGCGGTAAGTCCCGGCAGTGCTCCGATACAGATTCCGGCTGCTACGCCTGCGATCATGTAGAACAGTACCATGGGGCTGAACGCGCTCTGAAATACTTCTAAAAAGAAACTCATTCTGCTACCCCTTTCTTTAAATGCTGAACATACCGAAGTCGATCGGCACATTCAGGAAGTTCTTGAAAACAAAGTAAATTGCCAGGACTACGATCACGGAGATCAGTGCGTTTTTCCAGAAAGCGCCTTTATGGAACCACTGGCAGAACGCGAACAGCATGATCACTGACGGGATGATAAATCCAAGTGTAGATAATACCAGCATGTATACAAGCAGGATCGCCATGGAAATGTATACACGTTTTGTACCCGGTGTCCACATCGGAAGCTCCGGGAACTGGTCTTTTTTCATCATCAGGGTAACGACGATAAGGCCTACGGAACAGATCAGAAGAAGTGCTGCGATGATGCCCGGCCAGAGTCCCGGACCCGGAACGCCTGTACCGTAAGCTTCTGCTCTCGGATAGCCAAGACAGGTAACGATCACATAAACAGCTAAAGCTGCGCAGATCAGACCTGCGATAATATTTCCTTTTCTCATATTGAAACTCCATTCTAAAACAACTGTCTCACAGAGGTCTCCCTGGGGAAAGCCCTCGCAGACAAAACCGGGGTGTGGGTTTCCCACTCCCCGTTAAGTCAGTTTACATTACTGTACTTTCAGACCAAGATCTGTAACCAGAGCTGTGTATGTCTCAAGGTCAGATTTGATACGCTCCTCAAATGTAGCGCCGTCAAGAACGTCGATCACGTTGTTGGACTTGTTCATGAAGTCAACGAATGCGTCAGACTGTGCTGCCTGAGAGAAGATCTCATAGAGCTGGTCAACAACCTCGTCCGGAGTATCCTTCGGAACACCAAGACCTCTCCATGTACCAAGAACTACATCGTAACCAGCTTCCTGGCATGTCGGAACGTCCGGAATGGAATCAAGACGTTTGTCGTTCATAACTGCAAGAACCTTTAAATCGCCGGACTCAACGTAGTTAGCAACCTCAGCGTAGGAAACTGCTACTGCGTCAATATGCTCACCAAGAAGGTCTGTGATCGCACCTGCTGCTCCATCGTAAGCAACGTGTTTGAACTGAGCGCCTGTCTCTTTTGCAAGACCTGCTGCTGCAAGGTGCCAGATCGCGCCGTTACCGGAGTTACCCATGGAAACCTCGTTCTCTTTTGCGTAGTTGATGAAGTCTTCGATCGTGTTGAAACGGTCATCTTTTGCGTTTACTGTGATCGCTGCACATGCGCTGTTTACCATCATGATCGGTTTGAACATGGAATATGTAAGACCAGCGTTTGTTCCCATAGCCTCAAGAGTTGCAAGCTCTACTGTGATCATGGTAACGGTTGTGCCATCAGCCTTAGCGTTTGCGCCAGCGAGCATACCGGTTGCTCCGCCGCCGCCGGAACGGTTCTCTACGGAGATGTTTTTGAAGGAACCCTTCGCTGCGTCTGCTAAAGCACGCATAACTGTATCGGTACCGCCGCCTGCATCGTAAGGAACGATACATGTAACTGTTTTATCCTTCCATGCGGATGTGTCAACGCCAGAAGCTGCTGCCTCTGTTGCTGCCCCCTCAGCTGCTGCAGTTGTCTCTGTTTTTGCTGCCTCTGTCGCTGCTGCAGTTGTCTCTGTTTTGCTGGAGCTGCTTCCGCAAGCTGTCAGGGAGAGAGCCATAGCTGCTGCCATTGCGAGCGATACTACTCTTTTTCTCATAAAACTACTCCTTTTCTCTTTCCTAATACTTTCTTAACGATTTTTTAGGTTTCTTTATGAAATTTTTACACGACATATTGTAGACGTTTGTGAACAACTTGTCAATGGTTTTATGGAAAGTCTTCACAAAAGATACTTTCAATTCCATACGGTTTTTCATGATTTTTGTAGCTTTTTACCAAAAAAGGCGCCCTGACCGTTGGACATTAATTTCAAACCCGGTCAGGGTGCCCTGAATTTTTATACATTTTTTCTTAACGGTTATTCCGCTTTTTTCTTTATTTGTCCGCGGACCGCGCCAAACAGGGTGACCGCGATCAGGGCCAGGAAGAACCAGCAGATCGGAGTATTAAAGAATACACCCACATTCCCGCTGGACTTTAAGAGCGCGGTGCGGAAGTTCTTCTCAGCCATCGGGCCTAAGATCAGGCCGAGAATCGCCGGGCTTGTCGGGATCTTTACTTTACCCATGAGCCAGCCGATCACGCCTGCAATCAACATCGTTCCCACATCGTAGAAGTTGCTCCTCATCGCATAGCTTCCCACTACGCAGAGGATGAAGATGACCGGTGTGAGGAGCGTCTTCGGAACGCTGAGTACCTTTGTGAAAAGGCGGATACAGGAGAATCCGAGGAGCACCATGATGGTGTTTGCCACGAACATTCCAAGGAAGATCGTGTAAACGAGAACCTTGTTGGTCTTAAAGAGCATCGGTCCCGGGGTAAGACCCTGGATCGTTAACGCGCCGATCATGATAGCTGCTACAGCATCACCCGGAACACCGAGTGTCAGCATCGGGATCATGGCACCACCGGTTACACCGTTGTTGCCGCCCTCAGAAGCAGCTACGGCCTCCGGGCTTCCTTTTCCGAACAGTTCCGGATGTTTGGACATGCCGCGGGCGGTGTTGTATCCAACGAAGGATCCGATATCGGCACCTGCACCGGGGATGATACCGATGATGGTTCCGATGAGACCGGTAACCGGAGCGACCCGGAACATGGTCTTCATATCTTCTTTTGTCGGGAGAAGTCTTGTCACCGTCGCATCGATCTCGTCGGTGCTGTAGATATCCTCGATGGTCTCGAAGGCCTGGCTCATCGCGAAGAGACCGATCATGACCGGAATGTACTGGATACCGGAGAGAAGGTTCGCATTGTCTGTGAAACGGATATAGCTTGTTACGCTATCGATACCGACGGTAGCTGTTAAGATTCCTAAGAACCCGCAGATCAGGCCCTTTGCCATGTTCTCGCCGGAGATATTCGCGATGATACAAAGGCCGAATACCGCAAGTAAGAAGAACTCAGCCGAGCTGAACTTTAACGCAAGCTTTGCGAGCTGCGGGCTGATGAGCCATAAGCAGAGACAGCTCACAACACCGCCGATATAGCTGGAAAGTGTCGCAATACCGAGGGCGCGTCCCGCCTCACCGCGCTTGGAGAACTGGTATCCGTCAATGGCTGTGGCCGCGGATGCCGGTGTACCAGGCGTATGAAGGAGGATCGCAGAGATAGATCCACCGTAGATCGCGCCGACATAAATCCCAAGCAACATTAAGATACCGGATGTAGCATCCATACCGAAGGTAAGCGGAAGAAGAAGTGCTACACCCATTGTTGCGGTCAGTCCCGGAAGTGCTCCGATGCAGATACCCGCCGCAACGCCCGCGAACATGTAGAATAAGACCATCGGGCTGAACGCTGACTGTACAACTTCAAGAAAGAAACTCATATCTCAGCCCTCCTATATGCTGAACATACCGAAATCGATCGGCACGTTCAGGAAATTTTTGAATACATAGTAGATCACAAGGATCACCGCGATGGAGATCACCGCATTTTTCCAGACGGCCCCTCTGTGGAACCACTGGCAGAACGCAAACAGCATGATCACAGACGGGATGATGAATCCAACCGTGGACAACACCAACATGTAAACCAGCAGGATCGCCATGGAAATGTACACACGCTTTGTTCCCGGTGTCCACATCGGAAGCTCCGGGAGATCTTCTTTTTTCATCATCAGGGTTGCGGCGATCAGACCGACCGAGCAGATGAGGAGAAGCGCCGCGATGATGCCCGGCCAGAGTCCCGGACCCGGAACACCTGTACCGTAAGCTTCCGCCCTCGGATAACCGAGACATGTCACGATGACATAGAGGGCAACTGCCGCGCAGACAATGCCCGCAATAATATTTCCTTTTCTCATAGCTGAGACCTCGATTCTTCATAATATCGTTTTCTGCCGTACCCGGAAATTGTTTCCTCCGGCAGAGCCTCCAGATGGGAACCACGGCTGATACCGCGGCTCCCTTTTGATATTTACTGAATCTTTAATCCGAGATCGGTTACAAGAGCCTTGTAAGTGTCAAGGTCAGCAATGATCCTGTCCTCGAAGCTCGGTCCATCCATGATATCGATCACATTGTTAGACTTGTTCATGAAATCAACGAACGCGTCGGACTGTGCCGCGTCAGAGAAGATTTGGTAAAGCTGCTCTACGACGTAATCCGGTGTGCTTGCAGGAACGCCGAGGCCTCTCCATGTACCGAGAACTACATTGTAACCGGCTTCTTTACATGTCGGAACATCCGGGATCGCGTCGAGACGCTTATCATTCATAACTGCAAGGACCTTTAAATCTCCGGATTCAACATAGTTTGCAACCTCTGCGTAGGAAACCGCTACCGCATCGATATGCTCACCGAGAAGGTCTGTGATCGCACCTGCTGCTCCGTCGTAAGCGACATGCTTGAACTTCGCCCCTGTCTCCTTTGCAAGCCCTGCCGCAGCAAGATGCCAGATCGCGCCGTTACCGGAATTGCCCATGGAGACCTCGTTCTCCTTCGCGTAGTTGATGAAATCCTCGATGGTGTTGAAACGGTCGTCCTTCGCGTTTACCGTGATGGCAGAGCATGCGCTGTTTACCATCATGATCGGCTTGAACATGGAATATGTAAGTCCTGCGTTTGTCCCCATAGCCTCAAGTGTCGCGAGCTCTACCGTGATCATGGTAACGGTAGTTCCGTCTGCCGTGGCATTGGCACCCGCGAGCATGCCTGTCGCTCCGCCGCCGCCGGAACGGTTTTCAACGGAAATATTCTTGAAGGAGCCCTTCGCTGCGTCTGCTAAGGCACGCATAACTGTATCGGTACCGCCACCTGCATCGTAAGGAACGATACATGTAACCGTCTTATTCTTCCAGTCGGATACATCCACGCCGGAACCGTCAGCCTCTTTGCTCTCTGTATTTGCATTTTCAGCAGCTTTCGTCTCCTCGGCAGCTGCCGTTGTCTCTGTTGTGGTGGAATTACCGCTGCATGCGGTGAGGGATGCCGCCATTACTGCGGCGAGGGCCAGGCTTAATACTCGTTTTTTCATAACAAGTCTCTCCTTTTTAGATATTTTCTTCTGAATCTCTTCCCATTTTTTTCAGAAAGTTTAGAGATTCTTTATACATATCTATTTTAGGAAAACCAGCCCTTGCCGTCAAGCTGTCAGGCGCTTAGAACGTGTTAAGTTATGTGATAGATCAATAAAATTGATGTGAATTCTGTCTGAATTTTCGTAATTTTACTTATTTTTTTCTGTCAGAGATACAATATGCAGGGCTCCTTTGGCAGATGTAGGAACGGAGTCCTTCGGGATGAATTCCGTCACATGCCTAAAGAAATTCTCCTTAGCGAAGAGGTCCATGAGAGCTTCTCTCAGAGGATTCTTCCCGTAGATCACAACCGTTGTATCAGCATCGCATTTTAACGCGCTGCTGTTCTTTACGGCCTCCATATCGTTCTGTAAGACAGCGCCGAGAACATAGCTTGCGATCTTCGTCTTATCCGGCTCCGCGAAGGTATTTAAGATCCTTGCAGAGAAACATGCGCGGCCGATTCCCGTCTTCCTGGCAGTCTCGTATCCCGCGAGAACATACTCTTTCGCATAAGTCTCCTCAGAAGCGAAGGAATGTCCAACCGCATCCGCGATCAGGGTATCGTTTGTGATAACGGAGAGGAGCTCTCCCGTGATCGTTGTGAGGCAGCCAGTGATCTTTCCGTCGCGGTCCACGGAGACAAACTTCGTGTGGGAACCAGGAAGAACGAGAAGATACGGTTGTCCCTTTGGAAGGCTCTCGATCACAGCAACGGTCTCAACCTCCTCGCCGCGCATCATATCCATCGACTCGAAGGTCGTAAGATCCAGCTTTCCGTCGCGGTTTTTCACTCCCGGGATAAAGAGGATCGGGAGCGGGCATACATCCTCGATAAGAACACTCTTTGCCGCCTTCGCAAGGTCCTCTGCAGATGCCGGGGCAACCACGTGAGGGATCTCTGTGAGTCCCACGTTGGAGGTGATCATTCCGGACGCAGCGACCTGCTTTACATCGTCATATGTAATATCAGCCTGCTTTAAGACATCCTCAAGACAGCCCTTGATTGCTGCCTTTAAGCGGTTATTATTACCGTCGATAGCGGTGATGCGGACACCGATCTCGGATTTTGCGGATGCCACTGCCTCATATTTCTCATTAAACAGGTACACACGGGTATTCGTTGTTCCTGTGTCGATCGTGATCGTATAGTTTTTCATTTTATGACTGCTCTCCTGTTGTTTTAGTTCTCTGCTGCTTTTACATAAACCTCAGCCAAGGCCTTCAACTCATCGTATCTGCCCTCTTCGATCATCTTCTTGTTTGTAAGACTGGAACCGATTCCAAGACCGATAAAGCCAGCTTTTAAGAAGTCTGGAAGGTTCTTGTCATCCACACCGCCAACTGCGATCATCGGAACGTTGTTGATTGGTGCCATGACAGCCTTACAGTAAGAAAGACCAAGGTTTCCTGCCGGGAAAAGTTTTACAACAGATGCGCCGTAACGGTAAGCGTCAGCGATTTCAGACGGAGTCATAGCGCCCGGAATTGACTCAAGACCGCATGCTACAGTCTCTTTAATTACAGTCTCGTCCACATTCGGAGCAAGTGCGAAGGATGCGCCTGCCTCTTTCGCCGCACGAACTTCCTCCACAGACATCACGGTTCCGGCTCCGATCACCATCTTGTCCCCCAGCGCCTCGCGGACTGCGCGGATAGCGTTCGGTGTATCAATGAGCTTTGTCTCGGATTTCTGGTTAAAAGTGATCTCTAAAAGGCGGATTCCGCCATCATATAATGCCTTTGCAACATCAACGATCTTCTCGGACGGCACACCTCTTAAAATTGCGATGATCTTGTGTTCTTTGATCAGACTTTCAATTTTCTTCTCCATGATTTTTCTTCCTCCGAATTGTATAGTTTTCTTGCGGTCAGCGCAGCAGGTCTGCACGCCTGCTGCGCTGACCGCAAGAAAACAATCATTATATTTTATATTTATTTTCTAATAGTATAATACTCATACCTGCATCCGGCAACTGAATTTTTATCCACTGCGAGTATCCATATCAGGCAAAAGAAAAAGGAGCCATCCCTAAAGGAACAGCCCCTGTACGCTTATTAGTTGTACTTGCGCTTTCTTGCCGCTTCAGACTTCTTTTTACGTCTTACGCTCGGCTTTTCATAATGCTCTCTTTTACGAATCTCCTGCTGAATACCTGCCTTTGCGCAGTTTCTTTTGAATCTGCGTAAAGCGCTGTCCAGGCTTTCGTTATCTTTAACGATTACGTTTGACATAGCTCACACCTAACCTCCCTCCAGTTGTGTAATTGTGCATAATACAACTGTTTGGGTATTTTTTAGCACTGGTATGATTATATCATAAATTACACATTCGTCAACCCGTTTTTACCGGAAAAATACATTTTTTTAAATTTTTTTGATTATATTACGATTTTAACTATTTTACCTGCTCAGAAACGACTTCCGCAACCTTTATGAGTGCGTCCGCAACGCCTTCCGGATTCTTACCGCCGGCCTGCGCCATGTTCGGACGTCCGCCGCCGCCGCCACCTACAAGACCTGCGATGGCCTTGATGAGGTTACCTGCGTGAGCGCCCTTCTTCTGGGCTTCGTCTGTCACAGCAGCCATAAGATTTACCTTGCCGTCAAGAACGGATGCGATCACAACAACGCCTTCTCCGATCTTCTCCTTTAACTGGTCGCCTAAGTTTCTTAAGCCGTTCATGTCAACGCCGTCTGCGCGGACTGCAAGGACTTTCACGCCCTTCACTTCCTGAACCTGATCCATTACATCGCCCATTGCCTCTTTGGCAAGCTTGCTCTTTAACTTCTCGTTCTCGGAGTGGAGTGTCTTGATCTCCTCCATCATGGACTCGATCTTTGTCTTTAAATCAGCCGGAGTGGACTTCGCTGCAGCTGCTGCCGCGTGAAGCTCCTGCTCTACATTCTCATAGTGATGGATCAGGCCATCGGAGGTGAGTGCCTCGATACGTCTTACACCTGCTGCTACACCAGCCTCGGAAAGGATCTTGAAGCAGCTGATCTCTGAGGTATTCTTAACGTGGGTACCGCCGCAGAGCTCTGTGGAGAAGTCTCCCATTCTTACGACACGGACCTTATCGCCGTATTTCTCTCCGAAGAGCGCCATCGCGCCTGTCTTCTTTGCGTCCTCCAGACTCATAACATCTGTAACGACCGGAAGTGCCGCGCGGATCTCTTTATTTACAATAGCCTCAACTTCCTTGATCTCATCCTGGCTCATTGCAGAGAAGTGAGTGAAGTCGAAACGAAGTCTGTCTCTTGTTACAAGGGAACCAGCCTGCTCAACGTGTGTGCCGAGTACGGTTCTTAATGCCTTGTGGAGAAGGTGGGTCGCACTGTGGTTTCTTCCGATCAGGGAACGGTTCTCCTCATTTACCTTAAGAGTTACTGTCTCACCTGTCTGGAACATACCGCTTACCATATGTCCGATATGACCGATCTTTCCGCCCTGAAGGTGGATCGTATCTTCTACCTCGAACTTGCCGTTCGCACTCTCGATCACGCCGCGGTCACCGACCTGACCGCCCATGGTTCCGTAGAATGGAGTCTCAGAGGTGATAACGCATGCTTTCTCACCGTCTGTCACCGCGTCTGCGATCTCATCCTCGCCTTCTTCATCAGCGGCAAGTCTTACGAGGGCTGTCACCTTGGACTCATCCTCAAGCTTGTCATATCCTGTGAAAGCGGATGTTAAGGATGCGTCGAGTTTCTGGTAGATATCGTCGCGTCCCATGTAGTTTGTGGTCTTTCTGGCACTTCTTGCAGTCTCTCTCTGAACCTGCATTGCCTTGTGGAAACCTTCTTCATCGACAGGGAGTCCCTTATCGTCGAGGATCTCCTTTGTTAAGTCGATCGGGAATCCGTAAGTATCGTAGAGCTTGAACGCATCCTCACCGGCAAGGACCTTTGTTCCCTTTGCTTCCATATCTTTTTCAAGATCAGCAAGGATCTCAAGACCTTTGTCGATGGTGTTGGCAAAACGCTCTTCCTCCTGGTCGATCACGCGGAGGATCATATCTTTCTTCTCCTCTAACTCCGGATAACCGCCCTTGGAGAGATCAATAACGACCTGTGCAAGCTTTGTCATGAAGTTTCCCTCGATGCCGAGGATACGTCCGTGACGTGCTGCTCTTCTTAAAAGTCTGCGGAATACATAACCTCTGCCCTCGTTGGACGGCATGATTCCGTCAGATGCCATAAATGTGCAGCTCTTTACGTGGTCAGCGATAATACGGAGAGAAACGTCCTTCTTGTCGTCCTCCTCGTATCTGCAGTGTGCAAGAGCGCCTACCTCGTCCATCAGGGCACGGTTTGTATCTACATCGAAAAGGGATGCCACATCCTGGCAGACAACAGCCAGTCTCTCGAGTCCCATACCTGTATCGATGTTCTTCTGGATCAGATCAGTGTAATTTCCGTGTCCGTCATTGTTGAACTGGGAGAATACAACATTCCATACTTCCATGAAACGGTCTCCCTCGCCGCCCATAACGTCCTCCGGGCCTGTACCATACTTCTCTCCGCGGTCATAGTAAATCTCAGAGCACGGGCCGCACGGACCTGCGCCATGCTCCCAGAAGTTGTCTTCTTTGCCAAAACGGTAGATTCTCTCTTTCGGGATTCCGATCTCCTCGTTCCAGATGCGGAAAGCCTCATCATCGTCAAGGTAAACGGACGGATAGAGACGGTCTGCCGGGATTCCTACGCATTCAGTCAGGAACTCCCATGCCCAGTGGATCGCTTCTGTCTTGAAGTAATCGCCGAAGGAGAAGTTTCCCAACATTTCGAAGAATGTGCCGTGGCGGGCTGTCTTACCGATATTTTCGATATCGCCGGTACGGATACATTTCTGGCATGTGGTGACTCTGCGTCTCGGCGGGATCTCCTGGCCTGTGAAGTACGGCTTTAACGGTGCCATACCGGAGTTGATCAAAAGTAAGCTGTTATCGTTGTGCGGAACGAGGGAGAAACTCTTCATCGCAAGATGTTCCTTGCTCTCGAAGAATTCAAGGAACATTCTCCTCAGTTCGTTTACACCATATTTCTGCATGGTACTGCCTCCTGGTTACTGTTGTGTACTTTTTTTATCTCTGAATTTCTTACCCAGAACGATACCCGCCAGGGCAACTGCGGCCAGAATCACAGCCTCTAAAGCTGTTGAAATAAATGATGCGAAAAATGCGGACATAAAAACGCCTCCTTCTCCGGCTGTCTAAAATTCAGACGCCTGTGTTTAAAATGACACATTTGTACAGTTTCTATTATATTATTTTTTCGGGATCTGCCCATAAAGCCGGTGCGCCGATCTTCTGCGCAGATTCTCATAACTTATACTATAATCGTTTCTCGTTCTGTTGGCAAGATGTTTTTTCTGTTCCGTGGCATTCTGGTGGACCTTTTCTGCCGTCAAACGGCTTTTCTGTCACTTCTTCATAAGTGAAACCGGCGCATCTGAATTTTTTAGTGATTCAAATGCGCCGATGTGTCGTCTTTTATTTTTTCTCAGGCTCCAGGTAATCCCCATAATTTTCCAGCAGTTCATAGCATCGGTCCATCGTCACGCTCGCTGATGTGCGGACATACTCGATGCTCTGGGATGGTGTGCTGTTTGACTTCGCACTGGCTTTATCCGCCGCCAGGTCGCGCTTTCGAATCCACTCCACTTCTTCCCGGCGGAGCGCTTCCGCTGCACTCTCGTCCATCTCTTTATGGATGCTTGAATAGATCAGGTTCAGCTCGCGGTCCCAGAGATTTCTCACATATTCCGCCGTCGCATACCGGGAGGTCTGACTCATCGTCTGGTCATCCTGGTACTTTTCCGCCTCAATTCTAACCGCCTCAAGGCGCTCCTCCAGATCAGAACGTGTGTATTCGATCACAAGTTTTGCTTCCCCTGCATTTTCCGATGCTGTGCTGTCCGGTTCCAGCGGGGACTTGACCGTCTCTTCCACCGGTATCCCTGCCGCCTCGCCTGTGCCTCCGCTCACCGCCAGCTGATCATTATCCGCCAGCGACAGGTCGCTGACCTCCGCATCGGGAGCTTCTGCCGCTGCGTTTTCTTTCGTCGCAGATTCTTTCATCCTTGTTTCAGTATCAGAAGCTTCTCCCCCATCTTCCGGTCCCCGGCTGGCTTTTGCATCCGCGTGGTACAGGGCGATCCCGTTATCGGCAGGGCCGCACGCCGGAGCTGGCGCATTCTGGGCTGCCGGGGTATTTTCTGCCACCTTCATCCGATTCTCTGTCATATAGGGATTCCCGGAATTTCCCGCATCCGGCTGCATGGCATCCGCCTCGAAACCGACGACAGCCGCGGTATTCACCCCATGGGAAGAAACAAATTTTTCCATTTCCCATGTGGCGGATACCCCGGCCATCAGGATTCCAATAATTATCAACCATATTCTGCGTCTGCTCATATGTGCCCTCTCGATTTTTCAGGTAACTTTTGTTCTACTAAAAAGATACCATATCGTGAGATCTTTGTGAACAAAAAACGCAAATTAGTAATACATTGTAAGACTTTTGTAAAAAACAGCGTAGCTGCCTTTTTAGTTACTAAGCCCCGTATCCACCAACAGATCCCCACCATCCGCAGCGCTGGTGGCCAGGCGGTCACAGCGCTCGTTTCCGGGATGACCGTCATGGCCCTTGACCCAGTGGAACGTCACTTTATGCGGGTTCATCGCGACGAGCAGCCGTTTCCAGAGGTCCGAATTTTTTACCGGTCCCGTCTTAGGGCGGACCCAGTTATGCTTAACCCAGCCGTCGATCCATTTCTGGTTGAAAGCGTCCACGAGATATTTCGAATCGGAATAAAGGTCTACCTCACAGGACCGGTTTAACGCTTCAAGTCCCACGATCGCTGCCATAAGTTCCATCCGGTTATTGGTTGTCCGCACATATCCCGCGGACAATTCCTTTTCGTGGAGAGTCCCATTTTTATCAATAAACTGGAGCACCGCTCCGTATCCGCCCGGCCCGTCTGGATTTCCGCGGGCCGCTCCGTCCGTATAAAGTGTTACTTTCATGTCTATTTTGTAATTCCTCTCAGATGTCTTATTTTATATGATTCCGGAATTCAGACGGCTCAAGCCGCAGTTACAGATCCCACTTCTCGCAGAGCGCGTTGACCTCTGCCGTAAATTTCTTGATATCCTTGTTCGCGCAGTCGCGGTTCTTCTGGATGATCCGCATCAGGCGCTCGCCTGCAGCCACAAGAAGAGCAAAGATGGACCTATTCTCCTTCTGTCTCGCTGTCTCCTTCTGGATTGGAATACCGACGGTCTGTTTGAGCCACGCACCCGCGGCAAGGTCAAACTCTGATCCCGAGAACGGTGCGTCCGCCACAAGATCGTAGTCCGAGCGCAGGAGGTTCGCGAACTTCGTGCATACGAGATCGTCTCCGTGTACCATAAACACACGGTCCGGTTTCTTCTTAAAGGCGTTGATCCAGGTGAGAAGTCCTTCCCTGTCCGCATGACCAGAAAGTCCGTCCAGGCACACGATCTCCGCTTCTACATCGATGGTCTCACCGAATAGTTTTACGACTTCCGCCCCCTCAATGAGGCTCCTTCCCAGAGTTCCGACAGCCTGGTATCCGGCGAACACGATCGTACACTCCTGTCTCCAGAGATTATGTTTTAAGTGGTGGCGGATTCGTCCGGCATCACACATACCCGCCGCGGAGATAATGACCTTCGGCTCGGAGTCGAAGTTGATCGCCTTGGAATCGTCGCTGCTGACGGAAAGATTTAATCCCGGGAATGCGATCGGGTTGATTCCCCTGTTCACAAGATCCATCGCCTCCTCGTCAAAGCACTCGGAAATGTTCTTATTGAACACATGGGTCGCCTCGACGGCCAACGGGCTGTCCACATAAACCGGGAATCCGTCATGTCCGGTGACAAGGCCCTCTTCCTTGATCTTACGGATAAAGTAGAGGATCTCCTGGGTCCTGCCCACTGCAAAGGCCGGGATCACAACGTTTCCGTGACGGTCCAGGGTTCTCTGGATGATCTTCGCGAACTCCTCGATATGCTCGTGGGTCCGGTCGTGGGAACGGTCACCGTAGGTACACTCCATTACCACATAGTCGGCCTCATCCGTGTACTGCGGATCCTTGATCAGAGGTTTGTTCTTGTTCCCGATATCACCAGAGAAAACAATCTTCTTCTGTACGCCGTCCTCATCGATCCAGACTTCAATGGACGCGGATCCAAGCAGGTGACCCACATCCGTAAACCGTACTTTCAATCCATCGCAGATCGTCAGGATATCACCATAATGGCATGGCACGAAATGCTTTAAAACGCCTTCCGCGTCGTTTACCGTGTAGAGCGCCTGGACCTCCGGGTTTCCGGCACGTCTTGCCTTTCTGTTCTTCCACTCAGCCTCCATTTCCTGAATGTGGGCACTGTCTTTCAACATAATGTTACAGAGATCGCAGGTGGCCTGTGTGGCGAATATCTGCCCCTTAAAGCCCTTCGCATAGATCAGTGGAAGCAGGCCTGTGTGATCGATGTGGGCGTGGGTGATAAAGATGTAGTCCACATCGGAGAACGGGATCGGAAGCTCCGCGTTCTCATAGACGTTTCCGCCCTGTTCCATACCGTAATCAACAAGAATGTTCTTTCCCGCCGCATTCAGATAATGACAGCTTCCAGTCACTTCATGATCTGCACCGATAAATGTCAGTTTCATGGAACTCCTCCTTTCGCGGCGAAATCTGGAAACTCATGCAAACATCCTATTCCTGTGGTCGATATACAGAAATATCCATTTTTCCCAACCGGGCAGTGTCCGCAACCCTTTTCACGTTCACCGCGGATTTTATCCTTCAGGTTTCTGCCGCAAATACTGTAATTTCAGCATCGTTTTGCAAAATTCGATGAAAATCTTCGTTTTTGCAAATCAGCTGTATTATTTGCATCTATTATAGCAAATTTCAGATAATTATGCAAATCATTCCGCCATTACTGTCATTAATAATTTTCTGCAGCGTATCCTGAAGTTTCATCTGACAGTCCTCCGTCATCTGGGCGATCTTCGCCTGCATGCCGTCCTCAACAATCTGTTCCACGGACTTTCCGAAGATATTCGTATCCCAGACACCTTCCTCCGTCGCTTCCCCGTCCTTTATGTACGCGATCAAGTCCTTCGCCTGCTGCTCGTTCCCAACGATCGGCGCGATCTCCGTCTCGATCCTGGCCTTTATGAGATTGATGGAGGGTGCCTGAGCATGGATCTTCACACCGTACTTGCTGCCATGACGGATCAGCTCCGGCTCATCTAAGGAGATCTCCGTCTTATCCGGCAGGACGATTCCGTAGCCCTTCTGGCGCACCTCCACCAGGGCGTTTCTCACCTTCTCATACTCTTCCTTCATCCCGGCAGATTCCTTTAAGATTTTAAACAGGCTGTACTCATCCCGCACCGGCAGGCCGGAAATATCGCTTAAGACCTCAAAGTATGCCGCCTCATCCATCAAGACCCGGATTGTCACCCGGCCGCTCGCAAGATCCAGCTCATCCGCGATCAGTTTTTTCACTGCCTGATCTGTTTCCGGCACAGCCTCCTTCGGCACGTCCTTCATCTGGACGGATGTCTTCAGGAGTTTTCCCGCCTCCATGATCAAACCTGCCTTTAACGCATGATCATCCGGCAGGATCTCCACCCATTTCGGGATCTCAAAGTCGAGCTCTGTCACCGGGAACTCCAGGAGCACGGTGCCCAATATCTCCTCGATGTCTTCTCGCTTTAGCTGTTCACAGTTTGCCGCCCGCACCGGGACCCCGTACTGGTTTTCCATCTTTAACGCCAGGGCTTTCGTCTCCGCCGCATAGGGTCTTATAGAGTTTAACAGGATCAGGAACGGTTTTCCGATCTCCTTCAACTCCGAGATCGTCTGCTCCTCCGCCTCCTTAAAATCATCCCTGGAGAGTTCCCCGAAGCTGCCATCGCAGGCCACAACGATCCCGATGGTGGAATGGTCCCGGATCACCTTTCTCGTACCAATTTCCGCCGCCTGGGTGAACGGGATCTCATAATCGTACCAGGGCGTCTTCACGAGACGTTCCTCCCCGTTTTCCGTATGTCCCGCAGCACCTTCCACCATAAAACCCACACAGTCGATGAGCCGCACCTTCGCCCGGATCCCCTCCGCAAGCTCCAGCTCCGCCGCCTCCTTCGGGATAAACTTCGGCTCCGTGGTCATGATCGTCTTCCCCGCAGCACTCTGGGGAAGCTCATCCCTGGTCTGGGCCTTTTTCTGTCCGTCCGGGAGGTTCGGAAGCACAAGAAGCTCCATAAACCGCTTGATAAATGTGGATTTTCCAGTGCGCACAGGTCCCACAACACCCACATAGATCTCTCCGCCCGTCCTCGCCTCGATATCCTTGTATACATGGAAATGATCCATAAAAATACCCCCTCGCATATACTGTTGCAGTGTATGCGCGAGGGGGACATTTTATACCGGCAGAGCCTTTTCTTACGCCGCAGTACGGAAAAATACAGGCTGCTGCAAGGCTTGTTCTGACTTCTATTCCCACGGAAGATCGCTGTGCTCGATGCGCTTATCGCGGAGCATCAGGTCAGCCACCGCCTCTTTTGCAGGTTTTCCTTCAAACAGGACCTGGTTTACCTCCTCAACGATCGGCATGGAAACATTGTATTTCTTTGCGAGGGATCTCGCAGCCTTCGCTGAGTAAACGCCTTCTACCACCATCTGGACTTCCTTCATTGCTTCTTCCATCGTGTATCCTTTTCCGATGAGGATACCAGCGCGGCGGTTTCTACTGTGCATGCTGGCGCATGTCACGATCAGATCGCCGATTCCGGAAAGTCCAGTATAGGTCTGGTATTTTCCGCCCATGGCGATGCCAAGTCTCGCGATCTCCGCCATACCGCGGGTGATGAGGGCTGCTTTCGCATTGTCCCCGTAACCCAGGCCATCAGCGATTCCCGCTGCCAGGGCAACAACGTTCTTTAACGCGGCGCCTGTCTCGATCCCCAGGACATCCGGGCTCGTGTATACGCGGAACACCGGGCTGATAAATGTGGACTGGACGTACTCTGCAACGTTCTTCTTGCGGGATCCCGCAACGCAGAGCGTCGGAAGTCCGCGGCTTACCTCCTCCGCGTGGCTCGGTCCGGAAAGAACAGCTGTCTCCGCCATCGGAAGTTCTTCCTTTATGATCTGGGTCATTGTATCGAGAGTATTCTCCTCGATTCCCTTTGCCACATCCACAATGAGCTGTCCCTCTTTACAGAACGGCTTCATCTTCTGCGCCGTGCTGCGGACAAATACGGACGGAACCGCCATCACGAGAAGGTTCTTATCCTTCATCGCTTCCTCAAGGTCAGCGGTATAGATGATTCCCTCCGGCAACGTCACTCCCGGAAGATTCTTGTGAGTCCTGGTCTTTGCCATCTCCTCGATCTCCGCCGGGATCGCGGACCACAGTGTGACCTCATGTCCATTGTTTCTTAACAGCACCGCAATCGCGGTTCCCCATGTACCGGAACCGATAATACCAATTTTTTCCATGTTCAGGAACTCCTTTTCTCTTTAATCTCACTGCCCTGTACCGACTGATATTTTCGTGCTTAAGCGCTTATTCAGTTTTTCTTTCCACCCCAGAGCTTGTTCTCTGTGCCGGATAAAAGTCTTTTTATGTTCGTCTTGTGTCTCCAGATCGCCATCGCCATCAGGACGAAGGCAACGACATAAAACTCCATGAGATGATCTGCAGAGACGGTAAATGTTCCATGCGCCCCGTAGACCAGTATCTGGATAAAGAATGAGATCACCACCAGAATAGAACCAAGGGAGACATATCTTGTAATGATGACAGCTCCAAGGAACAGTGCTGCACAGACAAGCGTCACGCGCCAGTCCATGGACACGAGGATACCCGCCATGGAGGCAATTCCCTTTCCTCCCTTGAAGTTTAAATAACACGGGAAATTATGACCGAGGACAACGCCGAGACCTGCGTAGAGCACATAGAGGTCTGTGTCCGGGCTTCCCTTAAAGATGATCCGCGCCGCAAGACAGGCGAACACCGTCTTTAAAAAATCTCCCGCGAACACGATGAGCCCCGCTTTTTTTCCCATGACCCGGAGCGCATTTGTCGTTCCGGAGTTTCCGCTTCCGTAGTTTCTGATATCGATATGGTTCATCTTACCGTAAAGATATCCTGTCTGGAATAATCCAAACACATAACCCATAACAAGACAAATCACTCTGCCCATTGCTTAATCCTTCTCCTTCCTCTCGCGGATGATGAATTTTAAGGATGTTCCGCGGAAGCCGAAGGCCTCACGGATCTTGTTCTCTAAGTATCTCGTGTAGGAGAAATGCATTAACTCCTTATCGTTTACGAAGATAACAAAGGTCGGCGGTTTTACCGCAACCTGGGTCACATAGTAGATCTTTAAGCGTTTGCCCTTGTCGGACGGCGGCTGCTGCATAGCGACAGCTTCTGTCACGATCTCGTTCAATACACCGGTAGCCACGCGGAGCGTCTGGTTCTCGCGGACCATATCGATGAGCTCGAAGAGCTTTTCCATTCTCTGTCCGGTCAGGGCGGACACGAAGATATACTCCGCATACGGCATGTAGGACAGGGTCTCTTTTAATTTTCTTGTGTACTCATAGATCGTCTTGTCGTTCTTCTCGATGGCATCCCACTTGTTGACAACGACGATCACGCCTTTTCCGCGGTCATGGGCGATACCGGCGATCTTTGCGTCCTGCTCAGTGATTCCCTCAACGGCATCGATGACCATGAGGACCACATCAGCGCGCTCCACCGCTGTCACAGTACGGATAATACTGTAGCGCTCGATATCCTCTTTGATCTTGCTCTTTCTTCTTAAGCCCGCAGTATCGATAAAGATATATTCAGTGCCGTTTCGCACGATCTCTGTATCGACAGCGTCTCTTGTGGTTCCGGCGATGTTGGATACGATCACACGGTTTTCACCGAGAAGCTTATTGATAATAGAGGATTTTCCGACGTTCGGTTTTCCCACGATGGCGATTCTCGGACGGTCATCCTCGCTGTCGTCATACTGGTCCTCACGGAAATACTTGACTACCTCATCGAGAAGCTCGCCAAGGCCAAGTCTTGAAGCCGCGGATACCGGGACCGGGTCTCCGATTCCCAGGTTATAGAATTCGTATACATCGTTTCCGAACTTCGCCATGCTGTCCACCTTATTGACCGCAAGAACGACCGGTTTCTTGGACTTTCTTAACATGTCCGCAACCTTGGAGTCCGCGTCGACGAGACCCTGGCGCACATCCACGATAAAAATTATAACGTCCGCGGTATCGATGGCGATCTGCGCCTGCTCACGCATCTGCGCAAGGATGATATCCTTGGAATCCGGCTCGATTCCGCCTGTATCAATTAAGGTAAAATTGTTGTTTAACCAGGTGCAGTCCGCATAGATACGGTCTCTTGTCACACCCGGAGTGTCTTTTACGATCGAGATCGTGCTGCCGGCAAGGACGTTGAAGAGTGTGGATTTTCCCACATTCGGTCTGCCGACGATCGCCACTACTGGTTTACTCATATATTTTCCTCATTTCTATACTTCGCCGTCCCAATCAGGGATAACTTCCCCGTCCTCTGTGAGACCGGCATCTTTCATTGTAAGCTCATATGCCCCGTGTTCCGCAGTCTGTTCTCTCGCCGCCTCCGGGTCAAGGATCGCGTCCACAAGGTCATATCCGCTTGATTTTACTATATTTATCGGAATCTGTAAAGCATCTTCCGCCTGGGTCTTTGTGATATCATCCAGGAAAATCTCCTCGCCGCTCTTAAACATAACGGCCGGAAGGATCAGCCTGTCGCCTAAAGGCTTATCCTTTAACTGGGCGATCAGATCCTGTCCTGTGATCAGTCCCGCCACCGTGATCTTTTCGCCGAAGAAATCATTCCGGATCGGGTAGATATGGACCTTTCGTCCCGGATAGACTTTCATGATCTCCTTTACAAGCGTGTCCAGATACGGATACGGCAGACGTCCTGTGGCGATTGAGAGTTCTTCCTCTTTTCCATCGTCCGTCTTCTCATCCAGGGCATCCATGACTTCCTCATGCAGCAGCCGCAGCATACCGACGCCGTTCTCCAGCTGGATATATCCGTCGTATCTTCCTTCCTCCGGCATCTCGCGCTCCGCCAGGATATACCACTCATCACTTGCATGGATAAAGTGGATCCCGTGGCGCTCGTAGTTGATCTTCTGCCATTTTTCGATGAGATCGATCACCTCGCAGGCATCTTCCTTTGTAAACGGTTCCAGCGGGTAAAGACCCTCACGATACTTCGAGAGACCGACCGGAACCACCGACACGCTCTGCATCACCGGCGCGTACTTTGAGAGCTGTTCGATGGTGTACGCCAGCTCATTTCCGTCATTGACGCCCCGGCATAGAACGATCTGTCCGTTCATCTCCGTTCCCGCCTCGTAAAGACGGTCGATCTTCTTTAACGCCTCCCCCGCAAACCGGTTGTGGAGCATCTTACAGCGTAGCTCCGGGTTCATAGTCTGCACGGAGATATTAATCGGGGCCAGGTGGAAGCGGATGATCCGCTCGATATCTTTATCCTTCATATTTGTCAGGGTGATGTAGTTTCCTTGAAGGAACGAAAGTCTGGAGTCGTCGTCCTTAAAGTAGAGCGTCTCACGCATTCCCGGCGGCATCTGGTCGATAAAGCAGAAGATGCACTTATTAGAGCAGGACTTATAGTCACTCATAAGTCCGTTTTCAAAGGTAAGTCCCAGGTCCTCACCGCCGCTCTCGATCTCAAGTTCCCACTCTTCTCCGTTTGCCTTCCGCACGACCATCACGAAGCTCTCGGCATCCGTCATATAGTCGTAGTCAAAGATATCTTCCAGCTCTTCCCCGTCTATGGTAAGCAGCACATCTCCCGGTTCCAGTTCCAGCTCTTCCGCGATGGATCCGGGGGTAACTGCCATAATTTTATGTCCCTGATATTTCACTTCTTTTATCCTTCCTGCATGGTTCTAAACTTAATCATACCAATCTTCCTCCGATTTGTAAAGGAACGATATTCTTTTTTCCTTCGAATTTTCATGGGAAACTATTGACGAAAAATGTCTGAAAATGGTATACTCGGCGTGGATGCCTGCAGGTTCCCGTATAAATAAGGAGATCCAGGCAAAAATATGATCTGACAGTCCGACCGCAGAGGCCGGACCGCAACACAAAAAATCGGAGGATTATCTGACATGTCTAATCAGTACGTTTTCAACGACCGTCTGCCGCTTGCACCGCTTAAGATCGCTGCTCTTGAGAGCTGCCGTGATCTTGCGCAGAAAGTCAATGACCACATCGTAAACTTCCGCCGCAACGATGCGGAAGAATTACTTCGCCGCCAGGGAAATTTACAGTACCGTGGCTACGATGTTGACTCCTATCTTCTCGACTGCGCCTGCCCGCGTTTCGGAAGTGGTGAAGCAAAGGGGATCGTAAACGAATCTGTCCGCGGAACCGATATTTTCTGCATGGTCGATGTAACAAACCATTCTCTTACCTACAAGATGTCCGGATATGTAAACCACATGTCCCCGGATGACCACTATCAGGATCTCAAGAGAATCATCGGCGCTACGGCATCCACCGCACACCGTATCAACGTTATCATGCCGTTCCTTTACGAGAGCCGTCAGCACAAGCGTACTCACAGAGAGTCTTTAGACTGTGCAATGGCACTTGAAGAGTTAGTAAGCATGGGCGTATCCAACATCATCACATTTGATGCACATGACCCGCGCGTACAGAACGCGATCCCGTTATCCGGCCTCGACAACTTTATGCCGACCTACCAGTTCGTAAAAGCACTGTTTAAACATGACAATACCTTAAAGATCGATAAAGACCACTTAATGGTCATCAGCCCGGACGAAGGTGCAATGAGCCGTGCCGTATATCTCGCCAACAACCTCGGCGTTGATATGGGTATGTTCTACAAGAGAAGAGATTACTCCAAGGTCATCAACGGAAGAAACCCGATCGTTGCCCACGAGTTCCTCGGAAGCTCCGTTGAAGGAAAGACTGTGATCGTCGTTGACGATATGATCGCCTCCGGCGAGAGCATGCTTGATACTGCAAAAGAGTTAAAGGAGCGCAAGGCCGAGAAGGTCGTTGTATGCTGCACCTTCGGTCTCTTCACCGCAGGCTTCGAGAAATTCGATGAGTTCTACCAGAAGGGCTACATCGACAGCGTTGTCACAACAAACTTAAACTACCGTTCCCCGGAACTCTTTACAAAGGAATGGTATGTGGAAGCTGATATGAGCAAGTACATTGCTGCCATCATCAACTCCTTAAACCACGACGTTTCCATCGGAAACTCCCTGTCCCCGACAGACAAGATCCAGAAACTTATCAGAAAGTACAACGAGGGTCTTCTTTAATTTTAAATCTCAGAGAATATTTACGCCGCCCGGCTTTCCATTATGGATTCCAGGCGGCGTTTTTTCAGATTCTACACATTTCAGGTGCAGAATCCCATTAAAAAAAACGGAAATTCCAACATTTCTGCAGGAATTCCCGTTTTTATTTCTTACAGCATCTTAGTTTCCGTTCACACGTCTCACTTTATTGATGTCAAGCTTATCTGTCGCGGTGAAATCGAATTCGATCGCAAACTGTACATTATCCGGAAGCGCCTTCTTCTTTAATACCTCAAAATACTGGGACGCGTCTTTAATGACGAGTCCTGTTGTATTCCAGTTATCGCCAGGCAGGATCCATACCTTTAAGTTTCCGACCTTCAGCTCATACGGAAGTTTCTGGGATACCCACTCGGTCTTTCCGTACTTGGCAAGGCAGTTATAGACATCTCCCATGGTCAGCTTTCCTGTGGATCCGTCGAAGAGATCTGTCTTCTCGTAGGTTGTTGTTCCGCCATTGTCATGAGCTTCCTGAAGAGTGTCCGCATTCAGTTTCAGGTTTCCTGAATTCACGGCTGCTGCCTGCGTCGGCTGCGGATTTGCCTTTGTGGTCTCCACCGTTTCCTTAACTGCTGCTGTTGTCTCTTTCACAGAAGCCGCCGTAGATTCCTTCTCAGAGCTTCCTGTCGTCTTCTCTTCTGTATCTGCCTCAGTCTCATCCTCGGCAGCATCCGTCTCATCCTCTTCAGCGGTCTCATCCTCATATGGATTGTGGTCTAAAAGTTTTCCATCCACATCCGCATAACGGCCATCTGGAGTCGTATCATCCACCAGCATTCTGCCGTCATCCTCAAAATAGTATACCGCACCGTCAAGCTGCTGGTATCCCGTCACCGCACTGGCGTAGAGACGTCCCGCTGCCGGATTGAAGTAGTAGGAGCCGCCAGTCTCATCTGTATACCAGCCAAGTCTCCAGGAACCATCTTTGTTCAGGCAGTATGTATAGTCGCCTCCGCTGATCACTCCCGCGTCATAGTTTGACGGAGCCAGCGCAAAGGCACGCTTATAATACTTGGAAGCGCCTTCCACGTCCCCTGCTTCCAGAAGTTCATCTGCCTTCGCGTAGGACTCGTCTGCAGCGGAGGAACGGTAGCTGTCCAGTTCTTCTTTATAACTTTTATTTCCAGGTCTCATGGAAACTGCCTTCTCCCAGAATCTCAGGCAGGCATCCACATCCTCGAGTTCCAGATAATAGGAAGATGCGGAATTTAAAAATTCATCAAGCTGGTCATCTGTCACCGTAGAATTCTGGTTTACGAACCGCTCAAGACCACTCTGGACGATACTCTCCGCCTCTTTTACTTTTCCTGCATCTACATATACACCGATCAGCATAGAGTATGCATCGATCCGGTCTGGCGCCTCATCGATCACAGCCTTTAAAGTCTCGATCGCCTGATCGTTCTTTCCTTCATCGTAGCAGTACTGTCCGTAGGCAACTCTTGCCTCCAGCAGGGCATTTTTAATACTTGCATCATTCTGATCTGCTTTCTGAAGAACTGACACTGCATTTTCATAATCATCCATCATGGAATATGCTTCCGCAAGCTGCAGGGAATTCTCCACGGTGACACCATCGAGTTCCTGAAGTTTTAAAAGCCACGGGATCGCTGTCTCGTAATCCTCGTTGTCTGTCAGGACCTGGCAGATCGTGCGGACACAGTTATCCTGTTCTTTTTCCAGGGACGTATCCTTTGTCTTCTCATATCCCTGCTGCAGGATCGCCATAGCTTCATCGTACTCTTCATTTCCAATATAGGCTTTGGAAAGCTGGATATAGGCTTTGCTGTAATCCGGATCCAGTTCAATACATTTTAAAAGGGATTCGATGGCACTCTCGTAGTCCTCTTCCCCGACGTACTGGGATCCCTCCTTATAGAGATTCTCCGCTTCCGTCGAACTTGCCTGTGCCGCCTGAGTCACATCGTTCACTGAAGCGTCTTTCTTGCCGCAGGCGGAACAAAGTACCACCGCTGTGGCCATAATCAAAAACCATTTTCTCATTCTAATTCCTCATTTTTTGCCGGAGTATTTTGTCATAGAGCAAAATTTTATCCGATTTGCAGTTTGTTTTTTATCCGGCTGATTTAAAGCTTACCAGTTTATAACTATACCATTTTTCTCTCTTTCTGTCCAGATGGAAGTCAGAGGAAAACTATGGCAGAATTTCGGCAAAAACAGGGACCAGCCATACAGCTGATCCCTGCAGTCATCTTTTATTCAGTTTTCACGAGGATCTTCAAAGCTTACGCCTCTACTTCTCCGCCTGCCGTTCTCGCTTCCACTTCCTTCTTCTGAACATCGCCAGGAGCCTGCTCATAGCGGCTGAATTCGTAGGAGAATACGCCGATACCGCCGGTCATGGAGCGGAGGTCTGTGTTGTAGCCGAACATCTCGGACATCGGAACATCAGCAACGATCTCCTGCTTTCCACCATGGAGAGAATTCATTCCGAGAACACGTCCTCTTCTTCTGTTTAAGTCACCCATAACGTCTCCGGTAAACTTATCCGGAACAACGACTTTTACGGAAGCGATCGGCTCTAAGAGAACCGGGTTGGCATCCATAAAGCCCTTCTTGAAGGCCAGGGTTGCAGCCATCTTGAATGCCATCTCGGAGGAGTCAACCGGATGGTAGGAGCCATCGAGGAGCGTTGCCTTGATGCCGACTACCGGATAACCGGCTAACGGACCCTTTGTACAGCATTCCTGTACGCCCTTTTCAACTGCCGGGAAGTAGTTCTTCGGAACTGCGCCGCCGAATACTTTTTCTTCAAAGATATAAGGTGTCTCGAGATCGCCGGACGGCTCGAAGGACATCTTAACGTCACCAAACTGTCCATGTCCACCGGACTGTTTCTTATAACGGCCAGGAGCCTCCACTTTCTTGCGGATCGTCTCGCGGAACGCGAATTTCGGTTTGGAGAGTTCCACATCGACTTTATAACGGCCGAGAAGCTTGCTGACGGTAACTTCAAGCTGCTGATCGCCGATTCCGTAGAGTAAGCTCTGGCGGTTCTCGGTATCGTTCACAACGCGGAGTGTCAGGTCCTCTTCCATCATTCTTGCGAGTGCGCTGGAGATCTTGTCCTCGTCGCCCTTTGTCTTTGCGGCAAAGCGCATATATGTATACGGGGTGGAGATCTTCGGTTTGTGGTATACGATCGGAGCAGATCTTAAAGCGATCGTATCGCCTGTCTGTGTCACGGAGAGCTTCGCGACGGCACCGATATCGCCGGCCTTCAGCTCCGGAACCTCGATCACGTCCTTACCTCTTAATACATAGACTTTCGCGATCTTCTCTTCTGCGTCCTTATTTACATTGTAGAGAGTGCTGTCCGGTTTTAATGTGCCGGTGCAGACCTTCATCAAGGAATATTTTCCGATAAACGGGTCAACGATGGTCTTGAATACTCTTGCGGAGAGGGAAACCTCATCGTTGTATTTTGCGGTAAAGTGCTCGCCGTTTGATACGTCAACGCCGACACACTCGCCCTTATCCGGTGACGGGAAGTAGCGGTCGATAGCATTTAATAATGCGTTGAAGCCCTGGCAATTGATGCCGGAACCCATCATGACCGGAACAATAGAACCGTCGCATACGTGGGTCTGTACTGCGGTGTAAATCTCATCCTGTGTAAACTCTTCGCCGGAGAAGTAACGCTCCATGTACTCTTCGCTTGTCTCAGCAACAGCTTCGATCAGGGCGTCGCGGATAATTCCAAGGTTCTTCTTTGTGTACTCCGGGATCTCGCAGTCCTCATAGTCGGACAGGTTTGTGAAGCGGCGGCCCTGCATCTTAACTGCGTTTACGAAGCCGACGAACTTCTCGTTCTCACGGATCGGTACCTGGAACGGAGCAATCTTTCTTCCGAACTTCTTCTCAAGTTTTAAGATCAGTTCACGGAAGGACGCGTGGTCATCATCCATGTTTGTTACAAATATGATTCTCGGGAGTTTATATTCTTCACACAGATCCCATGCTTTTTCTGTACCAACTTCAATTCCTGCCTTACAGTTTACGACGATGATCGCTGCGTCAGCGGCGCTGACTGCCTCTTCCACCTCGCCTACGAAGTCGAAATAACCCGGAGTGTCAAGAAGGTTGATCTTGATCTTTCCCTCGGCACCTTCGTACTCGATCGGAACCATCGTAGTGGAGATCGAGAACTGTCTCTTAATCTCTTCTTTGTCGTAGTCACTGATCGTATTGCCGTCAGCAACTTTGCCCATTCTCTTTGTAACGCCGGTCAGATAAGCCAGTGCCTCGGCTACCGTCGTCTTACCGGCGCCGCCGTGGCCTAAAAGTACAACATTTCGGATCTGTTTTGTTCCATAAATATCCATATGAATCCCTCCCGTATATGTTTTTTTGCCATTTTTCAAAAGACTTCCGCAAATTACGGAGTTCAGATGTTTTGGCTATACTGCTTATTGCCTATGGTCATATTTTACCAAAACTTTTCGAATTTTTCAAGCTAAATATCGAAATTGCACAAAATATTTTCTGTCATTTTTCGATTGTGGTGGAAAATATGGGTGTTTCAAACGAAAATCTATTAAAAATTGACATCCGCATTCTATTTTTATAAATTTTTCTGGCAGACACAGATCTTTCTTCTTCTCTTTTCTCTGTTTTGTAGGCAGACATGCGACGCACACCCACAGATATGCAGATCCTGGCAATGTTTGATTTATCACTTTAAAGTATTGATTTTTCTTGTTGACATTCATATCCCTGTGTTATAAAATCGAAGGGACAAAGGAGGAGCTGTACAATGTCTGATTCTACATTTGGTTTTATCGGCCTTGGCCTGATCGGCGGATCCATCGCCAGAGGCCTTCGCCGTGCGAATAAAGATATTACAATCATGGCGTACATGCGGACCCGCTCAAAGCTTGAGCAGGCAAAAGCGGACGGGACCATCGACATGATCCTTGACGGGATCGATGAGACACTCTCCGCATGTGACGTTATTTTTCTCTGCACCCCTGTAGAATACAACGCGGTATACCTCGAAAAGGTACGCCCGTTTCTGAAACCTGGTGCGCTGATCACTGATATCGGAAGCACAAAGACAGACATCCATCAGGCGGTGGAACGTCTGGATTACGAGGATGTGTTTGTCGGCGGCCATCCGATGGCGGGTTCTGAAAAAACCGGCTATGAGAGCTCTACGGACCATCTTCTGGAGAATGCCTACTATATTATTACACCTACAAAAAAATCCACACCGGAGCAGATCGGCAGGATCCGCCAGGTTGCCCTGGCCATCGGCGCTCTCCCCATCGTTCTCGACTACCATGAGCACGATTTTTCCGTCGCGGCCATCAGCCATCTGCCGCACCTTGTGGCATCCAGCCTCGTTAATCTTGTCCATGACAACGATTCAAAGGATGAGATCATGAAGCGGCTGGCCGCGGGAGGTTTTAAGGATATCACACGTATCGCCTCCTCCTCCCCTGTCATGTGGGAGCAGATCTGCATGACGAACACAGAAAATATTCTGGTGCTCTTAAAGCGGTATATCACTTCCCTGGAATCCATTTGCGACACGCTGGAAAACCATAACGGTGACGCGATCTACAAGATGTTCGAGGAATCAGGCAAATACCGTTCCACATTCCCGAACCGCGGACAGGGTCCCATCGAGCGGGATTACTCCTTCTGTGTGGATGTTTTGGATGAGCCGGGATCTATTTCTGTCCTCTCTGCGATCCTTGCCGCGAAGGGAATCAGTGTTAAGAATATAGGTATCAATCACAGCCGCGAGGAAGGTGAAGGAGCACTTCGGATTTCTTTTTATAAGGAAGATAAGAAGAATGAGGCGGCGGAGCTTTTGAAAAGCCATAACTATGTGCTGACAAAGTAAGACTTATAGTTTCATTCAGGTATGCGCCAGCATATTCCGATACCGCATGACCGCCTGTTATACGCGGACTGCTACGTCAAAATGCATACCAGTTTTTTATCAGATCGTATTAAACGCAAATTACGAGGAATTTATATGAAATTACATAAAGCAGACCATGTCCGGGGTGAGATCACGGTCCCGGGCGATAAATCCATCTCCCACCGCAGTGTCATGTTCGGATCCATTGCGAAGGGAACTACAGAGATCCATAACTTTCTGGAGGGCGCTGACTGCCTCTCCACCATCGGCTGTTTCCGCCGCATGGGAATCGATATCGAAAATAAAAATGGTGTTGTCACTGTCCACGGAAAGGGCATGCACGGACTGGCTGCCCCTGCCGAGACCCTGGACTGCGGCAACTCTGGAACCACCACAAGACTCATCTCCGGTATTCTCGCGCCGCAGAATTTCGACGTGACGCTGACCGGTGACGAATCCATCCAGAAACGTCCGATGAAGCGCATTATCAAGCCGTTATCCATGATGGGAGCTGATATCAAGAGTGTCCGCGGAAATGACTGTGCGCCGCTCAGGATCTGTGGAAAACCGCTTGCAGGGATCCATTACACTTCCAAAGTCGCATCTGCCCAAGTAAAATCTTCGATCCTGTTGGCCGGACTCTACGCAGACGGGCTCACAAGTATCACGGAGCCGCAGGTTTCCAGAAATCATACGGAACTGATGCTGAAGTTTTTCGGCGCAGAGCTGGAATCAAAGGGAACTACCGTTACGATCTGGCCGGCAACAGAGCTTTTTGGAAACCGGATCGATGTGCCGGGAGATATCTCCTCTTCCGTCTATTTTGTGGCAGCAGGCCTGATTCTGCCAAATTCCGAAGTTCTTATTAAGAATGTAGGCATCAACCCGACAAGAGCCGGACTCATCAAGGTCTGTGAGGCTATGGGCGCTGATCTCACCCTGTTAAACGAGGATCACGAGAACGCAGAGCCGACAGCCGACCTTCTGGTCCGCACAAGTTCCTTAAGGGGCTGTGTCATCGAGGGCGATATCATCCCGACTCTCATCGACGAGCTTCCGACCATCGCCATGATGGCATGTTTCGCCGAGGGGACCACGGTCATCCGCGATGCCGCTGAGTTAAAAGTCAAAGAATCCAACCGTATCGCCATCATGGTCGAAAACCTGCGCGCCATGGGCGCCGATGTGGAGGAGACTGAGGATGGCATGATCATCCACGGCGGAAAACCGCTCCACGGTGCCGTCGTCGACAGTCGCAAGGATCACCGCATCGCCATGACCTTCGCCGTAGCTGCCCTCGCTGCGGACGGGGAGACTGAGATCATTGATGCGGACTGCGTGGATATCTCTTATCCGGCTTTTTATGAGGAGTTGGAAAAACTTACAAAATAGTAAAAAGACCCGAATCCATCTGGTACTTCTCCAGAGATGGATTCGGGTTCTTTTTATAAAAACGCAAAAAGCCGTCCATTCCAAACAGTTTTCATCTTCACACAGAACAACAAAAAAACCCTTGATTCACAAGGGTTTCATCAGTAAGCTCCCGGCCGGACTCGAACCGGCGACCTACGCATTACGAATGCGTTGCTCTACCAACTGAGCCACGGAAGCACCTTTAAAAAATGCTGCTGCATAACGCAACAGCAAGTGACCTGTCCGGGAATCGAACCCGGGTTTACGCCGTGAGAGGGCGTCGTCTTGACCGCTTGACCAACAGGCCTTAGTATTTAAGTAAGTCGAGGCGACAAGATTCGAACTTGCGACCTCTGCGTCCCGAACGCAGCGCTCTACCAAACTGAGCCACGCCTCGTCTCGATTACGTACGTAAGTATAATATAGATTTGCGGAAATGTCAACAGCTTTTTTTGATTTTTTTCTATTTTTTGCATTTTATCTACATTATCTACATTTTCTACTCTTCTTCCCATTTTTAATCCGTCACACATGCCTGACGGATCAAATTTTTGAAAAGAAATTAACAGAAAAGTTTTCTTTTTAAACAGAATAGTGTTATAATATCCGAAAGAGAACTCATCGCATCTGCTTATCTCACTCATGAGGTCCCACTTCTTTAAACGCCGGATCATAACAGCCTTTCCGAGCGGGAATATCATCTCCATCTGGGAGAAGCACTCTGCGAAGATATGCTGTGATCCTGAAAAGAATTTGTCAGCCTGTACTGACCGTGTTCACACATCAGAGTTCATGTGCGTTCAACTTAAATTTTCCGTAATTTTATATCCAGAGGGGGCGTTTTTATGAAAGCAATCAGAATCCTTCTTTCCATTGCCATGCTGATCGCTGCCGGTCTCGGCGCTTTCAATGTAATTCCGTTGCGAACTGCGTACTTCACACTGATCATTCTTGTGGCGATCACTGTGAGTATCCGGATCATCCACCGGATCGCCGGCAACGGCGCCCCAAATACCATCATCCGGATCATCAGCGAGATCATCGCGTCCCTCTGTATCCTCGGCTTCGCATTCTTTACTTACCGCACGATCGGATAGATTTACGAGATATAATCGCAGGCTGGAAAATCAAAATCCATGCCTGCGATTGTTCTATATAAGATCACTTTTTCCTATATCTAACATTATATCCATTAATCCTTTTAAAATGCGCCCTTCGCATCTGATGAAAAAAATTTATCCCATCTACACAAATGTTTTTCGCTCTTTCTAAAACATATCTTACTGCAATAGAAAATCGTCCTCTGCTTTTATAGCAGGGACGCTTTTCCATTACCAGTCATCTATTTTTCTAGCGAGTCCTGTTGGTATGAACCACCACATAACTAATAAAATTATCAGTATTACATCCACTACCTTCCCTAAAAATTGCAAAGGAATCATAGCAAATCCTATGATAGGTAACGTTAATATCTGGATTATATATTGTACTAATTCCCCCAATGAGAAAGAGCCAAAAAACTTCGGCGGCGGATCGTCATAAGGGAATTTTTCACGAAAATCATAAGGATAGAGTAAATGTTTTATATACAATACAACTGCGGTAATTATAACACATTCCGGGTAAAACTTTATATATTTCAAATTTCATTGTTACCTCCCATCTCTACATCATCTTCTTGATCGTCTCGCAGAGTTCCGCTACAGCGGTCTCCTCGTTTCCGTTCTTGATATCTTCCACCACGCAGGTTTTGATGTGGTTGGATAAGAGAACTTTGCAGAAGCCGTTTAAGGCAGACTGGACGGCAGATACCTGAACCAGGATATCCGGGCAGTAGCGTTCGTCCTGAACCATAGCTTTGATGCCGCGGACCTGCCCCTCAATGCGGTTTAAGCGTGTCAGAAGATCTTTCTCTTCCTTTTCTGTTCTATGTTTGTGGCGGCAGTGGCAGACAGCGTCATCGGACGGTGTTTCTGTTTCGGCAGTCACCGTATTTGCTGTTGCTTCTGCTCCTGTTACCCCTGTTGTCTCCATATTTACATTTACTGTCTCCGCTTCTCCGGCACAGCAACATGATTTTTTCTCCATGCACAACCTCCCCAATCTTACGTTCCTACGATATCATGTTTTCTTCTCTGATCTGCCTCACAGGCATTTGCCTATATAGCAGGAAAGCCACCCCGGGAATCTTTCATCCCGGGGCAGCTGATATTCAATCATTTTTTGCAGTCAACTCTCAACCGATCACCTTGTAATCCTTATCCTCGATGGCTTTTTTAAGCACTTCGGTCGGAACATCTTTTGTGAGTGTCACCGTTGCGGTTCCTTTTACGTGATCTGCCTCTGCAACGGATACGCCGTCAATGGCCTCAAGTGCTTTTTTTACAGTTGCCTCGCAGTGCGGACACATCATACCTTCAACTTTTAATGTCTTTTCCATCATGTTACTCTCCTTTTCTTTATTGTTATGGATTTTTGTTTTTATCTTTTTGTCCCTGTCGGAACGCCGGATATCAAAGAAATTTAAGCGCAGGGCGTTGGATACAACGCAGAAGCTGGATAAGCTCATGGCTGCGGCACCAAACATCGGATTCAGTTTCCAGCCGAATACGGGGATCCAGAGTCCCATCGCAAGCGGGATCCCGATCACATTGTAGAAAAATGCCCAGAACAGATTCTCGTGGATATTCGTAAGCGTCGCACGGCTTAAGCGGATTGCTGCCGGGACATCGGATAAGCGGCTCTTCATGAGGACCACATCCGCTGCATCGATGGCGACGTCGGTTCCGGCTCCGATGGCGATTCCCATATCGGCTCTTGTGAGGGCCGGAGCATCGTTGATCCCGTCACCGACCATGGCAACCTTGCCTTTTTCTTTCAGCTTTCGGATCACGCTCTCCTTGCCGTCCGGAAGGACTCCGGCGATGACCTCGTCGACGCCGGCCTCTTTTCCGACCGTCTTTGCAGTGCGCTCATTATCACCGGTCAGCATGACTACATGGATTCCCATGTTCTGGAGCTCCCGGATTGCCTGTGGACTGTCTTCCTTGATCATATCCGCAACAGCGATGATGCCCACAAGCTTCTCATTCTCCGCAAAGAATAACGGAGTCTTTCCGCTCTCCGCGAGAGCTTCGGATTTCTTCTTCATATCTTCCGGAACAGCCACATGAGTTCCGATAAACTTCATGTTTCCGCCGTAGATCGTATTTCCATTTAATTTCGCAGAAAGTCCGTTTCCGGGAAGTGCCGCAAAATCTGTCACATCAGCTGCGGAAAGCCCCATTTCCTCACCCTTTAAGAGGACTGCCTTCGCCAGCGGATGCTCGCTCTTCTTCTCGAGAGCGTATGCCATGGAAAGAAGTTCTGACTCGCTCACTCCATCTTCCGGAACGAGATCTGTCACGCGGGGTTCCCCGCTTGTGATGGTTCCTGTCTTATCTAAGGCAACGATCTCTACTTTTCCCGTTTCTTCCAGAGAAACTGCTGTCTTAAAGAGAATTCCGTTCTTTGCTCCCATTCCGTTTCCCACCATAATAGCTACCGGCGTTGCAAGTCCTAAGGCACACGGACAGCTGATGACGAGAACGGAGATCCCTCGGGCTAAGGCGAAGGCCATGGTCTCGCCTGCGAGGAGCCAGCCGATGGTCGTGATAATCGCGATCATGATCACGGCAGGTACAAATACGCCGGATACCTTATCGGCGATCTTCGCGATGGGCGCTTTTGTTGCCGCCGCATCGCTGACCATTTTTATGATCTGGGAGAGTGTGGTATCCTCTCCGACTCTCGATGCCTCGCAGCGGATAAAGCCGGACTGATTTAATGTCGCAGCAGAGACAGGGTCACCTGCCGCCTTATCCACCGGAATACTCTCCCCGGTGAGGGCAGATTCATTTACTGCGCTGTTTCCCTCTAAGACGATACCATCCACGGGTATATTTTCACCGGGACGAACCACGAAAATATCGCCTTTTTTAACCTGGGCGATCGGAACCGTAGTCTCAACGCCGTCCTTTTCGATCACAGCGGTCTTCGGGGCCAGCTTCATTAAACCTTTTAAGGCATCTGTGGTGCGTCCCTTTGATCTCGCTTCCAGCATTTTCCCGACGGTGATAAGGGTTAAGATCATCGCCGCGGACTCAAAGTAGAACTCGTGCATATAGCTCATGACTGCATCCGCGTTCCCTTTTACCTGAGCATCTGTCATCATAAATAAGGCATAGGTGCTCCAGGCAAAGGAGGCACTGGATCCCAGTGCTACCAGAGTATCCATATTCGGAGAACCGTGGAGCAGGCCCTTAAAGCCACTGATAAAGAATTTCTGGTTGATCACCATGACGATCACGGTGAGAAGGAGCTGCAAAAGCCCCATCGCCACATGGTTTCCGTTGAAGAAAGCCGGAAGCGGCCAGTTCCACATCATGTGTCCCATGGAGAAATACATGAGGACTAAGAGGAAGCCGATGGAGGAAATGAGTCTCTTCTTTAAGGCCGGGGTTTCATGGTCTTCCAGGGCAGATTCATCATAGAGAGTGACGTTTCCGGATCTGTCTGCTTTTTCCACTCCTTTTACGGACGCGCCGTAACCGGCAGCCTGAACTGCCGCGATAATTTCTGAGGAGGAAGCTGTACCTTCGACACCCATCGAGTTCGTGAGCAGGCTCACGGAGCAGGATGTAACGCCCGGCACTTTGGAAACTGTCTTCTCCACGCGGGTCTGGCAGGCAGCACAGCTCATTCCTGTTATTGTATACTGTTCCATCTTTGTCGTTCCTTTCCATTTACATATACCCATACCGGGTATATGTAAATAATAGCACGAATTCAAAAAATGTCAAGAATCGTATTTGAGATTTTTTCTTTAAAAATGGACTGCGATTAAGAAGTCATGGCTGCATAACGGCTTTATACGATGTAAAGCCTTCCCTCTGATACCATCTTTTTCGCGGTATCATGCCGGTGTAAATTCTCTTACTTGCCGGTCGTTCCAATGTAATTGATTCCTTCTCCATCCAGTACATCACTGCCGATAAATTTCTTTTCTTCCGGATTGAAAACAAAATCAGACACTTTATATCTGGCAGTCCGTACATCCCGAAGCACTATATGCATTTTTTCCTGTTCGTCCTCCCAGATATCCGCCTCCGGTATACCTAACTGGATCATTTCATCTAAAAATACATAGGAATCCTCTCCGGAAACTGCCTGTATCAGAAATCGACAGCTGTCATCCATAGTCAGTTCTCCATCTATGAGCATATCTTCCTGCACATAGATCTGAAGTTCCCATTGTGAGTCTTCGTGCACAAAAGGGCAGGAAGAATAGATTGCCATTCCTTGTAAATTTCCTTGCGCATTCCCGATTTTCCGCGGTTCTTTCGCTGTTTCTGTCAATTTTTCTTCCATCCCCTGTTTCAGACACCCGGAAATTTTGAAGGTAATTGAATCAATTTGAAGATTGGTTTTCTGATGACGTGAAATAGAAAGTCCAAGCGTATACATGTCCGCGCTGCCATCATCTTTTACACATTGAAATACCATCTCACCATTTCCATCCTCCAATGCAATTATATGAAATTCTGAAATATTTTCCGCAATGTTATGATAATCGCTTACAAAAGTTTCTGGTTCCGACACGATTGACCATTCTCTGCTTTTATTATCATTATGAAGTTCCAGCAGCAGAGAACCTCCATCAACAGTTTTCGCCGACCACTGATCTCCATCGACAGTAAATGATACTGGTTTATAGGGTCTGTTTAAAAACATGACCAGCGCACCGACTGATGCGCATAGCACAGCAGTTAAAAGGATCATCGTTTTCTTTTTCATACCAATCTCACTCCTTATTAACATGATAACGACATACTCGCAGAAAATCATAACCATCGACGGAATACCATCTCTACTGCTTATCTCTCCGGAATAACTCAACCATCATGATCACAATCCCCAGAACAACGAAAAGGATCGCCATGCCAAACACTTCCGACAGCCCCATTTCCGCCACCGTAGTCATAAATCTCCCCGGTGGAGTTGTCCATCCGGACGTCAGATTACTTCCCGCAACAAACAGCACCGCCATCGCCCAGATACTTCCAATCAAAGATAAAAAGCCACCGATCAGCACTCTCTTCATTCCGCATTCCTCCTCACTGAAAATCTGTTACCACTCACACTTTTTTCATCCTGTTACATTTCCAATTTCTTTCTATCCTTCTCCTGCCTGAACATTCCATATTTTCTGGAATTCACATGTTTTCTGCCAATTTTATTATAGCATACGGTTCTTTTTAATGGAGGATTCTAATGAAATCGTACATGTTTCGTAAGGATTCCGTAACTTCCCATTCATCGTGCAGGAAGCTGCAAAAAGTCTCCGGAACAGATCAAAAAATTTTCCAATCTGTCCCAGAGACTTTTTATCCTGTCACAATCCATATCCTGCGATCCCGGTCTTCCTATGAGACCAAAAATGCGCTATTTCAGTATTCCTTCTATTCTTTTCATACACTCCTCAATCGTCTTCCTCGGTGCCGCCACATTGATCCTCTGGAATCCGGTTCCTGTCTTTCCGAAGATCTTTCCGCTGTCCAGCCACAGCTTTGCGTCGTAGATGATCCGCCGGTCCAGCTCATCGGCATCGATTCCGGTCCCTCTGAAATCCAGCCACAAGAGGTAGGTTCCCTCGCCGTCAATGACGTTCACTCCCGGCATGTTGTCCTTCACATATTTCTTTACGTAGGCGATATTTTCCCAGACATATTTGAGCATGTTCTCATACCATTCATCGCCCTTCTCATACGCCGTCTGTGTCGCCACAAGTCCCAGTACGCCCAGCTGGCTGATTCCCGCGGCATCGACCTGATGCTGAAATTTTTGTCTCAGCTCCTTATTCGGGACAAATATATTCGAGATCATCATGCTGGCCAGGTTGAAGGTTTTGCTCGGAGACGTGCAGACCACGCAGATGTCCTCGAACTCCTTCTTGATGGACGCAAACACCGTATGTTCGCCCTGGAACACGAAATCGTTGTGGATCTCATCGCTGACCACCGTGACACCGTGCTTCACACAGATATCTCCCATTGCAGTCAGTTCTTCCTTCGTAAACACTCTTCCTGACGGGTTGTGGGGATTGCAGAGAAGGAACAGCTTCACATCATGTTCCACGATCTGCTTTTCAAAATCAGCCAGGTCGATATGATACCGGTTATCGTCCCCCAGGATCAGGTCATTGCTGACGATCACACGGTCATTGTCCCGGATCACCTCGGAAAATGGATAGTAGACCGGCTGCTGGATCAGTATGCTGTCACCGGCCTTTGTGAACGCCTTTACCTCCATTGCCAGGGCAAATACCACGCCCGGAGTCTTGATCAGCCAGTCCTCTTTGATCTTCCAGTGATGATGCCGTTCCATCCATCCTGCCACCGCGTTAAAATATACTTTCTGGGTATCGCTGTAACCAAAGATTCCATGTTCTGCCCGCTCGATCAGCGCATCCTCCACGTAGGAAGATGTCTTGAAATCCATGTCTGCCACCCAGAGCGGGAGGACGTCCGCCGGCTTTCCTCTCCTCTTTGCAAAGTCATATTTCAGGCAGTCCGTTCCGCGCCGCTGGACGATCTCATCAAAATTCAAATTTCTCTCTGCCATGCCGAAATTCTCTCCTCTTTTCGCGTTTCTGATCCTATTTCAATCCCTTAAATACTTCCGTTAACTCCGCGAGAAGGTCCTCGATATCCTCGATTCCCACAGATACCCGGAGCGTGCACGGCGTGATTCCATTTTTCAGCCGTACTTCCTCCGGCACATCCGCATGGGTCTGGGTCGTCGGGTAGGTGATCAGTGTCTCCACGCCGCCGAGACTCTCCGCAAATTTGATCATTCTGACACTCTCGAGGATCTGCAGCGCATGTGCCTCTGTGTCCACATCGAAGGTCAGCATCGCGCCGAATCCTCTTGCCTGCTTTTTCATGATCTCATATCCCGGGTGTTCCTGAAGTCCCGGATAATATACATGTTTTACAACCGGCTGTTCCTTCAGCCAGTTCGCGATCTTGATGGCATTCTCCTGGGACCGCTCCATGCGGATTCCGAGAGTCTTGATGCCTCTTAAGATCAGCCAGCAGTCGAACGGTGCGAGCCCGGCTCCGGTCGTCTTTATGATAAACCGAAGTTTTTCCTGAACTTCTTCGTTGTTTGTCACGATAAATCCGGCTAAGGTATCGTTGTGTCCGCCCAGGAACTTCGTTCCGCTGTGGATCACGATATCCGCGCCGAGTTTTAACGGATTCTGAAAATATGGGGACAGGAATGTGTTGTCGACGATCAGGTAGAGTCCGTGTCTTTTTGCGATCTCCGCGATCTTGGAAATATCAGATACGTTCATCATCGGGTTCGTCGGCGTCTCAATGTAGACCGCCTTCGTGTTCTCTTTTATGGCACCTTCGATGTCATCCCTGGAACAGTTTAAGTATGTAAACTCATATCCGTTCTTTTTCGAGACATTGTCGAACAGACGGACACTTCCGCCGTAGAGATCTGCCTCAGCGATAATATGGTCACCCGGCTTGAAGATTTCCATAAGCAGTGTGATCGCCGCCATTCCGCTCGAAAGGGCGAAAGCATCGATGCCGCCCTCCAGGCTTGCAACCACCTTATCAAGCTGCTCTCTCGTCGGATTCTGAAGTCTGCTGTAATCGTATCCCGTGCTTTTTCCGACACCTGCATGGGCGTAAGTCGCTGTCTGATAGATCGGGTAGCTCAGTGCTCCGTAATTATCTGTTTTTCCTTCTGTTTCCTCTAAGTGTAAACATCGTGTGTTAATTCCTCTCTCCATATCTTTTCACTCCTGTCTTGTTTTCTCCTGTAAATAGAGAGTTCATATTCCTACTATTCCCATAGGATATTTGATGATAATCTACCACCGGACGGCAGTTCTGTATAATCTTTCTATTTTATGGTTACATATAAGGAAAACCTATAACGAGTCGATAAAAAGAAACACCCATCCGGGGCATAGAACCGAATCATTTTCTAAAAAAGGTGGGAGTCTTCTCGACTGAAATAAAAAACGAGCAACAAAACCGGATTTACACCCGTCTGCTACTCGTTCATCAACAATGATATCGTCTTCTCGACAAGCTTCGCATACACCCGCTCCACAAACCACGGCTCCGTAGATTTCTTTAACGCCTCCTCCGGCGTAAACCAAGCGACCCCACTGTTCTCATCCGCCTTCACAGACACCTGTTCCTCAGAATCCGCTTCCAGGAGATACGTCACATTCAGATGCAGGTGACTGGACACATACCGTCCTTTTTTCACATGTCCGTCAACGGTGAGTGATTCCAGAGAAAAAATCTCCTCCGACACTGACCTAACATCGGAAATTCCTGCTTCTTCCTTCACCTCCCGGATTGCAACCGCCAGAAGATCTGTCTCCCCATCCGCATGCCCGCCAAGCCATGACCAGGAATGATAAATATTGTGATACACCATAAGGACTTTACTCCTGTCCTTATCCACCACCCAGGCCGAAGCCGTCATGTGCGCCACCACATTATCCCGAAGGAACGCGTCATCATTCTTCTCGATCCAGTTTAGGATCAAAGCCTTATCCGCCTCTTCCTGCTCATTATAAGGCACATACCTTCTGATCTGACTTACCAGTTTCTGCCGATTCATCGCATAATTTCCTTCCAATATCATTCTTCTCTATCTGATAAAATGCGTCCGCACGACCTCTTCCTTCTCCGGAAGACCATACTTTTCTTTTCCAAGCTCAATGCTCTTCATGAGAAATGTCATATTTCTCGCAAGAACCCGCATCGTCTGAATACCTTCCGCATCCCCCACTGCTTCTCCGGATCCGCGCCCGTGGATGGAGTTCCAGTACTGACTAGATGCGATCGGCATGTTGCTGATCGTAAAATACTTATTTAACTCGTCAAAAGTCGCCGAACATCCGCCGCGTCTCGCACAGACAACGCTCGCCCCGACTTTCATTGTCTTATCAAAGGATGTACTATAAAACAGCCGGTCCAGAACCGCGATCAGGGTCGCATTTGCGGACGCATAATAAACAGGGCTTGCGACCACCAGTCCATCAGCCTCCGAAAGCTTCATCGCCAGCTTATTCACCACATCGTCGAACACACACTTCCCAAGCTCCGCGCATCGATTACAGGCAATACATCCTCTTACCGCCTCACTGCCGACCTGCACGATCTCCGCGTCGACTCCCTCTTTTTCAAACACCGTCTTCATCTCATTCAACGCGATCGATGTATTTCCATTCGCCCGCGGGCTTCCATTGATCATCAATACTTTCATTATTTATCCTCCACACTCAATTTCAACACGTCCGGTCTCGCGTAATGTCCACAGACATCATGCTCCATCCGGCTCGCCGGGACCTTCTGCATGTCGAGGTCCGCGTAGATGATCTCCTCTTTATCCCACACAGTCTCACTCACCGCTTGCCCGATCAGGGTGATAATTTTCCTCCTGTCGCTACCGTAAACTCAGATGTAAAAAGTGAATTTCCCTTATTGTTTCCCTTGTGCTATATCAACCCACCGGTGTTTACGAACTCTGATAAGGACAAATACAAGGGTGCAGGACATCCGGTGGATGTCCGCTTTGCACCGACCGTAGCGAAGCGAAGACCACAAGAGATCCGGCGGACCTATGCTCTGTGCCGACCGGTTCACAACGTCCAGTGGACGTTGGCTCTGAACCGACCGTAGTGGAACGAAGAGCGGCAGCGGAGACCAAAAAATATATAAAACAGTATATCACAAAATAAAAGCAACATGGTGAACTGATTAAAACATTTATAATTTTTGTAACTGATAAAAGATGTGCCCCATCGGCTCAAATCTTCCCCGGGCCAATGATCTGCACATCTTTTTCACTTTAATCAGGACACCTGATTTCTCAATATCTCATCCACCGTCAGATACGCTCTCTCATACCCCAGTACCTCACCGAGCTGCATCATATACGGTTTCTGCAGTCTTGCCTTTTTCAACGCTTCATCCTGCATGAACACGTCCCTGGCCGTTCCATCCGCCAGCACCTGTCCATGAGCCATAATGATCACGCGCTCAAAATTCTCCGCCACAAAATCCATATCGTGAAGGATCGCGATCACAAGCTTTCCTCTTTCCGACAGGCTGCGGATAATACCGCCAATGATCTGGCGTCCCTTCCAGTCCTGGGCGATCGTCGGCTCATCTAAAATCAAAACATCCGTGTCCATGGCAAGAACCGAAGCGATCGCAGTCATCTTCCGCTCATATAACTCAAGGTCATAAGGATTTTCCTTCTCCTTACCCGACAACCCTGTCAGCTCCAGCGCCCGCTTTGCCTCTTCCTCCGCGCGTTTCGGATCCATCCCGATATTCATCGGACCAAACATGATCTCGTCCATCACATTGTATTTGAAGATCTGATCATCCGGATTCTGGAACACATAGCCGACATTTCCAGCTAACATCGCCACCGTTTTTCCAGAAATGTCCTCGCCGCGGAAGTAAATGTTTCCGGATACCGGCTTCAGCAGTCCCTTCAACAGCTTTACCAACGTAGTCTTTCCCGCTCCGTTCTGGCCAATGATCGCCGTCGGACGCTTATCCAGTCTCATGTTCAACGCCTTTAAGACCGGCACATCCGGAAGATAGGAAAAATCCAGATTCTTAATGAGGAACTGTTCCTCGCCTAAAACTTCTGAATCCTTTTTTTTATCCGCCTTCGCAGCTCCTTTTGCCTCTGCTCTTCCCGCATGTCTCTCTTTCAGTACTCCGGCAGCCTCTTCCACAGTGACCGGATACGTTCCATCCGGCAGAGTCATATGTTCTGCCTTACAGATCCGGGTAAATGCCGGTTCCTGAATCCCATAATCCGCAAGATCCGGCATGGAAAATACCTTCTGCGGCGTATCAAACGCGATCTGCTTTCCACCATGCAGAAGAAGTATGCGGTCGCAGTAAGCTGCCAGTTTCTCGATCTTCTGCTCGATCATTAAGATCGTGATACCGGAATTCGTCAGGGTCTCAACCGCCCGGAATACCTCGTCGCTTCCCTCCGGATCAAGCTGGGAAGTCGGTTCATCAAGGATCATGACATCTGGCCGCATGACCAGCACGCTGGCGATCGCCACACGCTGCATCTGACCTCCGGACAGATCAAACGGATTTCGATCGCGATACTGCCAGATATCAAGAAGCTTCAGGGCGTTCTCCACCCGCTCCTTCATCTCTTCGGCCGGAATTCCCAGGTTCTGCATTCCGAAAGCGACTTCCTCATATACATTGTCCTTTGCTCCGGACAGCTGGTTAAACGGATTCTGGAACACCAGACCCACATGACCACAGAGCTGTGATACCGGAGTCTTTCCGGCCTCTATGCCGTCCACAATGACTTTTCCGCCGTAAGCTCCCTTGTAAAACTGCGGAACAAGCCCCATAATCGCCTGGCTCAGCGTGCTTTTTCCTGCTCCGTTTTCTCCGATAATACCGATAAACTCTCCCTTTTCTACTGAAAAGTTCAAACCATCCAGCGCCAGTTTCTTCGCGTGAGGATAGCGGTATCGTAAATTTTCAATGATTATCTCAGACATACAACGATCCTCCATGCAATAGCTGCCAGAATGCAGAGTCCCAGTAAGATCGTGATCTCCTGGTCTCCCTTGTGACGTTTCCGATCTGACAGCCAGGTTTTCTTTTTTCCTGCGCCGAATCCACGCACCTCCAGAGCGATCGCCCGCTCTCTGGTATTGATCAGGGAACTCATGACCACCGGGGAGATCAGCGGTAAAAATGCCTTAGCACGGGTCCGCAGATTTCCTTCTGTCTCCAGTCCGCGGCTGCGCTGCGCGTCCATGATCGTATTCATAGTTCCCATCATCTGCGGGATGATCTGGAACACGGATGTCACGATGTAACCGAAACGCGGTGAAAACCCACGTTTCTCCAGCTCATCCACAAACTCAGACGGCTTGGTAGAGAGGACGAACACCGCAAAGGACAGCAGCATGTTCAGAATGTTTAAACCGATATGGAGGGCGTAAAGTGTGCCCTCTCTGTAAAATTTCAGCCCGCCGATCAGAAACAGCACATTCTCGTTTCTCTGGTTGAACAATCCATGGATCAGGAAAATCGTCAAAAGGATCGTAAAAGAAAAAGCGATCAGCGGAAACGTCTTTTTCAGGATCTTTCCGCTGGCCAGAACACAGAGACTGACTGCGATAAACACACCAAACATCCAAAGCTTTCCAGTGATCAGCGGAATACTGATGGCGGCAGCGATATACATCAATTTTGTAAAGGGATGCACCTTCGTCAGATATGTCCCGTTATCTACAAACAGGCTGATACTTTTCATATATTTGTTTCCCGGCAGCTGCTCCGAAGAACAGCTGCATTTCCTTTTCTAAATCTGATTAGTCCAGAGTCTCGATCTCGGAATTTGCCTCATACAGCGTTGTAAGCTTCTTTGGAAGACCCTTCAAAATAAAGAATACAACGATCAGAGTGATCAGTTTGTCCGGAACATCCACTACGACCTCATCTAACAGAGATCCCAGAAATACCGGCATGGAAGCCGCCTGAGTTGCCGCGAACACAGCGTCGCCCCATACATTTCCAGTAGTGCCGCCCCAGAATAATACGTTTAACGGGGTGGAGATCACAACCGCAACAAGACCGGCTACACAGGCTGTAAGAATTGCCTTCGGGAATGATTTCATAAATCCAAGGCGGGCCATGATTCCTGCTGCCGCTCCAATACCTAAGCTTGTCAATGCATAGATAAGCGTAATATTATCTCCTGCGGAAAAACCATAGATCAGGTTGTTCGCCGCACCGCAGATCGCGCCGATGATCGGACCGCCAAGGCACCCACCGATGCATGTTCCGATAGAATCCAGCCATAACGGAAGTTTTAATACACTCGCAAACAGCTTTCCAAGATAATTGATACCGATGCAGGCCGGGATCAACACGATCACTGCCGCATCAAACTTTGTTTTAAATAAATTCTTCATACCTCATATACCCTTTCTTTTTTCTTAATCTTCATCCTTACCAGTTTATCAGGAGTTTCTCACGTCTTTCCTGACCATTCCTCCCGGAAGCGCCAGATTCCGCTACCTTAGATTCACTAAAATCTAAGCCGGCAGCATCTGCTCCCTTCCCATACAATATCCCCCCTCCAGAACATACTAAATTGTGACTTCAACGTAACCATCCGGTTGGCGCATCAAGCGCAAAAACTTCCAAGTAGGTAACTGTTCAGTACCTTCACAGTCACGAGCAAAAATCCATGAAAAATTGCCTGCGGCAATGGGATTTTTGCCTACCCGCCTATGTTTTCTTACGGTCAGCGCAGTAAATGCGCAGACCTACTGAACCCAAATAGTTACAATTTAACAACAATTCCAAATAAAGATAGCATTGATTTTGTGTAAAGTCAATGAAAACACCTGATTTCAAGCAGGATTGTTAACATAATAACAATCCATTTCACTTGTAATTTCTCCTCATCAAAACTATACTAAACTTTAGACACACGGTTCTCTCACCAGGCCGCCAAGAATCAGGAGGAATCTCTTTATGGATCAAACAGCAAAAACAAATCAGGATCTATTACTTGTCATTGACATGCAGAACGTCTACACCAAAGATCAGGAGTGGGCCTGTGAAGGAGTCGAAAAAGCATCCGCTTCCATTCTCCGCCTTCTAAACAGCCGCGCCCTTTCCCAGGTGATCTTCACCCAGTACCTCGCCGCAAAACACCCGGAAGGCGTATGGAAAGAATACAACAAAGTCAACGCCGCCGTAAACGCAGACCCCTGGCTCAACGAAATGATGTCCGAGTTTCTGCCCTACACAAAAAAATACCCGGTATACACAAAAAGCGTCTACTCCTCCTTCGCCATCCCGCAAGTGCGTGAACTCGCAAAACACGCTTCCCGCATCGTGATCTCCGGCGTAGTAGCAGAATGCTGCGTACTCTCCACCGCCCTCTCCGCCATCGATGCCGGATGCAAAGTCATCTACCTCACCGATGCCGTAGCAGGGCTCAATGCGACCTCACGAAAAGAAGCCGAAAATATCCTTTCCTACCTGTCCCCTCTCCACACCGAACTCATGACCACCCAGCAATACCTGGACAGCCTCCTCCAAGAGGAATAAAAACCTCAGATGCTTCACGATCCCCCAACGTCCCCACACTGCCCACATCCTCACGATCCCTCAACGTCCTCACACTGCCCACATCCTCACGATCCCTCAACGTCCTCACACCGCCACAACAACCTCGCGATGCCGCGGCGCCCAAAGGGCCCCGCGCATCGTCTGGCTTCCGCCAACACTTTTTCTCCCTCCACAGCCTTCCCTTTCCCCTCCCCCCTCACTCCCGCCAACACACAGCGCCGGTGAAACTCCGGGCACAGACCGCCTGGGTGGAGGGAGCTGGCTTCCTCTTGGCTCGCAGGAAAATGCGTTGGAGGCCCGGGGACACTTATCTGAGCAACGCAAGTTGCGGGTTGTGTCCCCGGACCTCCGCCCTTAGCATTTTTCTGGGAGCTTAGAGGAACCCTCCCGGAATCCCGTGAAGCGTCTGCGCCCGGAGTCTCACCGGCGCGTCCCCCCCCCCAGCCACTATGAAATTTAGAAATCAAACAACGACAACTGATTCGACTCCGGAAGTCCCTTCAAGATCCCCAGTTCCTCCATCAGATCGCAGATCGTCTTACTGACCTTCGTCCTGTTCCTGAAATCCTCTTTGGACAGGAACTTCCCATCCTTCGCCGCCTCCTCGATCGAGTCCGCAGCCTTCTCTCCCAGACCATCAATACTGTTAATGGAAGGCATCAGCTTGTCCCCCACAACCTGGAAATGCCTGGCCTTCGCCGTATAAATATCCAGCGGCAGAAAATCAAACCCACGGGCATACATCTCCTGCACGATCCTCATATCTCTCAGCGTATCCTGCTCCTTCTTCGAAAGTGTATCCGCCCTCTTCTTATAATCCGCCAGATGATACTCCAGCTTCTCACGCCCTAAACACATGATCTCATAAGAAAACGCACTTGCACGAATACTGAAAAAAGCCGCATAATACGCCAGCGGATAAAACACCTTACAATAAGCAATACGCCAGGCCATCATAACATACGCCGCCGCATGCGCCTTCGGGAACATATATTTGATCTTCTTACACGACCAGATATACCAGTCCGGCACCCCATGCTTCGTCATCTCCTCTTCCCACTCGGGCTTCAGTCCCTTACCCTTACGGACCGCCTCCATGATCGTAAACGCAAGACCTTCCTCAAGCCCCTGCTGGATCAGATAGATCATGATATCATCACGCGTACAGATCGCAGTCTGGATCGTCGCCTTTCCTTCCTGAATGAGTGTCTGGGCATTTCCCAACCATACATCCGTACCATGGGCAAGACCGGCGATACGCACAAGGTCTGAAAAGTACTTCGGCTTTGTATCAATTAACATCTGCATCGCAAAATCCGTACCAAACTCCGGCACGCCAAGTGCTCCAAGCTTACAGCCACCGATATCCTCCGGCTTGATCCCCAGCGCATCCGTACTCTGGAACAGGCTCATGACCTCCCTGGAGTCAAGCGGGATATCCTTGACCGGATCGAGTCCTGTGAGATCCTGCAGCATACGGATCATCGTCGGATCATCGTGTCCGAGAATATCGAGTTTCAACAGGTTGTGGTCGATGGAATGGTAATCGAAATGGGTCGTGATCGTCTTCGTGGTCATATCGTTCGCCGGATGCTGTACCGGGGTAAACGAATAGATCATCTCGCCGAGCGGCAGAACAACGATACCTCCCGGATGCTGTCCCGTTGTACGCCGTACGCCGACACACCCCTGAACGATCCGGTTGATCTCACAGTTTCTCTTCCGTTCCCCATGCTCCTCAAAGTAATTCTTCACATAGCCGTAGGCCGTCTTATCTGCCAGAGTACCGATGGTTCCCGCACGGAACGTCTGCCCTTTACCGAAGATAACCTCCGTATAGTCATGGGCACGGCTCTGGTATTCACCGGAGAAGTTTAAGTCGATATCAGGCTCCTTATCTCCCTTGAATCCCAAGAACGTCTCGAACGGAATATCAAAACCGTCCTTGACCATCGGATGTCCGCAGACCGGACACACCTTATCCGGCATATCACATCCCGCCATACCTCCGTACTTTTTCACTTCCTCCGAATCAAAATCATAATAATGACAGTTCGGGCAGGAATAATGGGGACTTAGCGGGTTTACCTCCGTGATACCGGACATCGTGGCGACAAAGGACGAACCTACCGAGCCTCGTGATCCGACCAGATACCCGTCCTCGTTGGATTTCCATACTAATTTCTGCGCAATGATGTACATAACCGCGAATCCGTTGGAGATAATGGAGTGCAGCTCCCGCTCCAGACGGTCCACAACGATCTTCGGAAGATTCTCGCCGTACATCTCGTGGGCGCGGTTGTAACAGATGTTTCGCAGCGTCTCATCAGACTTGTCGATGACCGGCGGACACTTATCCGGCCGCACCGGCGCGATCGGCTCACACATGTCCGCGATCATTCTCGTATTCGTGACAACGACCTCATAACACTTGTCACTTCCCAGATACTCAAACTCTGAGAGCATCTCTTCCGTTGTCCGCAAGAACAACGGAGCCTGTTCATCCGCATCCTTAAATCCCATTCCTGCCATCAGGATCTTCCGGTAGATCGCGTCATCCGGATCCATAAAATGCACATCGCAGGTCGCACACACCGGCTTATTAAACTGCTCGCCGAGGGAAACGATCTTCCGATTGATATCCATCAGGTCATCCACCGTCTTCACCGTGCTCTTCTCATCCCTCAGCATAAACATGTCGTTTCCGAGAGGCTGGATCTCCAGATAGTCATAAAACTTCACGAGCTTCGCAAGCTCCGCATCCGGCACACCGCGCAGGATCGCCTGGTATAGCTCTCCCGCCTCGCAGGCTGATCCAATGATCAGGCCCTCTCTGTACTGGTTTAGCACGCTCTTCGGAATTCTCGGTCTTCTCGAGAAATATTTAAGGTGGGACCATGAGACAAGACGATACAGATTCACGCGTCCCAGGTCATTCTTTGCGAGAATGATGACATGGTACGTCGGCATCTTCATGATCGTCTCATCGCTCACGTGGCTGAACTCCTCCAGCTGGTCGAGATTCGTCATATCGTGCTGTTTTTTTAACATTTCCACGAATTTCAGGAAAATTCCAGCAGTTGCCTCCGCATCGTCCACGGCCCGGTGATGGTTCTCCAGGGAAACACCCAGTGCCTTCGCTACCGTATCCAGCTTAAACCGGTTCAGGTTCGGAAGAAGTGCTCTCGCCAGAGTCACCGTATCCAGGACTGTCGGATCAAAGGGCAGTCCCAAAAGACCCGCATTGTGGGAGATAAAGCTCACATCGAAGGACGCGTTGTGGGCAACCAGTGCCGCATCCCCCACAAACTCCAGGAATCTCGGCAGCACCTTGTCCACCGTATCCGCCCCCATGACCATGGCATCGCTGATTCCTGTCAGACGCTCGATATCGAAGGGGATCGGAACCTCCGGATTCACAAACTCATCCATCCTGTCGATGATCTCGCCATTTCTCACCTTCACGGCACCAATCTCGATGATCTTATTCTTTGTCGGCGAGAATCCCGTGGTCTCGATATCGAACACCACATAGTCCCCATCGAGACTCTGATTTCTGGAATTGACGACCATCTCCTTCATGTCGTCCACCAGATATCCCTCGACACCGTAGAGGACCTTAAAAGTATCCCCTTTGTCAAGGGCATGGTTCGCGTCCGGGAACGCCTGGACACAGCCGTGGTCTGTGATCGCCAGGGCCGGCATTCCCCACTTCTTCGCCCGCTTTACCAGGTCCTTTACCTCGGAAACGCCATCCATATCGCTCATCTTCGTATGGCAGTGGAGCTCCACTCGCTTCACCGGGGCATTATCCACACGCTTGGAGGTAAAGTCCTCGCTCTTCTTAATGCCCACGATGGAACCGATAGTCAGCTCGCCGTCGAACTTATCAATGGTGGTGATTCCCTTGATCTTGATGAAGTTTCCTTCCTTGATAGCCGCAGTGGCGTCCTCCTCCTGACCCTCTCTTAAGAACATCTTTACAGTAATACTGTCTGTAAAGTCTGTAAGATCGAAGATCATGAGCTTGTTTCCGCTCCGGAGTTCCCGCTTCTCCGCCCGGATCACTTTACCACGGATCACGACCTCGCCGATCTCACCGTCGATGTCATGGATATTCACCGCATCGCCCTCAAAATCGCGCCCGAAAAGAACATCCGGGTTCTCCGACTTTCGGTACGGGATCCTTCCGTCGGAGCCTTTCCGGAAACCGCCGGAGAATCCACCTTTTCCCTTCTCTCCGAAGGTCTTCTTCGTGAATCCGCCGCCGTTTCCGTTCTGTCCGCCGCCCGCGGACTTTCCAGTCTGGTTTCCGCCGCCCTTTCCAGCCGCGTCCGTCTTCTGCTTTGCAGCTCCAAAACCGGCCGATGTCTTTGTGCCGGAACCGCTCTTTCCACTGGCTGCCTTTCCCGGATCCGCGCCGGATCTGCCGCCGGAAGCTCCAGAACCGGCCGCGCTTTGAGCCGCCATCTGAACATCCGCGTTTCCATTTCCATCTCCGAATGTCCCGTTAAATCCACCGTTTGACGTTCCTTCATCCCAGGGGGCACTCTCCGCTGCACCTTCTAAGTAATTCTCCTCACTCTGTACACCTACAACGAGTTCTCCTCCCGGCTTCATGAATACCGGCTGATCCATCGGGTCTTTCTTTTCACTCTCTTTATATAAAAATTCCACCTCAGCCGCAAGCCCGCAGCGCTCCGTGAAGATCTTTTCCAGTACCCGTCCGACTTCCTTAGACCGCTCCCTGTAGATCAGATTGTCCTCAATGGTCATGACCATTTTATCATCGGTAACAAACTTCGTGTCTGACCGGCGGAGAATGTTGTACTCGATCATGCCGTAGCGTTTAAGTTCCATAAGGATACTGTCCCGATAGACATCGTAAAGCTTCTCCGGAGTATACTGCGCTGAGAGACGGTATTTCTCTAAGATCTTGACCGTGATCGGTCTCCCCGGAAACAGCTGCTTCGCGATTCCGTCCTCTAAGGCATAAATATTCTTTTTATGGATCAGCCGGGGACTCCGGATATAAACACGAATAGAGCTTCTGTCCTTTGTCATGGTGACCTTTTCCACCACAACAAGCTTCAAAAGCTCTTTCAGTTCATCAGCAATATTAAGCCCCGGGAAAACTTCAAGGAATGGTTTTTCCATACTTATTTCTGCATCTCCTGCATCTTCAAAAGCTCTTCCCGAAGAACGGAAAGAAGTTCATGTTCCGGTACCTTTTTGATGATCTCTCCCTTTTTGATCAGGAGACCTTCGCCGATTCCACCGGCGATTCCGATATCCGCACTTCTCGCCTCGCCAGGTCCGTTGACCACGCAGCCCATAACGGCTACCTTCACATCAAGATCCATGCCGGATACCATATCCTCTACCTGATTTGCCAGGTGAATGAGGTCGATCTGGGTCCTTCCGCAGGTCGGACAGGAAACAACTTCCACGCCGCCCTTCCTGAGCCCTAACGTTTTCAGGATCAGTCTCGCGCTCTTTACTTCCTCCACCGGATCTCCGGTTAAGGAGACACGGATCGTATCGCCAATCCCCTCATGGAGAATGATTCCAAGACCCACAGAGGACTTGATATTTCCGGAAAGCAGTGTTCCGGACTCTGTGATCCCCACATGAAGCGGATAATTCGTCTTCTTTGCGATAAGCTCGTGGGCTGCCACACACATTAAAACGTCGGAGGACTTGATGCTGATCACAAGATTATCGTATCCCAGTTCCTCCACAACGGCCACTTCCTTCAATGCGCTCTCAACGAGAGCTTCCGCCGTCACACCGCCGTATTTTGCGAGGAGGTCTTTCTCCAGAGAGCCACTGTTTACTCCCACGCGGATCGGGATCCCGTACTCTTTCGCCCTGTCGACGACAGCCTTCACCCGCTCTCTCGCCCCGATGTTGCCCGGGTTGATGCGGATCTTATCCGCTCCGCTCTCGATAGCTGCGATAGCCAGGCGGTAGTCAAAGTGAATGTCGGCAACCAGCGGAATATGGATCTGCTTCTTGATCTCGCGGATTGCAGCAGCCGCTTCCATGGTCGGAACCGCCACACGGATAATGTCACATCCGGCGTCCTCCAGGCGGTGGATCTGCTCTATCGTTGCCGCCACGTTCTCCGTCTTCGTGTTGCACATGGACTGGATCAGAACCGGATTTCCCCCGCCGATCTTTTTGTCCCCAATCTGAATTTCCTTTGTATGATCTCTATACATACATCTCTCTCCCACTTCAAAAAAACGAAATTTCACTCCTGCTAAAATATCATTCTCAAATCATTAAATACAACAAACACCATAAACGTCATGAGCAGCGCCATCCCGGCCATATTCACCGCGCTCTCCACTCTCTGGCTCACCGGCTGTCTCGTGACGAGTTCCCAGAGTAAGAATACCAGCCGTCCGCCGTCAAGCGCCGGGAACGGGAGCAGGTTCATAACGCCCAGGTTCGCCGAAAACATGACCATAAGATTTAAGAGGTTCATCACCACCGTCACGAATCCGTACTGGGTGTTCTCTTCCACAGTCTGATCGATGATCGTGACAATGCGGACAGGTCCTGCGATATCGTTTGTGGAGACCTTGCCCCCGGCGATCATCTTCAGGCTGTCGATCACCGTGAGGATCCAGTACCGCACCTCGTAGACGCTGTACTGCAGAACCTGCACCAGTGACTCCGGAGCATCCCGGTGTCCCTGAAGAAGGACGCCGAGGTAATACCTGCCGTCCTTAAACTCCGGCTGGATCACCGTGTGTTCTGTCGTCCACGACGATGATGTTTCGTCATATCGTCTATACTCCACCTGCACGGGATCCTGTCCGGCCGTCATCAGGTACATGGAGATCTCCCTGGAAAGATGGATCTTTCTGCCATCAAGCTTTGTGATCACATCGCCCTCTTTCAGTCCAGCCGTCTCCGCAGGCATTCCCTCGGAGGTTCCGGCGATGACTGCAGGATCGATTCCGGCCCAGGATAAGATCACCAGGGAAAAAACGAACGCCAGGATAAAGTTGAAGATCGGTCCTGCGGCGATCACCGCCATCTTCGCCAATGGTCCCTTATCAAAGAAGGAAACTCCCTTCACATCCGGGACTTCTTCCTTTTCATCCTCATCTTCCCCGAATTCTCCAAGCATCGCACAGGAGCCGCCGAGGGGCAGAAGCTTTAAGGAATACCGGATTCCGGTCTTTTGGCTCACCCATGAGAGAAGTCTCGGTCCGAATCCCACCGAGAACTCCACCACGGCAATCCCGTTTAACCGCGCCAGGAGATAATGTCCAAATTCATGAAACAGGATGATTCCGCCAAGGACAACCACCGCTGCCAGATACCCAAGATCCAACTTTAATATTCACCTGCTTTCATTAAAACATCATAACTATTCAGTACCTTCATAGTTACATGCAAAAATCCATTCCAGATCAGCTTTGCTGATGGGATTTTTGCTTTCCAGCTCGAGTTTTCTTACGATCAGCGCAGCAAATGCGCAGACCTACTGAACAGTTACAAAATATCATTCAATCTTTGCATATACCTCTGATGTGTAAAACAGATTTTTCAATCATTATGCAGCCTTAGAAATTCCACTGCTTCTTCAGGAACTCGTAAGTCTCCGCTTCCGTCTCAAGCACCTCATCCAATGACGGATGGGCGATCTTCTTATGATGTTCCATTGCAGCCTCGAGCATATCCGTGATCTCCAGATAGCTGATCTTCTTCCCGAGGAACTTCGCAACCGCGAACTCGTTCGCCGCGTTAAACACTACCGGCACGGAACCGCCCGCTTTTCCTGCTTCTCTCGCGAGTGCCAGGCCGCGGAAATTCTCGTAATCCGGCTTGTCGAATATGATCTCCTTCATGGACCAGAAGTCGAGACGATCTCCCCTCATTGGTCTGCGCTCCGGGTAATAGAGGGCATACTGGATCGGAAGCTTCATATCCGGCGTTCCGAGCTGCGCCATCACAGCGCCGTCCTCAAACTGTACCATAGAGTGGATCACACTCTTTGGTTGCACAACGACCTGGACATCGTCCATTCCCACATCAAAAAGCCATTTCGCCTCCATGACCTCGAGACCTTTGTTGACCATGGTGGAACTGTCGATGGTGAGCTTCGCTCCCATGGACCAGTTCGGATGCTTTAAGGCGTCCTCCACCTGGACATTCTTCATCTGCTCTCTCGTCCATCCGCGGAACGGGCCGCCGGATGCCGTTAATAGGATCTTTTCAATCTTATTCCCGTGTTCCCCGTTTAAACACTGGAAGATCGCGCTGTGCTCACTGTCCACCGGAAGAAGACGGACTTTTTTCTCCTTCACAAGCGGGATGATGAGATGTCCCGCAGTGACAAGCGTCTCCTTGTTCGCCAGGGCAATGTCCTTTCCTGCCTCAATAGCTGCCATCGTCGGGCGGATGCCGATCATGCCCACCACTGCCGTCACGAGGATCTCATATCCTTCCATGACCGCAATCTCCAAAAGTCCTTCCATGCCGGAGACGATCTTCGTGTCTGTATCTGCCACGCGGACAGCCAGCTCTTTTGCCTTCTCCTCATCCCAGACACCGCAGATCTTCGGGGAGAATTCACGGATCTGGCTCTCCAGCGCATCGATGTTTCTTCCCGCCGCGATTCCTACAACTTCTATATCTCCGTTTGCACGGACTACATCCAAAGTCTGGGTTCCGATGGAACCTGTGGAACCCAGAATAGCAATTCGTTTCATCTCTTTGTCCTTTCCTACCGGATGCCCATAAACGTGATGGCGAAATAAATCGCCGGGGCGGTAAAGATCATACTGTCAAACCGGTCTAAGATTCCGCCATGGCCAGGGATCAGATTTCCGTAATCCTTGATGTCATGGTTTCTCTTGATGGCGGAGGCCGCCAGATCTCCCACCATGGAGATTACCGCCGCGATGGCGCAGGCAGCTCCCGAGATCACGCCCGGATTTATCACCTGGATCATATTGTTCTTAAAGAAGGTTCCGTAGAGGAATCCTAAGACTGCCGCGCCCACGACACCTCCGATGGCACCCTCCACGGTCTTTTTCGGGCTCAGCTTCGGGGTCATCTTATGCTTTCCAAAAAGCTTTCCCGCGCAGTAGGCGAAGGTATCACAGCCCCAGGAGCTTAAAAGGATCAGCCATACGAGATATTTTCCGTCCGGCATCTCCCGCACCTGATAGAGGTAGGAGAACATGATCCCCACATAGAAGATTCCAAAGAACGCCACCGTGATCTGCTCCGTCCCGTACTTCGGGAACGTCACCACGTAGATCGTCATTAAGATCATGAGGGAAATGATAGCGAGGAACGTCACATACTGCTCCCTGTTTCCCATGATCCAGTAATAAGCAACGACAGCCGCATAGCCCACAAACCCCGGTGCCGATCTCTCGATCTTCATGACCCGGTAAAGCTCATAAAGTCCGATCAAGGAGATCGCCATGGAGCCGAAATAAAGGACTGCACTGCCCTCAACAAGCAGAAACGCCGCAATGATCACAAGGACGATTCCGCTGATCAGTCTTGTCGTAAACATAAGATCACCTCTTACTCCGTTTTTACCGCCGTAACTCCTCCGAACCGACGCTCTCTCTTATTGTACTGGCGGATCGCGTTCAATAATTCTTCCTTATTGAAATCCGGCCACAGGCATTCTGTCACGTAGAGTTCTGAGTACGCGAGCTGCCATAACAGGTAGTTAGAGAGGCGAAGCTCCCCGCTGGTGCGGATCATGAGATCCGGATCCGGGATTCCTGCCGTGTCCAGGTAGGACGCGAAAACTTCCTCCGTCATATCCTCCGGCGCGATCTTCCCTTCCTCCACATCCGTCATGATCTTTCTCACTGCTCTCGTGATCTCATCGCGGCTTCCGTAGTTTACGGCGATCACAAAGGTCATTCCCGTATTTTTTTTTGTCTTTTCTTCCAGGACATTGATCGCATCTACGATATCCGACGCAAAACGGCCTCTCTCGCCGATCATGCGGACACGGATGTTGTTCTTTTCAGCCATTGCGAGAAGTCTCTTCGCGTAGAAACGGAATAACTGCATCAGCGCACCGACTTCCTCCTCCGGGCGTTTCCAGTTCTCTGTGGAAAATCCGTAAACTGTCAGATACCGGATTCCAAGCCGTGCTGCGTCCTCAACGACCTGCTCCAGTGTCTCACATCCCTTTTTATGTCCAAGCTGTCTCGGAAGTCCGCGCTTCTTCGCCCATCTTCCATTTCCGTCTAAGATCAGCGCCACGTGGGCGGGAATCTTTAAATTCTCTTCCATGATTGTTCTCCCTTTATCTTTTGGCTCGTTGCCCGCGCAGACTATGAGAAACGTAAGCATTTCTCAAGTTACCGCGTCTTCTACACTCTGTTCCGGTCGTTGCTGGACAAGCGCCACTGGCGCTTAGCAACGTCAAAACCTCGTGCAAGCACGGGCCTTGACTCGTTGCCCGCGCAAACAAACGGGGACAGGAAAACTTCCCCTGCCCCCTGTCTGTTTTGTGTAGTAGGAAACTCCGATTAAACGGTAAGAATTTCCTTTGTCTTGTTCTCAACGGCCTTGTCGATCTTCTCGATGGACTTGTCGGTAAGCTTCTGGACTTTCTCGGTAAGCTCTTTTAAATCGTCCTCAGAGATCTCATCGTTCTTCTCCATCTTCTTGAACGCCTCATTCGCGTCGCGGCGGATATTGCGGATCGCTACCTTAGCGCCGTCGCCTTTTTTCTTAACATCCTTTGCAAGCTCTTTACGTCTCTCCTCGGTGAGCTCCGGGAATACGAGACGGATCACGGAACCATCGTTGCTTGGGTTGATTCCAAGCTCGGAAGTCTGGATCGCCTTCTCGATCGGGCGGATCAGGCTCTTCTCCCACGGCTGGATCAGGATCATTCTTGCCTCCGGAACAGAGATATTTCCGACCTGCTGGATCGGTGTCGGTGTTCCGTAGTAATCTACTTTGATTTTGTCAAGTACATGCGGGTTCGCACGTCCTGCGCGGATAGATGCGTACTCGTTCAAGAGGGCATCGATGGATTTTTCCATTTTTTCTTCATATACTTTTAATTCTTCGCTCATGGTTTCCTCCTGTTATCAGACGGTAACGATCGTACCGTTAATTTTTCCCTGCATGGCGTTCGCGATTCCATCCTTTTCGTTCAAGGAGAATACTGCCATCGGCATTTTGTGCTCCATACACATAATGGAAGCAGTCAGGTCAACGACACCGAGCTGCTTGTCGATCACTTCCTGGATCGAGATCTCGTCATACTTTTTCGCATTCGGATTAACCTTCGGATCACTGTCGTATACGCCATCGATGGACTTTGCGAGGAGAATGCAGTCTGCATCCATTTCAATCGCCATCAGAGTGATCGTCGTGTCGGTAGAAAAATACGGCTGTCCGATTCCACCGGCAAAAAATACGACCATTCCGTGCTCAAAGTACTTGTTCGCACGGTCCTTGGAGAACAGTTTTGTCATATTTCCGCACTCGAACGGGGTCAGGATCTGCGTCTTCATTCCCGCGTTCCGGAAGATCTCGGATACATAAATACAGTTCATGACAGTCGCAAGCATTCCGATCTGGTCTGCCTTCGGGCGGTCGATGGCATCGCTTGTGCGTCCGCGCCAGAAATTTCCGCCGCCGATCACAACGCCGACCTGTACACCTGCATCAACAGATGCCTTGACCTGTCTTGCAACTTCCTTTACCGTATCTTCGTCAAAGCCAGTCTTTTTCGGACCTGCAAGGGCCTCTCCGCTGAGCTTTAAAAAAACTCTTCTGTTTTTCATTTTCTCTGATCTCCTCGTAATCTTCTGTGACTGTTTCGTTCCAGCCGCCACAGATCTCTTTTTTCCTTTCCACAGGGCAGACCACGATCACCCCGCAGATTTAGGATAAGTATAACACACTTTTGTCTGTTTGCCAACAGTTTCAGACCGGCAGGACCGCTTATAAACGTTTCCCTGTCCTACCTCTTCTTATCTTCCCGGAAGCTCTTGAGCACCAATGTCGTCGGATACCGGTATGCGTAGGTACAGCTCTTCATAAGCTCCACTTCCTCCGGATTTCTGCACACGCTGAGGATCATATTCTCTTCCTCGGAGGTCAGGTATGCCTCCCCGTTTCCGTCGCGTTCCTTGATATCTTTGTAGATCCGGTATTTCTTATAGTAGTCCGGGCAGGATCCCTGGCGCATCTTAACCGGCTCCGGGACGATATTGACCCGGTACTGATCCGACATTCTGGCTAAAATGTTGTGGATCCTTTCACAGTATTCCCTTGAGACGAGTCTCGGTGAAGGAATACAGATCATATAGTTCATAATTGTGCCTTCCTTTGTCGTTTTTGAAAAGCAGATGACAGACTTCTGCCACATGCCTGCACTAGTATAGCATGAAATCCGCGTCTTGTGAACCACAAAATGCAGGCAGCCGCACCGCCAGGTATTCCATGTCACCTCCATGCAGAGAAAAAAACACCCGCGGCCGGATCGCCCCATGCCGCGGGCATATAATTCATCGTAACTATTCAGTGCATTCATTCATAGTTACAATTCTACCTATATTAGTGCTTCTTCTCCTCGTCCTTCAACAGGTTCGTCATGCTGTGCATGCTGATGCACAGGGTGGATGTGTTGTGAAGCAGGGCGGATGTCGCCGGGGCAAGCACGCCCATCACGCCTAAGATGATGAGACCAAAGTTGAAGCTGATGACAAAGCGGTAATTTCTGTGAACACGCCGCATCAGCGCATTGCTGATTGCTTTTAAAGTCACAAGCTGGAACATCGCGTCCTCAGAGATTGTGATGTCCGCGATCTCTCTTGCGATCTCAGCGCCCTCGCTGATCGCGATGCCGACGTTTGCCGCGGAGAGTGCCGGAGAATCGTTGATTCCGTCTCCCACCATAATAACCTTATGGCCTGCGTTCTTCTCTGCTTCAACGAAGTTCGCCTTATCCTCCGGAAGGACCTCGGAGTGATGCTCGTCCACGCCGACTCTTGCGGCGATGGCGCGGGCCGTTCTCTCGCTGTCTCCTGTCATCATGACGATCTTCTTGATACCAAGCTTTCTGAGCTCCTTCATAACTTCCGGAGCTTCCGGACGGAGCGGATCCTCGATGCAGATCACAGCCGCCAGTCTTCCCGCGATCGCGAGATACAGGTGGGAGTACTCTGCCGGAAGGGCTTCAAATTTCTCTTCTTCGCCCTCCGGGACTACACACTGCTCGTCCTCGAATACAAAGTGGTAGCTACCGATCACGACTTTGTCCTCGCCGATATGGGATGCAATTCCGTGTGCAACGATATAGTCAACCTTAGAGTGCATCTCCTCGTGGACAAGTCCGCGCTCTCTGGAGGCCGCAACAACCGCGTTCGCCATGGAGTGCGGGAAGTGCTCCTCTAAGCAGGCAGCGATCCTTAACATCTCAGCCTGGTCGCGTCCCTCGAAGGTCACAACGTCTGCAACCACCGGCTGTGCCTTTGTGAGGGTGCCTGTCTTATCGAATACGATGGTGTCCGCCTCAGCGACTGCTTCCATGAAGGAGCCGCCTTTGACAGTCATCTTGTAGCTGCTTGCCTCTCTCATAGCAGAGAGTACGGAAAGCGGCATTGCGAGCTTCAACGCACAGGAGAAGTCAACCATAAGGATCGAGATCGCCTTTGTCACATTTCTTGTGAGAAGGTAAGTAACGATGGTTCCGCCGAGACTCCACGGAACGAGAGCGTCCGCAAGTCCGGATGCCTTTGTCTCTAAGGAAGACTTTAACTTCTCGGACTCCTCGATCATCTTCACAATGCGCTCGAATCTTGTGGATCCAGCTGCTTTCTTGACGCGGACGATGAGGTTTCCTTCCTCGACCGCGGTTCCGGCATAGACGTACATGCCGTTCTCCTTGCGGACCGGCTCAGACTCACCGGTCATTGATGCCTGGTTTACCATCGCCTCGCCGGAATCTACAATGCCGTCAAGCGGGATCACGCTGCCGACGCGGACGGAGACGAGATCTCCTTCCTTAATATCAGAGATCGGGACAAGTACTTCCCCGTCCTCTGTCTTCTGCCATACTCTCTCGATATTTAAGGACATGCTGCCCGCAAGATCGCTGACAGACTTCTTGTGGGTCCAGTCTTCCAGAAGCTCACCGATTCCGAGAAGGAACATAACGGATCCTGCTGTGTTGAAGTCGCACCGCAGCATGGACACCGTGATCGCCGTCGCATCGAGGACCTCGACCTCAAGCTTTCTTCCCGCAAGCTTTCTGATGCCTTTAATAACGAATGGAACAGACTGGATCGCTGTCCATACCGCACGGACCGGAGCCGGAAGGAAGATCTTTGTAAGACATCTTGTAAGACACTTTGTCACGAGCTTTTCCTGGAACTCCTGATTTAACTCTCTCGTGCTTGTCACAGGCACGATCTCGTTTAACTCTTCATCGTCAAAGGAGAACCTTAAGATCTCAGCAATGAGATCTTCCTTTGAGCCTGTGTACGTGATCGCCGCATCTCCGATTCTCTCATATACCTTTGCTGCCGTTACCTGCGGAAGGGATGCGAGATAAAAGGAAAAGAGGTCCGCCTGTCTGACTGACAGGCGGCCTCTGGTGAGATGGATTCGGATACGGCCCTTGATATCATGTTTTACCGTAAATCTGATTCCTGATTTCATAATGATTATTCAGCGTCCTCTGCTTTTTCTGTTGTCTCTGTGAAGTCTTCTGCTGCTTCCTCTTCCTCACCGAATGCTTCTTCAGCACGTGCTCTGTTGATCTCCTTAGCCTCTGCAAGAACATCCTCAGCGTTTGCCTGGATGTTGGAAGCTGTTGTCATAACGCACTCTTTTGCGCGGAGACCTGCTGCGAGGCAGTTGATGTATAACTTCTTAGCGTCCTGGCTTCCGAGAACCTTGACACCAGCTGTCCCAAAAAGAACACCGCCTGCGAATACTGCAACATTTTTTAATTTCAAGCATTTCTTAACATCTAACATTTTAAATTCCTCCTGTAAGTAAAAAATATAATTTAATAGTAAATGATCTGTCCTGTTTAAAGCCTGCTGACCTGGCTTTTAGCTGCCGGATCACTTGTGCTTATATCCGGTATACATCACCATAGCAAAGCAGAAAACAGTTGCCCACGCCCAGAATTTATGGTGTTTCATCGGTTTTCACTCCCTTGCATTTTACTTGGCAGAACGCCGAAAACCGGAAGGCTTTCAAGCATTTTTCACATGGTAACTCTTCGCCCCCAAGTTAGTCAATCATAATATTTTATGTTGAAAAATTTTGTCATTTTCTGATAATTTACAGTCATTCCTAACTCTATGACCTGCTGTTTTCTCCGCGTTTATGACGCACTGACGGAACAGCATTTTTCTTTCTCTTTTTCGATCTGTCTGAGACCGTTCTTTCCGTGGAACTCCGGGGCGATAACCTCGTTTTCCCCGTCTGCGCGCACTCCTGTTTCATCCGTAAATACATACTGGTAAACGCGCTTTAAGACGCCCATCTCCTCCAGCATGCGGATCGTGCGGTAGACTGTGGAAAGACCCACGGTGGAATCTCTCTGTACCGCCTCATAGTAGACTTCCTTGCAGTCGGTCCAGTTCTGTTCTAAGATCACATCAAGGATGACCATTCTCTGCTTTGTAATACGCTTCCCAAGTCTCTGGAACTCATTAACGATGTCTTTCTTCTGCCACATCCGGCATCCCTCTCATTCCTAAAAAGTGTGTTCCTGCCCTGCAGAGAGCCAGGCATTTGGAGTTTCAACCGAAACCGTTTTTTCGTTTACGCCTGCTTCCACTCGATATTGCGGAGCACATAGCCGGCCTTGCTCACGATGTCACGGATCTCACGGTCTGTCAGTTTTGTCTTCATGCGGACATCGGCTTTCTTCTTCTCGAGGTTTACCTCAGCCCAGTTGCCATCCTTCTCATTAAACGCATTCTCCACATGGAGCTTGCAGTGTTTGCATTTCATGCCGTCCACTCCGATGACTGCGTAGTACGGATAGTCTGAAGCATTTTTATCCTGCACCTTGATCTTCTTTTCTACATCTTTCGTTCCGCAGCAGCCATAGGTGAACTGGCGGAGCGAACCTTTCACCGCGAAGATCGCGACAACGATCAATGCGACGATAATAATACCATTTATCATGACGGATCACGCCTCCTCTTAATTTTCAGAAACTACAGTTTTTCATTCCCCATGGGGTATCTTCTTTCGCCTGTTAGTTTCTACTAACAAAGATTAGCACCAACTAACCATCTTGTCAATCCTCTTTGTCACTTTTTTGACATTTTATTTCAATACAAAAAATACTCTCATCCCTGACAGTGCCGTTCTTCTCATACTGGCTCTTCGCCTGCTCTCCGGAGACAGGCATCTGCAGTTGTTCCTGCCGCCCTCTTCTCTTTTTATTTTGCATAAAGTTTTACTTTAGCGGAACTTTCAAAAATGAATGTGCCTTGGCACATTCTCGCGCGAGCTATTACGCAAAACAGGCAGCCTGTCTCCAGGCTGCCCATCTCTATATAATATTCATTTACTGTGCGATCGAAAACATCTCATTCACGGTCTTCGAATCCAGGCTGTGGTTGTATACAAGCTTCTCATACTCCACCAGCTGTTCCTTCCAATCGTAGTCCCCGCTCTCCGCGTCCTCCCAGCTGTGGTAGGTTCCGTCGGATTCCCAGATTCCAAGGTGATGGATGATCGGAAGCTTTTCGGAAAGCTGTAAGAGGAATTCGTTATACGGAGTCAGTGACAGGTTCGCGCGCTTTAATACATAGGAGGAAAGGTAAATTGCACCTAACCGTCCCATGTCCTCCGAAGGCTGGTCGTAGTTGGTCCAGATCACAAACGGGGTCTCGTACCAGACCATTTTCTGCTCATTCGGAACCTTCGCACTCTCCACGCCCATAGCCTCATCGAAGAACTCGTCCTCGATTCCCGGCTGATGGTCGCCGAACATGACGATCATCGTCGGCTGGTCGCACTGGGAGAAATAATTTACAAGCCACTCAAAAGCTTCATCAGATTTCTTCACGAGGGACAGATACATGTCTGCCTCCGGATACTTTCCTTCCATGTCCCCGGTGAGCCATACTTCCTGGTCAAAATTCGCGTATGGGATCGTATAGCCGCCGTGGTTCTGCATGGTCACATTAAAGAGGAACAGCTTGTCATCCGGATTTGCCTTCTGCTCGATATACTCGGTGATGACCTTAAAATCGCTCAGGTCACTGATATAATTTCGAAGTTCATCCCGGCTTTCGTAGGCGCTGATATCCATGAAATCGCTGAAGCCCATGTTGTTGTAGCAGATGCGGCGGTTCCAGTTCTCAGCCGGGTACGGGTGCATGGCAACCGGTGTGTATCCCTGATCCCTCACCGTGCTGACCATGGAGCGGACGCCCGGATTTACATAGAACTGATAAGCCACACTTCCTCTCGGCATCAGATACATAGAGTCACCGATCAGAAATTCAAACTCAGAGTTGCTGGTCATGGCACCAAATACCGGCATGCAGAGCTTTCCTTTTACGGTGTTCTCCGTCAGGCTGTGGAGAAACGGGAGATAATCGATATTTGTCGTAAAATCTCCGTCCACCGCCAGATCGGAAAGACTCTCGTTCATGATACAGATAATATTCGTCGGCTGGACCGCGTCCCCGGACGCCACCACTGCAGCAGTCTCCCCATTCCGCTCCTTCTCACTGTCCACATATTTGTCGCAGATTTCCTGGATCTTCGCCTGGGAGTAACCTCCCGGCGCTTTCTTTACCAGATATTTGATCGAGATTGCGGAGGACAGGATATAGCCATTCTCTGCGTAGGAGGTCGTCGGATCCCAAAGGTTTACCTCCAGAGACAGGCCTGAGATCATAAAGTTATAAAAGCAGGCGATAAACGCAGCAACCGCACCAGCAGAAACGCTGAATACCGCTGCTCTTTTCTTTTTTCCTTTTACCCGCACAAACACAAACTGCGCCAGCGCGTTCCATATGATCAGGAGAACACCGCAGATGATCATCATAAATGTCGGGGTGTAATCGTAGCTTCCTGCAACCGTCATCGCGGTCTTCACCGCCAGAACATCGCCCATCATGATCGGACGGCTTCTGAAGGAAACGACAAACGCCTCCGCCAGGGAGATCGCATAGAGGATCACAGAAGAGACCGGAACGGAAATCCGGGTGCTGCCGGAGATTCCGAATACCAGAAGGTACAGCGCGAACATCCATACAATGTTGAGCACCGCGTTCTTCGGAAGTACCATCACAAAGTTTCCGGTCACGAACTCGAACATGACATAGGAGAACACCGGCGATGATAAAAATAATGCGATAGCGCCTGCATGTTTCAGTCTGTGGTCTTCCCTCTCTTCATACTCCCCTGTTCTTTCTTCAAACTTTTCGTCCATATACGTTTATTTCACTTTCTAAATCTGTCTGTCAGAAACTTGTTCAGCAAAATCTCATCCGCAGGGCTTGCCACCGGCAGCTGCTTCCGGATCCATAGCAATTTAAAAGAACTGCTGTCGATAGTTTTCCAAGTGCATAGCCGCCCAAACGTGTGCCTGCTGGACTTTTATCTTCTATTACATTAATTTCTATGGGAATTCTCTCCCTCACGGATCGCCCAGCGCATCTTCGTGGATCTCGCCCTCGGATTTCTCTGACATTCCTCCGCGGACGGGCGGATCACATCGTTTGCCACGTCACTGTAAAGTCCATCTTTTTTGCCTTCTTTGAAGTAATACTTTACGAGACGATCCTCGCCAGAATGGAACGTCAGGATCGCCGCTCTTCCGCCCGGTGCCAGGATACCCGGAAGCTCTGTAAGGAAACTTTCCAAAACCTCAAATTCCTGGTTTACATCGATCCGGAGTGCCTGGAAACATCTCTGGCAGGACTTCTTCACCGCTTCCTTCCGCTCTTTTTCCGGAATGAAGGAAAGTGTTGTCTCAATGACTTCCTTAAGTCCTGTCGTCGTCTCAATATACTGGCGCTTTCTATTTCTCTTCGCAATCTCCCTCGCGATCTCCTCCGCATACGGCTCGTCGGAATTTTCCACAAACATTCCGGCGATTTCTTCCATATCCATCTGCTTTAACCGCTCCGCCGCGGAGATCCCCTTTTCCGGATTCAGTCTCAGGTCTAACGGACCGTCCGCCTTGTAGGTAAATCCGCGTTCCGGGTTATCGATCTGCATGGAGGACACACCGAGATCCGCCAGAACGAAATCAAAAAGTCCGGTCTCCGGGACAAGCTTATCGATATCCGCGAAGTTCATCTGCTTCACCGTAAGGATGTCCTCGTCAAATCCGCGCTCCTTTAACCGTGCCTTCGTCTTCACGATCTCGATGGGATCCACATCAAGGCCGTACATGTGTCCCTGTCCCTCGAGTTTCTTCAACATCTCCGTTGTGTGCCCGCCGTAACCCAATGTAGCGTCAAGCCCCTGCATTCCCGGTCTGATATCCAGGAAATCCAGGATCTCGTTCACACAGATCGAGATGTGCATGCCTGCCGGAGTGCTGCCTTTTTTGATGACCTTCTCGACCGTGTCAGCATATTTCTCCGGATTCTGTTCTTTATACTTTTCCTCAAACCGTTTCGGATGTGTCCCGCTGTAACGGACACGCCGCTTGTGTACCGGTGCTCCCTGTACCTCTTTTTCTTCCATGTCAAAACCTCGTATTTATCGCTGTTTTTCTACACATACCGGTTTATCTTAACATATTCTTCATATAAATGTAAAGTATCTTTTCGTTGACAGAAATTATGGCTCTTCCGGAGTGCTGCCGTTCACGCCCAGCCAGATAGCCACCGGTTTTTCCAGTACTTCACACTCCTAATCACTCAATCGTCAAAATCCTGTCATATTTGTTCGAGATGCGCATATATTTCAAATTTGTCATCTTTTTTCTAAATATTCTGCCTTTTACTTGTTTTTGCATCATAAAACTGATATAATGATTTTATTGTAACTGCTCCGTGTTTCCGTGTCTTCGATCAGCGAAAAAACTCAAAACGCTGGTCTGACGGACAGTTATCATATAATTACAATACCTGGAGGGATGCTACATGAAAGGCAACATTATCGTTGGACAGTCCGGTGGCCCGACTGCCGCTATCAATTCCAGTCTCGCGGGCGTTTACCGCACCGCTATCGACCGCGGAGCAAAAAAAGTATACGGCATGCGTCACGGCATTCAGGGTCTCTTAAACGAAGATTATATCGATCTTTCCGAACATATCCAGACGGATCTGGACGTAGAACTTTTAAAACGCACACCTGCTGCCTATCTCGGATCATGCCGCTATAAGCTCCCGGAGATCCATGAGGACATCGCTACATACGATAAAATCTTTTCTATTCTCGACAAGCTTGAGATCGAGTGCTTTATCTATATCGGCGGAAACGATTCCATGGATACGATCAAAAAGCTGTCCGACTACGCGATCTTAAGGGGTCATCCAACCAAATTTTTAGGCGTTCCGAAGACTATCGACAACGATCTCGCCCTGACCGACCACACACCGGGATACGGCAGCGCGGCGAAATACATCGGAACATCAGTGAAAGAGATCATCCAGGACAGCCAGGCGCTGATCTACGATAAGGGCCTTGTCACCATCGTCGAGATCATGGGCCGAAACGCCGGATGGCTCGTTGGTGCCGCGGCGCTCTCCAAGGGCGAGGATTGCGATGGACCGGACCTGATCTATGTCCCGGAACTTCCCTTCGATATCGACAATTTCCTTGTCCGCATTAAGGAACTCCTGGCAGAAAAGACTTTCGTTGTGGTCGCCGTCTCCGAAGGCATCCGCCTGGCGGACGGACGTTATGTGTGCGAGCTCACCGACGGTGTGGATTTCGTTGACGCCTTCGGCCACAAGCAGCTCACAGGCACCGCGAACTATCTTGCCCGCCGTCTGGCTCAGGAGATTGGCTGCAAGACGAGAACCATAGAGCTTAGCTCCATGCAGAGAGCGGCCTCCCATCTGGCATCCCGAATCGACATTCTGGAAGCTTTCCAGGTCGGCGGTGCCGCCGTGAAGGCAGCCGACGAGGGCGATACCGGTGAGATGGTCATCATCAAACGTCTCTCCGATGACCCGTACCAGTCCACCACAGACCTTAGAAATGTCCACAAGGTCTCCAATGTGGAAAAAGTGGTCCCGAGGGAATGGATCACCGAGGACGGTACCTACGTCACCGACGAGTTTATCAGCTATGTCCGCCCGCTGATCCAGGGTGACGTGTCACCAGTTATGGTGGACGGAATTCCGCGATATCTGTATCATAAGAAGAAATAATGGCAGAAACCTTTTTCCCTGCCGCGGCGGGCCGCAACGGCAGCAGCTTTTTATAACCGCATAAGTTTCCTTTAAGGATTTCTAATGAGCTTAAAAGACCTCCTACAGGAATACAGAACCATAAACTTAGATTCTGTCTCCTGGGAGGTCTTTCTTTATTCATCTTTATTCATTCCTGCTGCCATCATTCATGGTTTCCAGGCCTTCCAATGATTCCGACAGGCACTTTCTGACATTTTTACGCGTCAGATCTTGAAAACGCATTCTTCATGGAATTGCTGAGCTCAAAGAGCACATGATCCAGGGTATTTCCTGTCTCCTCTTTCAACATCTTCGCGATCTCGCGGTTCGCTTCTTCTAAAAGTCTTCTGCTCTCCGCCGGATCCGTAACCTTCGCCGCCTCTTTATCATACTTGTTGAGCAGCGCATGCCCCTTCGCCTCCACAGCGTTCTGGTAGCGCTCGATGTGGATCGCGGATTTTGCGAAGGACGCGTCCGCCATAGCCGCGATCATTCTCGCGGACCAGTAGAAGTTCTCTGTAGAGACTTCCTTCGTGGTGTTCGCAAGGTACTCCGGTGTCTCGTCCACAGCCGCGTAGAACGGAACCAGGGTGTTGAACGCGTTTGACGCGAAAGCCAGCCACTGGACCGCCTGACAGTTTGCCGGGGCACCCGGGCGCATCTGGATCAGAGCAAGGAAATCATTGCGGTTGATGCCGATAGCGCGGTATTTGCCCTTCTGGAGTCCGTCACCGCTCTTTGCGTACGGATCGTAAGGGGTTCCCTGGAAATGGGAGGAAAGAGCATACTTGACATCCTCCACCGTGATCTTCTTCTCCGGAACCATGCTCCACGGGATATCGTCGGATTCCGGTCTGTAGTCCGCGTCCGGTCCGTCCCACTTCTTTGTCTTCGGATTAAAGTAGCGCTCCATAAACCATGCTCTTGGTGTATTGTAGATATGGTCGGAATCGCTGTGGCTTCCGAATGCGGCGCGGGCATCAAAATGGCTCCCATTTCCTCCGTTTAAGGAGAGGTCCAGGTGGTTCTCAGCGATAAACTCTCTTAAGTCGGAAGAACACATATGTTCATTCTGCTCGGAGAACGCGTCGTTTAAGTCAAAATCATCGATACCGAACTGGTTCGGCATCACCACGTAACGGTCATCCGGAACACGCTTTGCGATCCAGTGATGTCCGCCGATGGTCTCAAGCCACCAGATCTCGTTGACGTCCTGGAACGCGATACCGTTCATCTCGTAAGTCCCGTACTTCTCCAAAAGACTTCCGAGGCGGATCACACCTTCTCTCGCGCTGCTGATATACGGAAGCGTGATGTACACAAGGTCTTCCTCACCGATTCCACCGACGATCTCCTCTTTTCCGTCCTCCGCCGGCTGTAACTTTACAAGCGGGTCTGCTCCGAGAACACGAGCGTTGGATGTGATGGTTTCCGTAGCTGTCATGCCGACATTCTTTTCATTAACGCCGCTGGCCGCCCAGATTCCCTTTCCCTTAATGGCGTTCGGAACTGCCGTAAACTTCATCGGATCTCCCGGAAGATCGATCTCAGCATGAGAGAGAACAGACTTATAAACCTTCGGCTGCTCCTCCGGGTGGATCACCACAAATTTTTTCGCCGTAAAATGTCCGGAACCGGAATCATCATTTCGCGCGATCATCGTTGAACCGTCATAAGACGCGTTTTTTCCTACAAGAATCGTTGTGCATGCCATGTCAAATACCCTCCAAAACTATAATATGCGGCCGTCACTGTCCGCCAGCCGCGGATACGTCCAGTTTAGTACGCTTCGGAGTTTCTGTCAACTAACTGAGGTACCGCGGCAAAGCAGCACCTCACACAGAACCTCCTGTCAACAGTCTCTTTCAGGTTCATGGTAATCGGCAGCTTCTTCCGAATGCACAGCAGCGCAGAACGCCCCAGGGGAATTTTCTCTCCCTGGGGCATTCTCTTATTTCTTCCAAATATTCAATTATTTGAAATACTTCACACCACTCTCAAACAGCTTCAGATCCTGCTCGCCTGTGATGTTCTTTGCAACATAGTCGCCGCGTCTCTCAGCATGGCCCATCTTACCGTAGACACGTCCATCCGGGCTTGTGATACCTTCGATCGCCATGAAGGAGCCGTTCGGGTTCCAGTATTCGTCCATGGTCGGAACACCGTTAAGGTCAACGTACTGGGTCGCAACCTGTCCGTTTGCGAAGAGCTTGTCGATCCATTCCTTCGGAGCCACGAAACGTCCCTCGCCGTGGGATACCGGGTTTGTGTAAACGCCGCCAAGTTCTGCGCCTGCAAGCCACGGGGACTTGTTGGAAACGACCTTTAAGTTAACCATCTTGGAAACGTGGCGTCCGATGGTGTTGTAGGTTAAGGTCGGGGAATCCGGCTTCTGCTCTACGATCTTTCCTTCCGGCACAAGACCAAGCTTGATGAGAGCCTGGAAACCGTTACAGATACCGAGCATTAATCCGTCACGCTCATTTAAGAGCTTCATGATCTCGTCCTTTAATACCTCGTTGCGGAACGCAGTAGCGAAGAACTTTGCGGAACCTTCCGGCTCATCACCTGCGGAGAAGCCGCCCGGGAACATAACGATCTGGGACTCTTCGATGCTCTTTCTGTAGACTTCTACGGAATCACGGATGTCCTCGGCGCTCATGTTCTTGAATACCTTTGTGATGACCTTTGCTCCCGCACGTTCGAATGCCTTCGTGCTGTCGTACTCACAGTTTGTTCCCGGGAATACCGGAATAAATACAGTCGGAGTACCGATCTTATGATTGCAGATCACAACGTTCTCTGCCTTAAATACTTCGTTCTTAACTTCTTCTTTCTTTACCGCGCTCTCTGTCGGGAATACATCCTCGAGAGCTGCGTCCCATGTCTTTAATGCCTCGTCGAGCGCAATGGAGACATTGCCGTACTCGAAGGCTGCCTTGTCGGTAACTTCACCGATGACACGGTAGCTCATCTGAAGCTCGCCGACCTTATCAGCCGGAACCTCGCAGACGATATTGCCCCATGCCGGTGCAAAGAAGTCTCTCGGATCCACGTCATGCTCGATCTTGACACCGAGGTGGTTTCCGAAGGCCATCTTGCTGACTGCCTCTGCGATTCCGTTTGCCTCTGCGGCGTACGCGGAGATCACGCGGCCTGCCTTGATGTCCTCATGGAGTTTATCATATCCAGCCATGATCTGGGCATAATCCGGAAGATCATAGGAATCTTTTTTAATTTCAAATACAACGATCTTATTTCCGGCCTTCTTGAATTCCGGGGAGATCATGTTCTTCGCGCTTGCAACGTCAACCGCGAAGGAAACCAGGGTCGGCGGGACGTCGATCTCTTTTCCGCTCTCCTCATCAAAGGTACCGGACATACTGTCCTTACCGCCGATGGACGGAAGTCCGAAGCCCAGCTGCGCATTGTAGGCACCGAGAAGTGCTGCGAACGGCTGGCTCCATCTTGCCGGCTTGCTGCTCATTCTGCGGAAGTACTCCTGGAATGTGAAGCGGATCTTCCTGTGGTCACCGCCTGCTGCTGCGATCTTAGCGACAGATGTGAGGACTGCGTAGATCGCGCCGTGATACGGACTCCAGCTGGAGAGATACGGATCAAAGCCGTAGCTCATCATGGTCACAGCGTCGCACTTTCCTTCCAGAACCGGAAGCTTAGCGACCATGGTCTGGATCTCAGTCTGCTGATATTTTCCGCCGTACGGCATCATAACGGTAGATGCGCCGATGGAGGAGTCGAACATCTCAACGAGACCTTTCTGGGAGCAGACATTTAAGGAACCGAGCATCTTCAGCCATTTTTCCTTAACGTCTCCTACTTCTTTCTTTTCAAACGGAGTTCCCTCATGGTTCGGAACCTCCAGGGTAACGTCTGTCTCCTGATGAGCGCCGTTTGTGTCGAGGAACGCACGGCTTAAGTCAACGATGGTCTTTCCCCGCCATGTGAGGACGAGTCTCGGGCTCTCTGTGACTGTTGCGACTGTGACAGCCTCAAGGTTCTCCTCCTTGGCGTATCCTAAGAATGTGTCAACATCTTTCGGATCAACGACAACTGCCATTCTCTCCTGGGACTCAGAGATCGCAAGCTCTGTTCCGTCAAGACCTGCGTACTTTTTCGGTACTTTATCGAGATCAATCAGAAGTCCGTCAGCGAGTTCACCGATCGCTACGGAAACTCCGCCTGCGCCAAAGTCGTTGCACTTTTTGATCAGTCTGGAAACTTCCGGACGGCGGAACATTCTCTGGATCTTTCTCTCGGTCGGGGCGTTACCTTTCTGGACCTCAGCGCCGCAGACCTCGATGGATGCCTCTGTGTGTACCTTGGAGGAACCTGTCGCACCGCCGATTCCATCACGGCCGGTACGTCCGCCGAGAAGGATGATCACATCACCCGGATCGGATGTCTCACGGATCACGTTCTTTCTCGGAGCTGCCGCCATAACAGCACCGATCTCCATTCTCTTCGCAACATAGCCCGGATGGTAGAGTTCTTTTACATAACCGGTCGCAAGACCGATCTGGTTTCCGTAGGAGCTATATCCATGGGCAGCCTCTGTAACGATCTTTCTCTGCGGAAGCTTGCCCTTTAATGTCTGATTTAACGGCTTTGTCGGGTCAGCGGCACCTGTGATGCGCATTGCCTGGTATACATAGGTACGTCCGGAAAGCGGGTCACGGATCGCGCCGCCAAGGCAGGTTGCCGCGCCGCCGAAGGGTTCAATCTCTGTCGGGTGGTTATGGGTCTCGTTCTTGAAGTTTACGAGCCACTCCTCGGTCTTTCCGTCGATCTCCACCGGAACGACGATGGAGCAGGCGTTGATCTCGTCGGATACCTCAAGATCTTCTAACTTGCCCTCTTTGCGGAGCTTTTTCATGCCCATGATCGCAAGGTCCATGAGACATACGAACTTGTCGTCGCGTCCTTTGTAGATCTCCTTGTGGTCAGCAAGGTACTGGTTGTAGGTATCCTCGATCGGTTTCTTGTAGTCGCCCTCTGTGAATGTCACATTCTTGAGTTCTGTGGAGAATGTGGTGTGGCGGCAGTGATCGGACCAGTATGTATCAAGCACGCGGATCTCTGTCACGGACGGATCTCTGTGCTCTTCGTTCTTATAGTAGTTCTGGATGTGAAGGAAGTCTTTGAAGGTCATTGCGAGGTTTAAGGAACCGTAGAGTTCCTTTAAGGCCGCCTCGTCCATATCCTTAAATCCGTCAAAGACCGCAACGTCTTCCGGCACATCAAATACGGTGACAAGTGTCTCCGGGATCTCCTCGGACGCCTCTCTGGAGTCCACCGGGTTGATACAGAAGGACTTGATTGCTGCGATCTCCTCCCCGGAAAGCTTTCCGGAGATCACATAGGTCATTGCGGAGCGGATCACCGGCTCCTCGTTCTCGTTTAATAACTTTACACACTGCTCCGCGGAATCGGCTCTCTGGTCAAACTGTCCCGGCAGATACTCAACGGAGAATACCACATCCTCCGCGCTGTGCGGGAATGTCTCCTCAAACACATCGTCTACCGGCGGCTCGGAAAAGATCGTTCCGAGTGCCTCTTTATATACGTCCTCAGAAATATTTTCAATATCGTAGCGGACTAACACACGGACGCCCGTTACCCCTGTAATGTCAAGATAGCTTGCGATCTCCTCGCGAAGCTCTCTTGCCTTGATTGCATATTCCGGTTTTTTCTCAACAAATACGCGCTTTACGCTCATAGTCTCTCCTCCTGGAAAACGGCTTTGTCAGATGGTTTTCATTTTGCCTTAATCATAGCACAGGTCAGTGTGATTAGTAAAGTTAATATATTTAATTATTTTTATTATTTATACTTATATATTGATTTTAACTCTGTAATCTCTGGTTGATCTTGCTCATGCTCAGCGCGTCCATGGTCACCTTCATGATCTCCCGGACCTCGTCCTCGGTCATCTTCATGCGCTCCGCAAGCTCGGAAAGCTTTGCCTCGCGTCCAAGCTCCTCCGCCATGGATTTCGATACCTCCTGAAGCACATTGACGCGGGCTAACATCTCCTCCTCGATATCCGCTTCCTTCTTCTGATCGTTGATGATCTCCTCCATACGGACACGGATCCGGCTCTCCAGAAGTTTTTCAAAACTACCCTCGAACCCTTCATCTGCCAGCATCATGAGCTCCAGACTGGCTTCCTGGATCAGGTCCGCCATCGGAACACCTTTGTTGATGTAATCCTGGACGAAGAACAGGGCGTTCTTTAAGTTGCCCTCGATGAGGCGCTCTCTCGCCGCCTTGTTTCCGTTCCGGATCTCGCCGAGAAGCTTCGCGTTCTCCGCCTCGCTGCATGGCGGGATCGCCGCGATCTCCTCCATATATACGCGGTAGATGTCCTCCGCGCTTAAATCCTCCTCGGAGTTGTTGAACTCGTCGTCAACCTTCGCGTTCTCTATTTCGTTCTCATATCTCATTTTTTCTGCCATAGCCTCTATAAACCTCTCTGATTTTTCTTGATTACTGCTTCAGCTTTCACAGTTATTCTCTCTTCGCAAAGCTTTTTGCTTCTCCTTTGCACCTGTTTTTCTTATTTTTCGCACGACGGATTTCTTCTTCCCGCCCCGCCGCCTTTCCGTAATCATACCATATTTTCCACCCGGCTTCCAGACAAAACCACACTTTCTCGTTTTTTCCTCTTTTCAAATCCCTGTTCCTGTGATAAAATAGCCTTGTTTCATTAGGAGGACTAATAATGGATATTAACTATGAATTATATAAAGTATTTTATTACGTTGCAAAAACTCTGAGCTTTTCCGAGGCATCGAAATGCCTCTATATTTCCCAGTCAGCCGTCAGCCAGTCTGTGAAGGTTCTGGAAAAAAAGCTGGGCCAGACGCTCTTTATCCGAAGCACGAAGCGGGTCCAGCTCACCCCGGAAGGCGAGATCTTATTTAAACACATCGAACCTGCAATGAACCTGATCCATAAAGGCGAGACCCAGCTCTTAGAGGCCAACACCCTGAACGGCGGCCAGCTCAGGATCGCCGCCAGCGACACGATCTGCCGCTATTTCCTTGTCCCATATTTAAATAAGTTCCATAAACTCTACCCGAACGTTCATATTAAAGTAACGAACTCCACCTCGATCGACTGTGCCCGCATTTTAGAGAATGGACAGGTGGACTTCATTATCACCAACTACCCAAATTCCGGTCTCTTGAACACCCACAGTGTCCGGGCGATCCGGGAATTCCGCGATGTTTTCGTTGCGAGTGCTGACCATTTTCCGTTGCAGGACAAGACCTTCACCCTCGCCGAGCTTCTCGATTACCCGATCATGATGCTGGACCGCAAGAGTACCACAAGTGAGTTCTTACACTCCATGTTCCAGAAGTCCCATCTCGATCTGGTCCCGGAGATCGAGCTCAGCAGCAATGACCTTCTGATCGACCTGGCCCGCATCGGCCTTGGAATCGCCTTCGTGCCGGATTTCTGTATCCCAAAGGACGAAAAGCAGCTCTTTATCTTAAAGCTCTCCGAGACACTTCCGGTCCGCCAGCTTGTTGTGGTCCATAACGAAAACCTTCCGGTCTCCCAGGCCGCGAAGCAATTCATGGATATGTTGTAAGACCTGCAGCAGCCCTTCACCAGACCTGCATATTCCCTGCACCGTCCCGGCAAACGACTGCCCGGATATCCATCTACCTGCCCCGTGACTCCCAGAAGTCCGAAAGGCACTGACCAACGTTCTTTCTGTTTACCATCTGGAAATGCTCCCATTCCCTTGGGAACAGTTCCAGATATTCTTTTTTCAGGAACCTGTCATCGAGAAGCAATATGATCCCTTCGTCCTCCGTCGTCCGGATCACACGGCCCGCCGCCTGTAAAACCTTATTCATTCCCGGATACTGATACGCAAAGTCAAATCCCGCTTCTTCTTTTTCCTCAAAATATCCCCTGAGAACCTCCTGTTCCACGCAGACCATCGGGAGTCCCGTTCCGACGATCACAGCACCGATGAGCCGCTCTTTCTTCAGGTCGATCCCCTCAGAGAACACACCTCCCATGACGCAGAATGCCGCAAGGGAGTGATCTCTGGGCTTTTCAAATTCTTCTAAGAATTCCAGGCGTTCCTGTTCCTTCATGCCCTGTCCCTGGACCAGGAGATCCGCTGGGAAGTCCATGTCCTCCACAGCATATTCCACCTGTTCCATATACTGGTAGGACGGGAAGAATATCATGTAGTTGCCGCTCTTAGAGAGGACCACCTCCCTGATATACTCCGCCACCTTCCGGTATTCGCTCTCGCTGCGCCTGGAATAGCGGCTGCTGACGTCCGTCGCAACCATGAGAAGACGTTTTTCTTCCTCGAAGGGCGAGTTCGCATAGACCGCGTAGTCGTCCTCGTTTCCGGAGAGCAGTGTCTTGTAATACCGGATCGGCAGCATGGTTGCCGAAAACAGGATCGTGCTGTTTCCCTGGGACATGCAGAGGGAGAGGTTCGCCGACGGGTCCACGCAGAAGAGCCTTACTTTAAAGGAAGTGACTCCCACGTTCTCCGCGTAGATCCGGTAATGGTCATCCAAAAGCTCGTACACGTTTAAGAAATCCCTGAGACCAAAGTAAAAGTCCAGAACCGTATCCCTGCCCTCAAACTCCGGAAAATCTTCCAAGAATGTCTCCATATCGGAGAACACCGCCATCGCAGCTGCCGCTAAGGATGTCACATCGGAGAGCAGCTGCCATGTCTCGCACTCCCGCTTCATTCCCAGCATCACCTGGCTGCATTTTTCCAGATTTTTCTCCAGTCGGGGCGCTTTCTGCTTTACGAGGCGCTTTACGGTGAGGAGATCTTCTTTTTTTAATTCGGCGCTGTACATCTCCCTCGCGCGGGAGACCAGATTGTGGGCCTCATCCACGAGGAACAGATAATCACCTTTCTGTCCGTCCGCGAAGTAGCGTTTCAAGCGCACATTCGGGTCAAACACATAGTTGTAATCGCAGATGATCCCGTCGGTCCAGCTGGAGATGTCCAGACAGTATTCAAATGGGCATACCCGGTACTTTTCCGCGTACTGAAGGATCTTCTCTCTTGTCATCTCCTGTTCCAGGTGGAGAATATCGAATACCGCCTCATTGACCCGGTCAAAGTGGCCTTTCGCGTATGGGCACGCGTCCGGGTTGCACTCGCACTCGTCCATGGGACAGAGTTTTTCCTTTGCCGTTATTGTCACCGAGGTGAAGATCAGGCCATGATCCCTTAAGATCCGAAACGCCTCCTCCGCCACGGTCCTCGTCACGGTCTTTGCGGTGAGGTAAAAGAGCTTGTCTCCCTTTCCTTCCCCGATGGCACGGACCGCCGGGAATACAGTGGAGAGCGTCTTTCCGATTCCCGTGGGAGCCTGGATAAACAGGCGTTTTTTCCGGCTGACGGTCCGGTAGACGGATACTACAAGGTCACGCTGTCCCGCCCGGTAAGGGAACGGGAATTCCAGGTGCCCGATGGAGGCGTCACGGGTCAGCTCATGGTGGTAGAGGTACCTCGCCCACTTAAAGTATTCGTGAACCACGCCGGAAAACCATGTCTCCAGCTCTTCTCTCGAGCGGTCGGTCTGGAATCTTTTTATTTCCTCTGTTTCAAGGTTACAGTAGGTCATCTGCAGGCGGATCCCGTCGAGATCTTTGTCGCAGCAGTAAAAATATCCGTAGCACATGGCCTGGGCGAGATGGACCTCGATGGGCTCCTCCAGCCTTGAAATGTCCGTGTACATGCCTTTGATCTCGTCGATCACCGGGATCCCGTTTTCCGCGAAGATTCCATCGGCGCGTCCCTCCACGAGAAGCGTGATCTCCTGCTCCTCGTCCTGGACCTCATGCTTTAAGGGGACCTCCGCCCGGTAGCCGGATCCCATCCGCTTCTGGATCTTCCTGTGGATCCTTCCTCCCGCCAGCATGGCATCCTTCTGGGCGTTTCCGGAACAGCGGTTGTCGATATCCCCGGAGCGCAGCACGAATTCCACCAGGTTCCGGACCGAGATCCGGATCGCTTTCCTGTTTTCTCCGCTCATGAGACGCTCCTTTCCTGTGGATATGCTGATCGACCACCGCTCACCACCCCACATATGTTCCTCTTTTTCCTGAATCCTGCTATATGCCGCACATATCGCTCCCGCAAGTATAACATTTTTACAATTTCCTGTAAAGTAATGCCGTGTGTTCACAGAACATATGGCAGGTCATCTGTCAGAAGCTTTCCGTGCTATTTTCCCGTGCTGCCGGAATTTTCACGCTTTGTGCCGCCCGCCGGACGCAAAAAAGACAGCCTGCCGTACTTTTCATACAGCCGCTGCCTCTTTCTTTATCTTTATGTATATTTTTACGCTACCGCGTGCATCGGATTCTTTCTCTCAAGAAAAGCTTCGAACGGCGCATTCTCGCCGTCATATTCAACGGTGAGGATCTTTGTCAGATCAAGGCTCAGTACTCCGAGAAGAGACTTCGCGTCGATGATCATACGGTTATAAAATACATTTACATCAAAATCGCAGCCGCTTGCGATGCTGACAAACTCCTTCGCCTCGTCTGCGGACACAAATTTTACTTTTTTCTGTTTCATCATGATTCCTTAACTCCTTTTTTGTTAAACCCTTTGATGTCAAATCCTTTATATTTTTACGATTCTACATTTATACCACATTCAAATTCAAGCGTCAATCGACAATTATCACCATCTTTTTGATAGTTTTATGACAAATTTTGTCATTTGTTACAGAAAAGCAGCCAGATTTGTCTGATGTCTCCGTCAACTCCGGATGTTTTCACACAAAAATCCGGCAATCTGCCCGACAACTCCTATTCTCTGTGGAATACAATCAAAAAAGCCGGATGCACAGCGGCAGTCATCTCTGACATTACCATACTATGCATCCGGCAGTCTTTGGCATTTACATATTTACATTAAAATATACTTGAGGATGAAGAGCACCGCCAGGATATACATGACCGGAGTGATCTTCTCCTTCTTTCCGGCAAAGAGGTTCATGACAACATAGGCGATAACTCCCATGGAGATTCCCTCGGAGATGCTGTAGAAGAACGGCATCGCGATGATGCAGAGGAATGCCGGGATTCCTTCTGCCGGATCCTTGAAATCGATCTCCGATACGGAGCCGATCATGTAGAAGCCTACAACGATCAGGGCCGGAGCCGTCGCAAAGGACGGGATTGCAAGGAAGATCGGGGATAGGAACAATGATAGCAGGAACAGGATACCGGTCGTTAAGGATGTAAGACCGGTTCTACCGCCCTCTGTCACGCCGGAAGCACTCTCCACGAATGTTGTAACTGTGGATGTACCGAGGCAGGCACCGCAGGTCGTACCGACCGCATCTGCAAGGAGTGCGCCCTTGATCCGCGGGAGTCTTCCCTCGGAATCCAGCATATCCGCCTTCGCGGACACACCGATCAGGGTTCCAAGTGTGTCGAAAAGGTCAACGAACAGGAACGCGAATACGATAATGATGAATTCCAGTACCGGAACACCCTTTAAACTGAACTTGAACATGATCGGCGCCAGGCTCGGGATGGAAATTCCGTTGGAAAAATCCGGGAGCAGGTTGTAGAAGCCGAGATCCGGATTCGGGATGTAAATGCCCGCAAACTGGCAGATGATTCCGAGGATCCAGGTGATCAGGATACCCCAGAGAATATTTCCTTTGACATTCTTTACGATCAGGATTCCAGTGATCAGAACACCAAAGATCGCAAGGAGTACGGTGATCCCCGCGTCGCTCATGGACGCTGTGAGACCGTCAGCGAGAGTTTTGTTGTAGCCGTCAACAGAGAACAGACCTACAAGCGTTGCTCCACCAATCACGATCTTCGCATTCTGAAGACCAAGGAATGTGATGAAGAGACCGATTCCAACGCTGACCGCTTTCTTTAAGTTAAACGGGATCGCGTTGAAAATCGCTTCCCTGATGTTGAAGCAGGACAGGATGATAAAGATGATACCTTCTGTGAGAACTGCCGCAAGAGCAACTTCCCAGGAATAGCCCATACCGAGAACGACCGTGTATGCAAAGTAAGCGTTCAGACCCATTCCAGGTGCCAGAGCAAACGGGTAGTTCGCGAACAGTGCCATACAGAGTGTTCCGATAAAGGATGCCACCGCTGTCGCTGTGAAGACCGCTCCGTGGTCCATTCCGGCTGCCGCCAGAATGTTCGGGTTTACCGCCAGGATGTACGCCATCGTCATAAACGATGTCACACCGGCCATGATCTCAGTCTTAACAGTTGTGTTGTTTTCCTTGAGATGGAACATTTTTTCGAGACTCATTTGTTTCCCTCCAATTTGTTTTATCAGTTTTTGTTATAAAACCGCTAATTTCTATTATACGTGGTACTAATAGAAAAGGCAAGGGAAAGAATTTTGGGGGTTCCGAACACGTCATCCGCTCGTTACAGTACACGGGCACTCCATGCCCGCGCACTGTAACAGGATTTTGCCGATGCTTCGCATTCCGAATCGGCAAAATCCACTACCACCACTGTATTGTACGGAATTTTCAGTTCAGAAAATTCCTACCCATGAAAAGTAACATCTGCTCCACAGGGAACTTTCCCCGCTTCTGCATCCTGCATCTTCGAATTACTTTCTCATAATGATCTCGTCTCTTCCCGGACCATTGGAAACCATCGTGATCGGCACTCCGATCTCCTCCTCGATGGTCTCGATATACTTCTTACAGTTCTCCGGAAGATCCTCGTAGTTCTTGATTCCGCGGATCTCGCACTTCCAGCCCGGAAGAGTCTTGTATACCGGTTTTGCTTTCTCAAGCTCCGGAGTTGTCGGGAAGTCTTTTGTTACCTTTCCATCGATCTCATAGCCTACGCAGATATGAAGCTCGTCAAGATATCCTAAAACGTCGAGAACCGTGAGGGCAACCTCTGTGGATCCCTGGATCTGTACGCCATATCTTGATGCGACTGCATCGAACCATCCCATTCTTCTCGGGCGGCCTGTCGTCGCACCGAACTCACCGCCGTCACCGCCGCGGCGTCTTAACTCGTCTGCCTCTTCACCGAAGATCTCGCTGACAAACGCACCTGCGCCGACTGCGCTGGAGTAAGCCTTAACGACTGTTGTGATGTTCTTGATCTCGTACGGCGGGATGCCTGCGCCAATCGCGCCGTATGCAGCCAGTGTGGAAGAAGATGTAACCATCGGGTAGATACCGTGATCCGGATCCTTTAAGGAACCGAGCTGGCCCTCTAAGAGGACATTTTTTCCTGCCTTGATCGCATCGCGAAGGTATTTGGATGTGTCGCATACATACGGAGCGACCATCTCCTTATACTCCATAAGTGTATTGAAGATCTCCTTCGGATCAAGAGCCGGCTGATGATATAAATGCTCTAACATCACATTTTTCAGTGTGCAGACATTTTCGATCTTATCCATCAGTTCCTTCTCATCACCGAATAACTCGTTGACCTGGAAACCGATCTTTGCGTATTTATCAGAATAGAACGGAGCAATTCCGGACTTTGTGGAGCCAAAGGACTTACCTGCCAGACGCGCTTCCTCATAAGTATCGAATAAAATGTGGTACGGCATTAAGATCTGTGCTCTGTCGGACACAAGGATCTTCGGCATCGGAACGCCCTGGCTTGTCAGGTCGTTTAATTCTTTAACAAGGAACGGGATGTTTAATGCCACGCCGTTTCCGATGATGCTTGTTGTATGATTATAGAATACACCTGACGGAAGAAGATGAAGGGCAAATTTTCCGTAATTGTTGATAATTGTGTGACCAGCGTTGCTGCCGCCCTGGAAACGGACAATAATGTCGGATTCCTTTGCAAGCATATCCGTGATCTTACCTTTTCCCTCATCGCCCCAGTTGGCGCCTACGATTGCTCTAACCATGTTCTAATATCCTCCTTTGGACGTTTAAACAGAATGCGTATTCCGCATCCCGGCGTCTTACGCAGTTGTACGTGCCATACTCATGACACTCCCATAGTTTACAACAAAATTATCCATAAGTAAAGACAATATTTATTATGAAGTCCATAATGTCTAATTATGGTTACAGCACACGGGCACTCCATGCCCGCGTACTGTAACAGGATTTTGCCGATGCTTCGCATTCCGAATCGGCAAAATCCGCGGCCATAACAGTATCTTACGGAATTTTCAGTTCAGAAAATTCCTACCCATGAAAAGTAACTAATTATGCACTGCAATTCATACAGGGCACGAACTGCAGTCGGAAAACATTTTATCCTATACTTTTCGTTCCCTTAAGACCTCTAAGAACCTCTCCCCTGCCGGGGAGATCGGCACCTTCTTATCCGTCACGACGCAGATCTCCCGCTCCGGCATCATCTCCCGGAAGGCGAGCTCGAAGAGCTCCCCGCTCTCGATCTTCTCCTTTGCGAACTCTTCCATCACGCAACCGATCCCCATGTTCCGGATCGCGAACTGGACGATCATATCGCTGGTGGCCAGCTCAAACTCCGGTTCCAGAATGATCCCCCTCTGTTCCAAAAAACGGTCCATGAACTTTCTGGTACTCGTATCCTTTTCCAGAAAGATGCAGGGAAGCTGCTCCAGCTCCCCATACTCCATTCTCTTTCCCTTCAAGGTCCAGAACTTGTTTCCAGCCACAAAGGTGTTCCGGATCTTCTTCACCTCGAAGGATTCCACCTCCGGTCTCGCGTCAAATGGCGTGCTCACCACACCGAAATCGATTTTTCCCTCGTACAGGGACTCGATGGTCTCCGGTGTCGGCGCGTTTGACACCATGACCTTGATATTCGGGTAGCGCTCATGGAAAGTCTCAAGGTACGGGAGCAGGTAAAACTGCAGTGTCATATCGCTGGCACCGATCCTCACCTCTCCCATGTCCATATCCACAAGACGTTTTAACATCTCCTCACCGTCCATGAGGTTTTCCATCCCGCGCTCCACATATGGATACAGAAGCTTTCCCTCTGTGGTGAGCCGCACACCCTTCTGGGTCCGAAGAAAAAGCTTTGTGTTCAGCGCTTTTTCCAGCTGCTTGATCGCCTGACTCGCCGCAGGCTGGGAAATGCAGAGCGCCTCTGCTGCAGCGGTAATGCTGCCGAGGCGCCCTACATAGTAAAATACTTTATAATATTCCGTGCTGATGCTGCTCGCATGATCCATTATACGTTGATCTCCGCTTTCACTCCGAGAAGATCCGCGTTTTCTTTTAAGATCGGGCGGACAACCTCATCCAGGAACTCATCTACCTGCTTCGGTGCGCGTCCGACGTACTTCTTCGGATCCATCGTCTTCTTTAACTCATCAAGGCTTAAATTGAAGGACGGATCTGCCGCGATAAGCTCTAAGAGGTTGTTGTCCTTTCCTTCTACCTTCACATTCTTTCCTGCTTCCATGGAAAGCTCGCGGATACGCTCGTGAAGCTCTTGTCTGTCTCCGCCGGCCTTTACCGCATCCATCATGATGTTCTCAGTAGCCATAAACGGAAGCTCGGCCATTAAATGCTTCTCAATCACCTTCGGATATACCACAAGACCATCCACAACATTTAAGTAGAGATCCAGAATACCGTCGATCGCAAGGAATCCTTCCGGAACGGAGAGACGCTTGTTCGCGGAGTCATCCAGAGTACGCTCGAACCACTGGGTGGAGGCAACAAGCATCGGGTTCATCATATCAGACATCACATAGTTCGCCAAGGACGCGATACGCTCACTTCTCATCGGGTTTCTCTTATATGCCATAGCGGAGGAACCGATCTGGTTCTTCTCAAACGGCTCTTCCACTTCTTTTAAGTGCTGGAGAAGACGGATATCGTTGGAGAACTTATGGGCGCTCTGGGCGATTCCGGCAAGAACGGAAAGCACACGGCTGTCGATCTTTCTGGAATATGTCTGACCGGATACCGGGTAGCACTGGGAGAATCCCATCTTTGCGGCGATCCGTCTGTCTGCCTCGCGGCACTTCTCATGATCCCCGTCAAAGAGCTCTAAGAAGCTTGCCTGAGTACCTGTAGTTCCCTTGGAACCGAGTAATTTCATGGAACCGATCACATGGTCAAGATCCTCAAGGTCAAGGCAGAGTTCCTGCAACCATAAGGTCGCACGCTTTCCTACGGTTGTCGGCTGGGCCGGCTGGAAGTGTGTGAATGCCAGTGTCGGGAGCTCTTTATACTTATCAGCGAAATCAGAAAGCTCTTTCATCACATTGATGAGTTTTTTTCTGACAAGCTTTAATGCCTCCGTCATCAGGATGAGGTCGGTGTTGTCTCCAACGTAGCAGGATGTGGCACCGAGGTGGATGATTCCCTTTGCCTTCGGGCACTGGAGTCCGTAAGCGTATACGTGGGACATCACATCGTGGCGGACAAGCTTCTCTCTCGCCTTCGCCTCCTCAAAGTTGATATCCTCGGCATGTGCCTTTAACTCTTCGATCTGCTCGTCTGTGATCGGAAGACCGAGTTCTTTTTCTGTCTCGGCTAATGCGATCCATAATTTTCTCCATGTGCGGAATTTCTTCTCCGGAGAGAAAATATACTGCATTTCCTTGCTTGCATATCGCTCAGAGAGCGGGCTCTGGTATCTGTCGTTCATGACAAAATCCTCTTTTCTAATTCAATGTTTTTCTAATTCAATATATTTTCACGAATTCTCCGCCAACTGCGGAGCTTTGTGGAACGTTGAATTTCCCTGATTATTTTTCATAACTTCCGCGGATATCTTCTTCCGGCGGATCCACCGGATACTCTCCGGAGAAGCAGGCCGTACAGATCGGAAGTCCGTTTGCCATTTCACTTAAGCGCTCCATCTTTAAGTACGCTAACGAATCTGCTCCGATCACCTTGCAGATCTCATCCACAGTACGTTTGTGGGCGATGAGCTGCTCGCTGGACGGGATATCGGTTCCGAAATAGCACGGATAGAGGAACGGCGGTGCGGAAATTCTCATATGTACTTCCTTTGCTCCTGCCTCACGCAGCATATCCACGATCAGGTTGCTGGTGGTTCCGCGGACGATGGAGTCGTCGATCATAACGACGCGCTTTCCTTCCACGGCCTCTTTCAATACGTTTAATTTAATACGGACTGCAGACTCACGGCTGCTCTGGCCCGGCTTAATAAAGGTTCTTCCCACATAGGAGTTCTTTACAAAGGCCATCGCGTAAGGGATGCCGGATTCCATGGAATATCCGAGGGCTGCTGCATTTCCGGACTCCGGAACGCCCACAACGATGTCCGCGTCTACCGGTGAATCCTTTGCGAGGCAGCGGCCTGCGTAGATTCTTGAGTGGTAAACTCCGACGCCGTCAAAGACGCTGTCCGGTCTTGCAAAATAAATATATTCAAAAATACATCTCGCTTCTTTTTTCGGGTCATGCATCATGAGATTGGACTTGATGCCATCCTTATTGATCGTCACGATCTCGCCCGGAAGCACGTCGCGGACGAAGGTAGCACCGATCGTGTCAAGCGCACATGTCTCGGAAGTCAGGATATAGGCATTATCGCGCTTTCCGATACAGAGCGGTTTGAATCCCTGCGGATCGCGGGCACCGATGAGTTTTCTCGGGCTGCTGATCACAAGGGAATAGGCGCCCTTGATCTTCTTCATCGCGTTTGCCACGGCTTCCTCAGCGGTTCCCACCTTACAGCGCTCTCTGGCGATGTGGTAAGCGATGACCTCAGAGTCGATCGTGGTCTGGAAAATCGCTCCGTCGTAAGCGAGTTCTCTGCGAAGTTCCGGCGCATTGACAAGGTTTCCATTGTGTGCCAGTGCCAGAGTTCCCTTCACATAATTTAAAACGAGCGGCTGTGTATTCTCGATGGTGCTGCTTCCGGCAGTCGAATACCGGACATGGCCGACACCAATATTTCCTTTTAATTTTTCCAGCTTCTCTGACGTGAATACTTCATTGCAGAGTCCCATCCCCTTACAGGCATTGACAACACCTTTCGGTCCGTATGTATCGCTCACCGCGATTCCGCAGCTCTCCTGTCCGCGGTGCTGTAATGCGAACAATCCGTAATAAATGGTTGATGCAACATCATTTCCGTCCAGATCGTACATTCCGAAAACGCCGCACTCCTCATGCAGCTCGTCTGTTCCCCAGTCTAAAGTAAGTGATTTCTCCATAAATGCTTTTCATCCTCTGATTTATAAGTTTTTGCGATAAAACAGCAGTGTTTCAGTAGAAATTATAATACATACCCTATGGAAAATCAAGAAGAAGTTCCTCTCTCAAGGAGTCCTGTGGACTTCTTTGTGAAACCAGAACAAATTTCCGGCCCCTTTTTCGATCCCTATACCATAAATTTCCCCCTCCGTCTCAGAGGCGGTCCCATCTGGAATCCCTGTTTCAATATCCGGCACCAGGTATGTCTTCTCTGTCATCCTGGAGCACGCACAGGAATACGCGAGCCAGAGGAGTTCCAGCAGCAAAAGGATCCTCGCTGTCTTTACAGCAGCTCTTCTTATCTTTTCCCTTCGGTACCCGTGTCTCCACGGATGGTATGGATGGTACAGATAGCGGATGGCGTTCACTCCTTTCAAAATTCAGGCTGATACTTTTCCACGACTTTTGATAAGTTTTTTCAAGATGTACTCTTATTATATCTGTTTTCGCATATTTTCACAACAGGAAAACTTGTTATCGTTACATTTTAGTTGCTGTGACGGGTAGGAATTTTCTAAACTGAAAATTCCGTACAATACAGTGATAGCAGTGGATTTTGGTGATTTGGAGTGCGAAGCATCGGCAAAATCACGATGCAAAAGAAACAGGGAAATGATCTTCATACCCGTCCTGCAGACCATTTCCCCGCTGTCCTGTCTTTCCGGCTCTTTCTGCCGTGTTGAGTTTCATTCCCCGGCAGTCCTGGATTCCGGTCCGGATATTTAGTTTGCCTTGGTGGTCTCCCCAGCAGTGCCGTTCGCTCCCGCCGCAGTAGTTCCTGACATGCCGGTGACATCGTCCGTCAGGTTGTGGATGCCGTCACCCACGTCATCCACCATATCCCGGAGCACACCGCCACTCTCCCCGGCTGTCTGGGACGGCGCGTTCGTGCTCTGGTTTGTGCCGTTTGTCTGTCTCTCCATTGTGGTTCCCGCTCCCGCGCTCCCCGTATCCGGGGCTGTGGTCATATTATTTCCGTTCCCTCTTCCGCAGGCTGTGATGATTGCCGCGGTCATAATGAGAAGCGCGCATGCTCTGATCCATCTGATTTTTCCCATAAAAATAATCTCCTTTCTACGGCTATTATGTGCCATAGAAAGGAGAAGTATTTTGGAAAAAAATGTATAAAACTTTAACCTCTATCAACCGACCACATCAGCCATATCGTAAAGTCCTGCCGGCTTTCCTGCGAGGAATTTTGCAGCCTCCACAGCTCCCTTTGCGAAAATCTCGCGGGAATAAGCGGTGTGTGTGAAGGTGATGACCTCGTCGCGGCCCGCGAACATAATATCATGCTCACCGACGATGGTGCCGCCGCGCATTGCCTGGATTCCGATCTCCTTTGGATCTCTTGCGACACGCTCGGAGGAACGGTCATATTTATAATGATAGCTGTTGTCGAGGCTCTCATTGATGGCATCAGCAAGGGCGATGGCGGTTCCACTCGGGGCGTCGATCTTGCGGTTGTGGTGCTTCTCTAAGATCTCGATGTCAAATCCTGCTGCCGCAAGGACCGGAGCGACCTCTTTCAATGTCTTCATGAGAAGGTTGATTCCGATGGACATATTTGCGGAGCGAAGGACTGCGTCCACCTTGCTCGCCTCTTTCACATGGTTTAACTGGTCCTCGGAAAGTCCTGTGGTGCATAAAACCACAGGAACTTTCTTCGTCTCGCAGTAGTCCAACAGTCCGTCAACCGCCTTTGCGGTGGAAAAATCGATGATGACATCTGCCTCCGGGCATTCGTCGAGGGACTTAAATACCGGGTATCCGGCATAGTTTTCTGTGTTCATATCCACGCCTGCAACGATCTCGACCGCGTCATCCTTGGAAATAATGTCCGTGATCACATGACCCATCACGCCGTGGCAGCCATTCATAATTGCTCTGATCATGTTTTTCTCCTCGTATTTTATTACAGGATACCGAAATCCTGCATTGCTTTCTTTAATACTTCCTGGTGCTGCGGCTCCATCACTGTAAGCGGAAGTCTCGGCTCGCCTACGTTCTTGCCCATTAAGTTAAGCGCAGCTTTTACCGGAATCGGATTTACTTCGGAGAACAGGGCCTCGATCAGCGGCATTGCCTTTAACTGAATGCGTCTGCTGGCCTCGATATTGCCCTTGAAGAACTCTGCGCACATGTCATGTGTCTGCTTCGGAGCCACGTTGGAGAGAACGGAGATCACGCCCTTTCCGCCGAGAGCCAACATCGGAACGACCTGGTCATCGTTTCCGGAGTATACATCCACATAGCCGCCGGAGAGCTGAAGGATCTTCGCTGCTGCGGAGAAGTTTCCACTCGCTTCCTTGACACCCACAATATTCTCCACATGCCTGCAGAGATCAACGATGGTCTCCGGTGCGATATTCACGCCTGTACGGCTCGGTACGTTGTAGAGGATCGCCGGGATCTTGATGGAGTTGGCGATCTTTGTGAAGTGGGCCTTTAAACCGTTCTGGGTCGCTTTATTATAGTACGGGGAAACTAAGAGAACGCCGTCTGCTCCTGCCTCTTCGGCCTCAACAGAAAGCTCAACTGCTGTCTGTGTGCAGTTGGAACCTGTTCCGGCAACCACCGGGATTCTTCCGTTTACGACCTCACATACGAAGCGGATCACCTGAATGTGCTCCTCCTCAGATGTTGTCGCGGACTCGCCTGTTGTTCCCATTGCTACGATACAGTCTGTTCCAGCCGCGATCTGTTCCTCGATCAGGCTTTCCAGTACTTCATAATTTACCGTTCCATTTTCCTTAAATGGCGTTACAAGTGCTACGCCGGCTCCTTCAAAAATAGCCATCATGCGTCCTCCTCTTTATTATGTAAAAATTAAATGTCTAAGATAGATTGCGCTCTTTTGCGGAACAAAGAATCCTGTTTCACAAAAAAAGGAGCTGAAATCAAATAAGATGTCAGCTCCCGGATCTTTCAGATTAAGCAGCCCTCCATCTTTTTTCTAAAGATGACAGTCATACGGTTCTTCGCCGCATGCCCAGAAACGGGAGCCTTAGGGATTCACTTCCTGTCTCTTCGGCGCCATCCCCTTTTATCCGGCAGCCATTTCCCATTATCTGCCGGTCTACTCATGTCAGGCGCAACCTCTACTTATCATTTATGGTATCATCATTCCTGATGATTGTCAACGTCAATGTTTTCCATCCGTGAAATATCGGTTACATATTCTTCAATACCTTCCGGACACACGCGCCCGGTCATGACCAGCTCAGTCTCCTCATCTCTTGACTCAAGAAAACTCTGGAATTCTTCCTTCGAGATAATTCCCTGATCCACGATTCCAAGAATCTCATCCAGGATCAGGACATCGCACTCACCGGTCGTCATCACCTTTCTTGCGAAATTGAAGCCGTTTCGCATGTTCATCAGTTCCTCGTGCTTCTGATCTTCCGGAAGGTCCTCAAACCGCTCTTTGGAGTGCTCAAAACGGAAGAATTTGAGATCCGGCTCGAGACGCTTCAGGACGTCTGCCGCTCCTTCTCCCAGCATACCTTTCAAGAACTGTACCATAATGACCCTTTTTCCGCGGAAAACGCCCATCATTGCGTATCCCAATGCCAATGCGGATTTTCCGTATCCCGGTCCGCAGATCACACGGACTCTGTCACTTGCCATGATCATTCCCTCACTTTGTGTATACCGTTAGCTGAAGCTTTTTAAAGCTTCTATTATGCTATATTATCACATCTCTATCCTGTTTGCAAGAGATTTGCCTGTCTGTCAAAATTGCCCTCCCTGATGTCTTTAATATGTATTTCTACGACTCCGCATGATCCGCACATTCAAGCTTACTGACGGAGACTTCATAGGCCACACGCTTCTCGCACTCCGTCTCGCTGACCTTTTTCGTGTACTCCCTGCTCTGGACACGGCCCCAGATGAGGATCCTTGTTCCGACGCCAAATCCTGAGGCGTATCTGGCATTGCGGCCCCAGGCGATGCATGGGATATAGTCTGACTTGCCATACGGGCGGTTCACTGCTACTAAAAGGTCTGCGATCTCCCTTCCTAATGGCGTCTTCCGGTAGACCGGTTCTTTACAGATATATCCGTCCAGAAAGATCTGGTTCGTTTTCGTGTAGTCCGTGAACTCCTCCATAAAGCGGACCTCTCTGACAAACACGGACAATACCAGACGGTTCTTCGTCCCCTCGTGGCGGTTGTAGGACCGGAACTGACCGGAGGCCTCCATGGTGCAGCCCTGGTAATCCTTCGTCACATCGATCAGACGCTCTGATATCATAAGCGGAATAATGTCCGCCTGCTCACTCAAACGGTTCACGAGAAGATCCACAAGATAAAAGCCCTCCCCAAACACGGCATGGCTGAATGTGAATCCTGAAACGATCGTTCCAATTACGGTTACTTTGTTGTTTTCCATTCCTTTTTCTGTCATAGTATTTTCTCCTTTTTGATTGTTTTTTCCGCTATACGGCTTTTACCGTATATCTGTATGTAATTAGAACGTAAATTAGAACGGCTTTGTGTCATGTCTTTTCAGGTTTTTATCGACGGAAATCCCGGATTTTTTCGGTATTTCGGCATGATCTTCTATTTTTTCTCAATACAGTGGTGGCAGTGTTACTGTACACGGGTAGGAATTTTCTGAACTGAAAATTCCGTACAATACAGTGGTGGTAGTGGATTTTGCCGATTCGGAATGCGAAGCATAGGCAAAATCAGTTACTGTTTGCGCAAAGCGTGAACAGTAACGTGGCAGTGAATTCTGCCGCATGCTGTTTTTTTACCACTCTTGTTATTTTTCTCTCTTCATGTTAATATTTTATGATGTTGAGGTCAAAAAGTCTTTTGACCTCTCTGATATAGAAAGAAAGGGCATGACCGACAGGATACCTCCTTCGCGGTTATGGAAAGGTCAGGATCTTATGCTTCGCCTGCTACTCTTCGGACGACAGGTCTATTTGAAATATTCCATGGACGAAATGTCCGTTTATGCCGCACAGGCCTCATTTTTCATCATCATGGCGGCGTTCCCGTTTTTTATGGTGCTTCTGGCCCTGATCCAGGTGGCCCCCATGATCCATGAGGCAGATCTTCTGCGTTTTCTGCTGCCTGCGATCCCGGACCGGTTCCAGGGGCTTTTGATCTATCTCCTGGACAGCCTGCACTCCGATTCCCCGGCAGCGCTGATCTCTGTGACTGCTCTTGCGGCGGTCTGGTCCGCGGCAAAGGGAATGCTCGGGATCGAAAAGGGCTTAAACCGGGTATTCGGCGTCACATCGCCGCGAAATTATATCCTTCGCAGGGCCCTCTGCAGCGTTTATACCCTGGCATTCTCCCTGATGTGTGTGACGAGCCTTGCGCTCCTCGTATTCGGAAGCTTCCTGCAGGAGATGCTGTTAAAATGGTTCCCGGCCCTGTCCTATCTCTCCGGGATGATCTCCCTGGGACGCGGACTTGTGATGTTTATCATGCTGATGATCTTTTTCACCGCCATCTACACGGCACTTCCGCACCGGAGGCTCTCGATCTGCGGCCAGATCCCGGGAGCCATGTTTTCCGCCGCCGGATGGGCACTCACTTCCCTGGCATTTTCCGTTTACTTCCGGTATTTCGGCACATACGCTGTCACGTACGGAAGTTTGACTGCGGTGATCCTTTTTATGCTGTGGCTTTATGTCTCGATCTGCATCCTGTTTGTGGGGGCGGAGATCAACTGGTTTTTGCTGTTTTATAAAGAAAAGATCATGTCGATAAAAGAAAACGGACTGCCCTGATCAGGCAGTCCATTTTCTTATAATCCGTAGATTCTTTTCGCATTTTCATAAAAGACCTTCCCCCACTCCTCCTCAGGAATCAGCCATTTTACGACTTCGATGTAGTCTCCGTAGTTGGCTAACGGCCAGTCTGTTCCGAACATGAACTTTTCATACTGGCTGCAGTAGGAGATCCAGGTCTTTAAGGCATCAAAATATCCTCTCTGCTGCTCTAAAAGCTTCGGGAAATCGATCTTCCCCTCCAGAAGGCCGGAGAGATCCGTCATCACGTTCTCATTTTTCTCCACGACAGCCGCCGCGTCCAGGAGCCACGGATTGCCGAAATGGCACATGACAAAGTTTACATCCGGATGACGGACTGCCGCCTCGTCCAAGGTCAGCGGATGACTGTATTTTAAGTAGGCGCGGGAACCAGCTGTCTGGCCCATGTGGATCGCCACAGGCTTTTTGTACGCCTTTGCGAGATCATAGAGCGGCTCGTACACCTCATCCGTCACATACATCTTGTTGTATCCGGGATAGAGTTTGATTCCGACACAGGTATCCCGCTTTAAGTTCTCCTCCACCTGATCCAGGCTCTTCTTTTTGTCCTCGCTCACGAGAAAATCACGGTCGATCCCCACACAGTACCTTAGGAATTCCGGGTAGGAATGATCCACCGGGTCCACGCCCCGGTTTCCCATGACGACTCCTCCCTCAATATTGTATTTCTGATAGACCGCCCTTAAGTCTTCCTCTGTATTTTTATGTTCCGCCCGCACCGCGATCTCCTGGAAGTAGGGATTTTCCGGCACAAAGTGAAGATGTGCGTCGATGATCTTCATAGTCTCGCTCCTTAAGTCAATATACAGGAAAAACCCCTGTTTTAAGGGGTTTTCCTCCGTTTACGGGGCCTAGAAGTATTTCTTGCTGCCCCACAGATTACACCGTTTCAGATCCAGATATTCGTGATAGGCTTTCTCCAGAATCTGCTTCTCATTTGAGAATTTCAGAAGGTGGTACGCCTCATAATATTTGTAATATCCGGAATCTACGAAGTATTCTTCGCGCTGTGGTTTACTGTAATAACTGTCCGCCATCATTAAATACCAGTGGACTTCCTTTTCCACCGTATCCTGCGGCGTGTTAAATGAATACTGGCTCTTTCCGATGTACTTAATGATCTGGGCCTGGACCCCGGTCTCCTCCTTCACCTCTCTGAGAGCCGTTTCTTTAAACTCTTCTCCTGCTTCCACAGTTCCTTTCGGTAAGACCCAGCCTTCGTACTTGTTTCTGTAGTTCTTATAGAGAACCAGGATCTTGCCGCGAAATATAACCACACCGCCGCAGCTCGTTGCTTCTATCATTGCAATTCCTCCTGACAGGCATTCAAGGGATTCCGCCCGAAAGCAGATTCCGCAGGTGTGTTTTTTACTGAGTTTAGTATACTTCTTTTTACCCGTGTTTGCAACCACGTTTTCACTCGCAGAAATTTCCATAATGTGTTACAGTACACGGGCACTCCATGCCCGCGCACTGTAACAGGATTTTGCCGATGCTTCGCATTCCGAATCGGCAAAATCCACTACCCCCACTGTATTGTACGGAATTTTCAGTTCAGAAAATTCCTACCCATGAAAAGTAACCATAAGATATCTTCAGAAGGCCGATCATATATTTCACTGCGGTCCACACCTTACGCCGAAACAGAAAAACTCCGGCAGACCATACATCCGCCGGAGTTTCCTGTCTATGACCAAAGTTCAGTCATTCATTTTTTATGAACGATAACCATTCGGATTCTTGGACTGCCAGTTCCATGCGTCACGGCACATATCGTCGAGGTTTCTCTTTGCCTCCCAGCCAAGCTCCACCTTTGCCTTTGTAGCATCGGAATAGCATGTCGCGATATCGCCTGCACGGCGCGGTTTGATCACATACGGGATCTCTTTTCCAACCGCCTTGGAAAAAGCGTGGATCACGTCAAGAACGCTGTATCCGTGACCTGTTCCGAGATTATAGATATATACCGCCGGCTTATCATCAAATTTCTTTAATGCCTTTACATGGCCTTCCGCAAGATCCATCACATGGATATAGTCGCGGACACCCGTTCCGTCCGGTGTATCGTAATCGTTTCCGAATACGCCCACCTCTTTCAACTTTCCGATGGCAACCTGGGTGATGTACGGTGTCAGGTTGTTCGGGATTCCCTCCGGATCCTCTCCGATCAGACCGCTCTCATGAGCTCCCACCGGATTGAAGTAACGGAGCAGGATCACATTCCACTCCGGGTCTGCCTTCTGCATATCGGTAAGGATCTGCTCCAGCATACTCTTTGTCTGTCCGTACGGGTTTGTGCACTGTCCCTTCGGGCACTCCTCTGTGATCGGAACGAAAGCCGGATCTCCGTAAACGGTAGCGGAGGAGCTGAAGATGATCTTCTTCACGCCATGTTTTCTCATCACATCGAGAAGGATCAATGTACCGGTAATATTGTTGTGGTAGTATTCCCACGGCTTTGCGACTGATTCGCCAACAGCCTTTAATCCAGCAAAGTGGATCACTGCGTCGATCTTCTCCGCATCAAAGATCTTTTCCATCGCATCACGATCCAGCATATCTGCCTTGTAGAATGTCAGATCCTTTCCTGTGAGCTTCTTTACACGGTTTAATGCTTCTTCCGACGCATTGTAAAGATTATCAAAGACAACGACCTCATGTCCCTGTTCCAGAAGTGCCAGGCATGTATGGCTTCCGATATATCCTGCGCCGCCGGTTACTAAAATTCTCATGATGAACCCTCCCATGAATTTTGCCGTTCTGAGATACGGTTATTATTTCGGATCCTTTTCCCCAGATCCTGTCCTCGTTATCATTTTAACACTGCCCGTAATAAAAGAAAATATCATTTTTCTTTTATTCAATACAGATTTCTTTTTTTTACAGTAATTTTGTTACAGTTCAGCCATTACATCTTCTTGTTTTCATATTCATGAAAACAAGAAGCTTGGTGGTTCCACCATATGCTGATTTGGATGAAAAAGTGCTTATGCAAGCAAGCTTGCAACACACTTTCTCATTCAAACCAGCGCATGGCTGAACTGTAACGTAATTTTCTCCGCATACAGCACTTTTTCAGTTCCTCAGACACGTCCCGTATCTTACAGGCATATTTCCAAAAAGCACTCTACTGAAGCCATGCATCAAACAATTTCGCCGCGATCGGTGCTGCCGTATGCCCGCCGGAGCCGCCTTCCTCCACGATAACGCATACCGCGATCTTCGGATCATCCGCCGGTGCGAAACCGACAAACCATGCGTGAGTCTCTTTTCCCTTGTCGAATTCTGCGGATCCTGTCTTCCCTGCCACCTGGTAGGAATCCCGTTTCAGTGCGGATCCCGTTCCCACATTGACCACCTGTACCATCAGGTTCTTTAAGGCATCCGCCTCGTTCGGGACCATCAGCTCTCCTGCCACAGACGGGGAAAACTTCCGGATCACATCACCGCCGGAATTTTCCACATGATCCATCAGATACGGTTTCATTAAGATTCCGCCGTTTGCGATCGCCGCGGTGATCAGAAGATTGTGCATCGGGGACATCAATGTCTGTCCCTGTCCGATACTTGTCTGAAGCACTTCCCATGTCTCCGCATCCGGCTGCATGGAGAAGGTACTCTTATTGTACGGAATATCGAGAGGCAGGCTTCTGTTGAATAAAAGCTGCTCTGCAAGGTTCCGGTAGCTCGTCAGCTCAAGCTCTGTGCCGAGGTTCGCGAACGCTCCGTTGCAGGAATTTGCAAATGCCTGGGTGAAATCCTGGGATCCGTGTGCCTTCTTGTGATAGCACTGGATCTTGTTGTTCTCGAATGAAAAAATTCCACTGCAGTCATAGTGATAGTCATTGTACGCGCTCGGATGTTCTCTCATATACTCCAGGGCTGTGACGATTTTAAAGGTGGATCCCGGCGGGTAGAGTCCCTGAGTCGCGCGGTTTAACAGTCTCGCCTCCGTACTGTCCCCGTTTACGAGATCATTCCAGTTTGCCGCCACCTTATTCGGGTCGAAGGACGGCTTTGAAACCATGCAGAGGATCTTTCCGGTATCCGGCTCGATGGCGATGACCGCGCCCCGGTTCTTTCCGAAAGCATCCGATGCGATCTGCTGCAGATTTACATTCAGGGTCGTCACCACGTTGTCCCCAATGCTCTTTCTTCCCATGATCTCATCGGCGGTCTGCTCGATGAGGTTCGTGTGAGATCTCAAAAGGTCAAAGTTTGCCAGGGATTCGATTCCTGTCTTTCCCACCGTCGAATATCCTACCGCATGGGCAAACAGGCTGCCGTATGGGTATTCCCGCACCTCGGTACCGTTGGAATCCGTCGCCGTAACGGTCTTTGCAAGCACAGTCCCGTCATCCGCCAGGATCTTGCCGCGGGTGACCCGGTCCTGGAAAATAGTGGCTCTGGCGTTATACGGATTATCGATCACCGTATCGCTCTTTACCACGAGAAAATATCCCACATAGATTCCCATTGCGAGAAATAAAAATATTGCTGCATACACAAACCAGAGGATATTCCGGTTTGCCTTCGGATTCGGTTTACTCTTCTTCACTGGAATTCTCCTCCTCCTCTTCTTCCCCGCGTTTTAAGACATAAAGTCCCTGGATGACCTGGAATATGATAAAGGTCGAGACGATGGAGCTGCCGCCATAGCTCACAAGAGGCAGCGTCACACCGGTGGACGGGATAAACTTCGTCACCCCGCCGATGGTCAGAAATACCTGGGTAATATAAACACTTCCAAGTCCAAACGCGATCAGTTTATAGAACATCGCCTGCATCTTCATCGCGATCAGCATAAACTGCATATAACAGCCAAGGCATAAAAACAGGACGCAGAGCGCATAGAGTGCCCCCATCTCCTCGGAGATCGCCGCGAAAACGAAATCCTTGTCCACAACCGGGATCTTCTCCGGCATGCCCCGGTAAAGACCCATTCCGAACCATCCGCCTGTTCCGATGGCAAACAGCGCCTGTGCCACCTGGTAGCCCTTGTTTGCGATATCAGACCAGGGATCCGCCCAGGCCTCCACACGCCGTCTCACATGTGGGAACAGATAGTAAGCCGCAACCGCCGCCAGGGATCCGCCCGCAATGCCCGCACCGAACCAGAGATAGCTGGATGTGGCAACAAAAAGCATCGTCATGTAGGCGACGAAAAAGATCAATGCACTTCCAAGGTCCTTTGAAAGCACAAGCACCAACACATGAAGTGCCGCCACGACGGTGGTCTTTATGATCGTCTCCCTGTCCGTGGACTGGTAGAACATGGCTGCCACGAAGAACACAAAACTGATCTTCACAAACTCAGACGGCTGTACTGTAAATCCACCGAAGGAGAGGGAAAGCTGTGCGCCGTAGGAAGTATTTCCGATGACGCAGACCACTCCCAAAAGTACCAGCCCGAGTATTCCATAGACCCATGGGAACGTCACAAGCTGCCATACCCGGTCGATGATAAACGGGATGATCCAGGTGATCACCGCTGCCGCCGCCACGATCACGAACTGTCTCATAGCCCGGTCAGGGTTCAGCCTTGTGAGGATAATAAATCCCGTCGCCAAAAGCGTACACATATTGTTGACGAGCAGTCTGGAACTGTTCCTGTAAAACAGTCTCGTAAGGTAAATGTACAGCAGGAAAAATACCACCTGCGCACCGTAAAAGGCTAACATCGTCACAGATTCCGTGTTCAGCCAGATCAGGATATTCGCCAGAAAGTGCAGCATAAACATGCACACAAGCTGGCGTCCGCAGACGCGGTTTTTTCCCTCCTCATCCCGCATGGAAAAGAAGCGGAAATTGTAATAGGTATCCATGGCGATCAGAAGGATCATCAAGTATCTGGATATCTGTATGATCAGATTAGTCAATAATTATCACCTACTCCACTCCGCGCTTAAAGTGTCCGCGCGTAAACTGATTCCTTAAAACTGGCGGCTCCGCCGCTTTTTCACTCATTCCGTATTCCTCAAAGAACGCGTCCAGGATCTCGCCCGCCGCAGCTGGTTCCTCCACCGTGAAGTTCAGGCGGACCGCATTCGGCTTAAGCCCTGTGACCTGTTCGGAGAGTCCTAAAAGGGAAAGCGGCGCAGAATTGTAGATCGTATTGTAACAGAAACGACACTGGTTTACCACCGGGAACCGCATGTCCTTGCGGTCCTTTAACCACATGATTTCCGACTTTCCGGAACATCCAATCGTTGTTTTTCTGATACACTGGGCGGAGATCATCATCGGAAGATACCCGTATACGATCATCTCTCCCTGAACACCAGAATCCCGGATCTCTCTCTCGTTTAACTCCACAGGGATCGTCAATCGGTCTGCCCCATACCGCTCCATCGCCGCTCCCGCAAGGTGGTTCCAGGAATACATTCCCTGGTCGAAGTACATAGGAAGTTCAATTCCTGCTTCCCGGAGGAATCCCGGTTCTTCCATGGAACCGATACCAAGCGCGTCAAAACCGGCACTCGTTAAAAGCTCCATCTGCTTTCTGAAGTACTGTTCCGCCTCTTTCCGGAAGATCCTCGGCATCATAAGATAACACCGGACTCCCGCCTCATGACAGCGGTCCGCAAGCTTCTTCCACTCCTGGGCGTCAAAGCTCTCCGCCGCAAGATAAATTCCGTATGATCTTTCGGACAGCTTCCGGTACATCTTAAATTTCCCGAGAACCATCTCAAACTGCTGTTTCGTCTGGACAAAGACAGTAAATTCCGGTCTTTCTTCCAAATCAGCCTTTTCAGGCGCTCTCTCTTCTTCCTTTGTCGGTGGAACAGAACTGTTTCTCCGGTATCCGGAAAGGATCTCGTCCTGAAGCTTCTCCAGGACCTCGCGGCGCATCTTATTTAATGCCTGCACCGGCATAAACACATTTCCCTCACACTCCACGGTAAGGTCCGTGAACGTAAACATGGAATCACCGGTCTTTGAGAGCTGTTTTCTGATGCGCTCCGCGTCCATCGGGGCATTCTTTGCCTCCTCGGCGGGCTGGGATTCCTCCCAGGCTGTATTTCCCGCCGTATCCGACACGGAGCAATATCCCGGTTTTCCGACCGCGATGTACGCGCTTCCCGTCACAGGGATCTTCTTTTCCACATTCACATACGTGCGGTCCAGATAGTCGAAAAGTTCCTGGTCCACGTCGCGGTACTCCGGCTTTTCCTTTAAGACCACCATGTCCCGTCCGTTGTGGGTGTGGTAATAGCCCTGGGACTGTCCGCCCCGGTCGAAAAGAGCCAGCAGGGCATCCCTGTCTGCCTTCTCCACATGGTATCCGGCACGCCCCTCCTTCAAGTAGAGGTCCACGTATTTCCGGTAGATACTTACAACTCCTGCCGTGTAGCGCGGACTCTTCATGCGTCCCTCGATCTTTAAGGAACAGACACCCGCTTCCAGGATATCCGGGATCAGATCCAGGGTACAGAGATCCTTTAAGCTTAAGATATATTTTTCATTCTTTTTATTGACATATTTTCCGTTCTGCTCTGCGTCAAAAGGCAGACGGCAGGTCTGTGCGCACCGGCCCCGGTTTCCGCTCCGTCCGCCGATCAGGCTGGAAAACAGGCACTGGCCGGAATAGCAGTAACAGAGGGCACCGTGAACGAAGGTCTCCACCTCCAGACCCGTATCATCATAGATCTCACGGATCTCCTTTAAGGAAAGTTCTCTCGCCGGAACCACACGGACAGCGCCAAGGGCTTTCAGGTCTCTCGCGCTGTATTTCCCTGTCACCGTCATCTGGGTGCTGATGTGGACCGGAAGATCCGGGAAATGTTTCCGGATGTAGGTGAGCGCTCCCATATCCTGAACTAAAACGGCATCCAGTCCCGCCTCATAGTACGGTTTCAGATAGGAATACAGATCTGACATCTCTTTTTCCTTCACGAGCGTGTTGACCGTCATATAAATCCTGCATCCGTGAAGATGCATGAAGTTGATGGCTTTCACCATCGTCTCCTCATCCAGGTTGTTCGCGTAGGCACGGGCACCGAACCGGCTTCCGCCGATATAGACCGCGTCCGCTCCCGCGTTCACCGCCGCCACCATACTCTCGTAGGAACCGGCCGGTGCGAGTATCTCAACCGTTCTGTTTTTCATATTCTCTCCTTTATTCCGCCTTCTTCTCCGCGGATTCCTGCTTCATCTGAAGACCGATCAGCTCATGCTTTAAGCTGTAGATCTCCTTCTCCATCTCATCCTTCTGGCTGCGCAGCATCATCGCCTCCTGAAGTGTCTTAAAATAATCGTCCGCCAGGTTCAAATAGATCATGACTTCCTGGTAATCCTTATTCTGTCTCGTAAATCCCGGCTGTGCCTTTAAAACGGCGATCTTCTCATTAATATAGGCAGCCACCTTCTGCAGGTACTCCGGATCCTCCGCTCCTCCCAGCGTGTAGACATTTCCATTGATCAGCACTTCCGTATAGTTCTTCTCATCCATTTCTAATTCCTCACTTCTTTTGCATAACCGTCCGCCTGTTTTCCAGCCTGTACTCCCTCACGGCTCCACACGATCGATCCACAGATCCGCCGGACAGTTATCATCTATATAAAAATTGTCATTTTTTCTCTATCGTACAGATTTTTCAATTCAGAAAATTCCTGCCTGTATACTGCAGCAAATGTTTTTTTCTATTTCGCCGCATCCAGCCCAAGGTGCTTGTAGGCCAAATCCGTCGCCATTCTTCCTCTCGGCGTGCGCATAATAAGTCCGTTCATCAATAAATACGGCTCATACACGTCTTCCAGTGTCCCGGAATCCTCTCCGATAGACGCCGCCAGCGTCTCAAGTCCCACCGGACCACCGGAAAATTTCTGGATCAGGGTGAGAAGCAGGGTCCGGTCATTATTGTCGAGACCAAGCTTGTCCACATCCAGGATATCCAGGGCAAAATCCGCCACATGTCTCGTGATCACACCGTCGTATTTTACCTGTGCAAAGTCCCTCACTCTCTTTAAGAGGCGGTTTGCCAGTCTCGGCGTTCCCCTGGACCTTCTTGCGATCTCAAAAGCTCCTTCCTCGTCGATCTCAACGCCCAGGACCTTTGCGGAGCGTTTTACGATCACGCAGAGTTCCTCCGGTGTATAAAATTCCAGCCTCTGGATCACACCAAAACGGTCCCGGAGCGGAGCTGTTAAAAGTCCCACTCTCGTTGTTGCTCCCACAAGTGTAAATTTCGGAAGATCCAGTCGGATCGAGCGGGCGGATGAATCCTTTCCAAGCATGATATCGATGGCAAAATCTTCCATCGCCGGATACAGGACTTCCTCCACCTGGCGGTTCAACCTGTGGATCTCATCCACAAACAGGACATCTCCCTCCTGGAGATTGTTTAAGATCGCAGCCATCTCTCCCGGCTTCTCGATCGCCGGCCCGGAGGTCACCTTTAAGTTCACCCCCATCTCGTTCGCGATGATTCCGCAGAGCGTTGTCTTTCCAAGGCCCGGCGGGCCATAAAAAAGCACATGATCCAACGCCTCCCCGCGGCTCTTTGCCGCATCGATAAAGACCTTCAGCGTGGACTTTATCTTCTCCTGACCGATATAATCTTTTAAGTACTGTGGGCGCAGGGTCCCCTCTATTTTTTTGTCTTCCTCAGTTTCTTCGGTCGTAATGATTTTTCGGCTCATAACATTTCCTATCTATTTCTTCTATCAGACAGCCGTCTCCGGCTGCCATTTTTACAAAGTTTCGTAACGATTCAGTACCCTCACAGTTACGCGCAAAAATCCATTCTAAATCGGCTGTGCCGATAGGATTTTTGCCTTCTAGTCTAAGTTTTCTTACGGTCAGCGCAGTAAATGCGCAGACCTACCGAATAGTTACAAAGTTTCATCCTATAAGAATGCCAGATGCTTTAACGCGCCCTTCAGCACGTCCTCGGAAGTCATACCTTCTGTGATCGCAACCTTCTTTACTGCGGTCTGCGCCTCGGACGCGGAATAACCGAGGGCCGTAAGCGCTTCCACAGCCTCTTTTCCAGCTTCCGCCATTCCAGAGAGATCCGTTTTCGGGCTCTCCTCCAGATCTGCACCTGCAAATAATACGTCTTCTGCTTTTATTTTATCTTTGAGATCCAGGATGATCCTCTGGGCTGTCTTTGCCCCGACGCCGGGCGCCTTCGAGATTGCCTTCGCGTCACCGGAGATTACAGCCAGACGCAGCACATCCGGTTTCAGCGCGGAGAGGATTCCCAGGGCACTCTTCGGACCGACCCCGTTCACCCCGATCAGCTGGCGGAACATCTCAAGATCCTGCCTTGAGAGGAATCCGAAAAGACTCATTCCATCCTCACGCACGGAAAAATACGTGTAGATCTTCACTTCCTCCCCAAGACCCGGAAGCTCCCCGAGGACCGATGACGGAATAAAGATCCGGTAGCCAATATTTCCCGCCTCAACAACGACGGAATCTTCCCTCTTTTCTTCCAAGGGACCGCGTATATATGAAATCACTGAATGAACCTCCCTTTTCCTCATCATGTCATGATGCATGTCGTAATCATACCATAGCCGCCATTTAAGTGCAAGTGGAACCGCCGCGAGAATCGAACATATTTTCGATTTAGCTGTTTTTTGAAATATCTTCCCGGAAAACGCCGCCAGGCTTCTCCTTCGTTGACTTTCCATGTTTTCGCGGGTATAATCAGAAAACACGGAAGCAAAAATTCTTCCGCCTGTTCCATTCATGATTTGCCATATGCAGTTTTCCGAGCAGTCACCAGCATTTTTATGAACCCCAGGCGGATCAGCAATATAAGTATAAGGACTATCACATGATCACTATAGAAAAAACATTCCCTGGCACCATCGCCTATCCGTTGGAGCGCCTTGGCGATCCGGAAAAGCTTGTCTTTTTTGATATCGAGACCACCGGCTTCTCCGCCGACTACAACACCGTATATCTCATCGGCTGTATCTGGCCGGAGGGAGACCATCTCCGCTTCATCCAGTGGTTTGCAGACACGAAAGCCGCGGAGGCCGATGTCCTGACCGCATTTTTTTACTTTATAAAGGATTTTCGCACTCTCGTCCACTTTAACGGGGACATGTTCGATATTCCTTTTGTCACGAAGCGCGCCAAGGCCTTAAAGCTCACCCCCGCCTTTGACAGCGTGGAAAGCGTCGATATCTTCCGCCGGATCAAGCCCTTTAAGAAGCTCCTTGGTCTGCCGGACATGAAGCAGAAGACCATCGAGCGCTTTCTTAAGATCGGACGCAAGGACCTCTATAACGGCGGCGAGCTCATCAAAGTCTACCTGGACTATCTGAGGACTCACGATCAGGAAGAAAAACATCTTCTTCTCCTCCACAATGAGGACGACTTAAAGGGAATGCCTTCTCTCCTTCCCGTACTCTTCTATCCTGACTTTTTCGCCCAGGATTTCACCCTGGACGCGGTGCGGGAAGCTCCCGGCGAGACAGACCGGCTGATCCTCTCCCTCTCAGGGGACCCGGTGACGATCCTTCCGTCCCCGGTGGCTGCCTCCGTCCCCGCCTACGCTTTCCGGGCAGACAAAGACCGGATGGAGCTTTCCATCCGGGTCTACAAAGGTACATTAAAATATTATTATCCGAACTATAAGGATTACTACTATCTGATCTACGAGGATACCGCGATCCACAAGAGTGTCGGCGAATTTGTCGACAAGGACGCCCGGATCAAGGCGACAAAGGAGACCTGCTACACAAAGAAGGACGGCACCTTTCTCCCCCAGCCCGCAGATATCTGGGTGCCGGAATTCAAGACCTCCTGCAAGGATAAAACAGGATTCTTCGAAGTCCGGGAAGACTGCTTCTCCGATGCGGAAAAGCTGAACCGGTATATAAAAGAGATCTTCTCATTTCTCAAATAAAACCCGCTAATCCAGTATCTTCACACATCAGCCCTGCCGCCTGCGTCAGCTGCAGACGGCAGCGGTTATGCTGCAAATCTCATTCAATGCGAAAACATGCTTAGACACATTCCTGCACCGGACGCGAGTGCTTATTTCTAGTAATCCCCGTCCTTAAGAAGCTTCCTGATATATGCAAACGTCTTTCTCTCTCCCTTTTCCTTCAACATCAGCAGGATCTTATCCAGACATGCCTTCGTCTCCGGATGCATGACGATATATTCCTTATTTCTGGAAAAATATGTGTAGGGCGCCGCGTCCGTGTAGTTCTTTCCCTGGTAGATCTTCGAGGCCGCGATCCGGTCCATGACCATCTCCGCCAGGTAATTCACTGGCATCTTCACGCCGACGATCTTCCAGTGGTCCTCCGCTGTGGACACATCGGTCCAGTACTCGAAGTGATGCTTATTTCTCCCCTTGTGATGGAGCCATGCGGAGGAATATCCCTTTTCTTCCTTCTCCGCCGCGTTTGGACTCCGCGTTCCCTGATAATACTTCACGCCGGTCTTAAATTCCTCCCAGGAATACTTCGACAGATCGTGGAGCAGCCCCTGTTTAAAAAGTCCAACCTGAAAGCAGCCTTCCATGACCACCAGCTTGTGATGGGTGATGGTCAGAAAGTGATGCCAGGCGTTGTGGAGCAGCCGTTTTTCTTCCTCATTCAATTTAACAGAACTCATATTTTTACTCTCTCGTTGCCCTCTTAAGCATATCTTCCAGCTCATCCACAGAGAACTTATAATGCTTGTTGCAGAACTGGCAGTTGACCTCGATCTCTCTGCCCTCGTTGATCATGTCCTGGATCTCTTTTTTTCCGATGCTGATGATCGCCTTCTCCACTCTGGAGCGGTCACAGTCACAGTGGAACTGTACCGGCATCTTTGATAAGATCTCAAGTCCGAACTCGCCGAGGATGTCTGTCAGGATCTCCTCCGGAGTCTTTCCCGCATTCAGCAGTGCTGTGATGGAAGAAATTCCGGAAAGCTTCGCCTCGATCTTGTCGATGATCTCATCGGAAGCACCCGGAAGAAGCTGGATGATAAAGCCGCCTGCCTGACGGACCGTGTTGTCCTTATTCATTAGAACACCTAGGGCAACGGAGGACGGAACCTGCTCAGATGTGGCAAAATAGTAGGTCAGATCTTCCGCGATCTCACCTGTGACGAGCTGTGTCTGTCCCACATACGGCTCTTTTAAGCCAATATCCTTGATAACGCTCAAAACACCAAGGTCCAGGGAACCGCCGACATCGAGTTTTCCCTGTGCATTCGGCGGAAGCATTACATCCGGATTGAACGCATATCCTTTCACATCTCCATGGCCGTTGGCTGTGACAAGAAGTCCGCCCAGCGGACCGCTTCCCTCAATTCTAAGTGTTAAAAGGTCCTTCTCCCCTTTTAAGTCAGCGCCCATCATGGCAGCTGCTGTCATGAGACGTCCTAAGGCAGCCGTAGCCACCGGGCTTGTGTTGTGGGCATTCTTTGCGTTCTCCACCATATCTCTTGTCGTTGCAGCAAAGGCGCGGATCTGTCCCTCCGCAGCCGTCGCACGGATCATATAATCGTTCATGCTCTATTTCCTTTCTTTTCCATATTCTCTCGCGATCACATAAATACGTTCGCTGTCCTCCCGCGGCGGATTCTTCGTAAATGCATCGTAGGCGGCAACAAATTCCATTCCCGCTTCGTGGATGGCACTCTTCACCTCTTCCAGGGAATAAGCCCGCTGATAATGTGTCTCATGGTACTTTCGGAAGAGATCCCCGTCCTCACGGACAAAGATCGACAGATCATAGATATTGATCTGCTCCTCCTCATCGTACTGGTTGTCCCAGATAAAGCTGGAGTCATCCCGGTCTTCCGCGATCGTGTTGTCTCCCATGATCTCCCGGTATTTGTACTCCGTATTCATGTCGAAGATAAACACTCCGCCCGGATCCAGGTAATTGTTAACCAGGCGGAATACTTCTGTCAGATCCTCCGGCTCTAAAATATAATTCATACAGTCACAGATGGAGACCACCGCCGCCACCGTGCCGTAAAGTTCAAATTCCCGCATATCCTGACAGAGATACAAAATATCTTTTCCGGACTGTTCCTTCTTTTCCAGGGCAAGCTCCAGCATCTCCTCGGAGTTGTCCACGCCGATCATATCATAACCAGCGTCCGCGAGAAGCTCCGTGAGACTTCCCGTTCCACATCCGAGATCGAGAAGAATTCCCTCCGTAACCCCCTGTTCCTTTAAAAGCCCTGTCAGATATTCACACCATTCTTCATATGGAATATTATCCATGAAAGTGTCATAGACAGCTGCAAAACCTGTATATGCCTGCATTTTATCTCCTTGATCAGCCTCAGTCCGCGTACAATAATGAAAAAGCCACTACCCGCAATAGGTAATGGCTTACGTTTCATCTTATGCGTTGCGGCCGCAGCACTTTTTGTACTTCTTTCCGCTTCCGCACGGACACGGATCGTTCGGGTAGATCTTGTGGCCTTCGCGGCGTACGGTTCCGGAAGCTTTCTGCTTCTTGTAAAGCTCGGTTCTTGTCTCAGCGGAAAGGATCTCAGACCACTGCGGAAGCTCATAGAGCCAGGAAGCCTTAGCTTCTACCATATTGTAGTAAAGCTTTTCCGGATCGATCTCAATCTTAACAACGGTATCCTCTGCCATTGTGTCGATCGGGTTCTCATATCCCTTTAAGCTCTCATTGATTCCATCAAGGAAACCAGTCATAACGAGAACTTCTGTGCCATACTTCTCAGCAAGTTCTTTTACAGTTCCCTCAACAACTTCTGTCGGGTTGGAAAGGATCTTCTCGTAGATGCCTTTTTCGATCGTAAAATAGTTTGTCCAGAGTTCTTCTTTCTTTTTATCATCGAGACCATCGCCGTAAGCGAGGCTTCTCCATGTTTCAAGTAATGTTGCCATATCAGTTCCATCCTTTTCGTATACTGTTTCTATTTCTTTTCCGCACCATCCATTTTCAAAAGGGCAGACTGGTACAGAAAACGTCTAATGCACATTATAACATAGGATATTTTTTCTGTAAACAGGAAAATTTTTTGTGCATTGGAAATATTAAATGTGACAGGTCCGGTACGTGTTCTGTACCATTACTGGGCATTCTGCTTCGTAATATACCCCTCATCATCGATCACCGCCTCCGGAGAGATGCTTCTCATGTAATTGATGATCCGCTCCTTCTCCGCTCCTTCCGCCTTCGCCACGCGGCAATTCGACTGCTTCGCCGGAATAAACCGCAGGGATTCCAACCCCTCATCTCCGATCACCGCCTCCACGAGGCAGGAATCGAGCGTCTTTGAGTTGAAGAGATAGTTCCCGAGACTGTACACCACCGGGACATCTCCCTGGTAGCCAATGGGCTGCAGCACATGGGGATGGTCCCCGATGATCAGGTCCGCTCCTGCCGCCGCGATCTGGGGCGCCTGCTCCTGCTGCCAGTGATCCAGCTTATCAGTTCCTTCCGTCCCCCAGTGGATGTATACAATGACAAAATCGCTGTCCGCCTTCGCCGCGGAGATCACCTCCAGAAGTTTATTGATCTCCAGACACCGGAATACCCCCGGAGTTGTCTCCGTTGCCCCTTTGGTGTCCGGCGGAAGTGTCCGCTCGATCTGGGTTGCGGAGACGAAGGTGATCTTCCTTCCGTTTGCGATAAAGGATACCGGTTTCACCGCTTCATTCAGGTTTCGTCCCGCTCCCACATAGGGCATTCCGATGGCTTCCAGGGTGTCCAGGGTGTCTGTCAGGGACACTTCGCCGTAATCATAGGCGTGGTTGTTCGCCAGGGACACGAGATCCGCTCCCATGTCAAAGAGCCAGGACGCGTACTTCGGATCCGCACGGAACGTAAATTTCTTTCCCGCCGTGGGCGCTCCGCCCGTCGTATACGGAAATTCGTTGTTTACCATAAAGATATCGGCGCTCCGCATGATGGATAAGAGATCCGCGGAAATTCCACCCTCGATCCCCTGCCCCCTCTTTAAGAGGGATGCCATGATCGCGTAATGGGAGTCGAACAGGATATCTCCCGCAAAGACGATCCGCGTTTTTCCCGTCTCCGCTGTCTCTTTCACGTAGATCTTGTTCGCCGCCATGACTTCCGGGTCCTTTAAGAGGTCCGCGTAAGGATCCGCGGATCCCGTCTCCGCCTCGGAAGATTCCGTCTCATTCTGCTGCAGGACAACATGAGGTTTTTCACCGCCTGTTTTGCTGTCCACGCTCTCCTGTGTAGTATCACTATTCTCCGCAGGCTCAGCCGTTTTCATCTCCTGACTTACCTCAACCGCAGCCGTCGTCCGCACGGTCCCCGATGCCACACTGCTGCATCCGCCAAGCAGAACGACCGCCAACAGGACCGCTCCGCAAATTACCGCTATTTTTCTTCTCATCATACACTCCCATAAGCAGAATTCCTTTAAATTCCACCATTTTCCCTTTTGTTTTTTCTCCCTAAAGCTTACCAGATTTTTTCCTGTTCCGCAACATTACTATATAGAGAAAAAGGCGGCAAAGCCGCCCATTCGCAGCTCCACCGCCTTTATCCATCCTTTTATCGTAACTATTCAGTACCTTCATAGTTACACGCAAAAATCCATTCCAGATCAGCTGCGCTGATGCGATTTTTGCCCTCCAGCCTATGTTTTCTTACGGTCAGCGCAGCAAGTGCGCAGACCTACTGAACAGTTACCTTTTATCCTAACTTTTATCCTTTACTGCTTCTCAGCCTTTCACCGCAAGACTACCAGCTGTGATCGCCTTTCCAGACTTTCTGTCAAACAGAAGAATGTCCGTTCCCGCGATATCAACACCTGTCTCTTCGCCAAGTTTAAAAGTAACACCGCCGAAGATAACGCCTGTCAGCAGGTACTTTCCGATCCTGAGCTTCACGGTTGATTCCATGCCGGTCGGCATCGCACCGTAGATCGTGGATGCGATGGATCCGTCCTTTGAGAGTTTCAGCGCCTCCGGACGGATCGCCAGGACGAAGTCCTCGTTGGTGATCTCCGGCTCTTCCTCCACCGCATAGTCAGACTCGTCAACCTTCGCGATATGGTACTTAAATACCTCGTCCTTGTTGCTCTTCTCAACGGCCTTCTTATCCTTTAGCATCTCAATCCTCTGAGCTTCCAGATCAGCCGCGTCTTTATCCCTCTTTGCGAACCATGCCGCCATATCGATAGGCTCGTTCGGTCGGAATGTCGCTTCGAGATCATCCAGAATCTTAAATCTGAAACTTCCATCAGCCTGTTCTTTTCCCTTCGCCTCCACAAAGTTGATGGACGGATTTCCGACGAAGTCCGCTACGAAAAGGTTTGCCGGCCTGTTATATACATCAAGCGGGGCATCATACTGCTGAAGCACACCATTGTTGATCAGACAGATCTTTGTCGCCAGTGTCATGGCCTCCATCTGGTCATGGGTGACATACACAAAGGTACTTCCCGTCTCAACATGAAGTCTCTGCAGCTCATATCTCATCTCGAGACGGAGCTTCGCATCAAGGTTTGACAGCGGCTCATCCATGAAGAGAACTGCCGGTTCCGGTGCCAAGGTTCTCGCGATGGCAACACGCTGCTGCTGACCGCCGGAGAGCTCTGCCGGGTAACGGTTCATGAACATGCCGATCTTGACGATCCTGGAAACTCTGCGGACGGATTTATCGATCTCTTCCTTCGTGAGTTTTCTGTCTTCTGTCAGAACTTTTCCTCCGGATACGATGGCACATTCCTCATTTAAGGACTGCCCCTTTGACTCATAGGACTTCTTGATTCCGTCAAGCTTCTTTATCAGCTCCTCCGCCTTCGCCTTTGCGGCTGTGTCCGGATCTGCCGCGTCCTGAATCCCGTATCCGTAGAGGATCTTCGCGGTATAAATAGAGAGGATGAATGCGTCGATAAATTTCAGATAGACTTTATCCGTGTCGAGCTTACCTCTCTTATCGCGGCACTCTTCCACTAACTCTTTGATCTTCTTTCCGCTCTTCAGCGCCCGGATCAGCTCCCCCGTCGTCATGGCATCAAAATCGTATTTCGGAAGTTCTTCCTTGATATTGCTTAAACCAAAAGAAATATTCTGGTAAACGGTCATGTTCGGCCACAGCGCGTAGTTCTGGAACAGGAATCCGACCTTACGCTTATTGGCCGGAATGTTGATTCCCGCCTCACTGTCAAACACAACCTTATCTCCGATCTTGATCTGACCAGTCGTCGGTGTCTCGAGCCCCGCGATCATGCGGAGGATCGTTGTTTTTCCGCATCCGGACGGTCCGAGCAGTGTGATGAAGGAGTTATCCGCGATGTCGAGGTCCAGATGATCGACTCCGAAGAATTTTCCCCAGCGTTTTGTTATATTTCTCAATGTGATTTCCGGCATATTAATTTCCTCCTATTCCATCGTCAAGGCTTGCACCTGTCAGCTTATTGACTAACGTATTGAAGATCAGGATGGTAACGATCAGGATCAGGTTGATCGCGCTCGAAAACGCGTACAGACCCATTTCATCGAAATAGTCCAGCGTCGTCGAGAGGATGAAGCCCTGCGTACATAAGAGCAGGAACAGTGACAGTTCACGGAGACATGTCATAAACGGAAGCATGTATCCACTGATGATCGCGGATTTCTGGATCGGGATAATGATCCGGAACATTCTCTTCGTCCATGGAATGTCCTGTATGATCGCCGCTTCCTCGATCTCATTGCTGATCTGCAGCATGGAGTTTAACGCACTCCGGCTCGCAAACGGAATGTACTTGATCGTACCTGCGATGATCAGCAGCGTATATGTATTGAAGAGGTTGATCTTCTCGTTGGAGAACAGGATGAAGAATGCAGCACCGACAGCGATGGAGGGCATCAGATACGGAAGGAAGGCCACGCCGTTTACATAGCTTGCCCAGCGGCTTCTGCGGTTCTTCGCAACCGCGTATCCGATCAGGGTACCGATGGTACCTGCGATCAGCGCACAGCAGACAGCAACTAAAAGTGTACCGGCAAACGCGTGCCAGATCGTACTGTTATAGAGGATACCGTGCTGTCCGTACATACCGTTCTCGGTGATATTCTCTTTCGTGATCCACCATTTCGTGGTCAGGTTGCTTAAGTCTTTCGTGTAGAGGAAGCTATAGTCGCCCGGGTTCGGGAGGAACGTCTCAAGGGCGAAGGAAAAGATCGGGAAGATACTTGTGAAGAAGGTCAGAATGATCATCACAACTGCAATCGCGTATTTTCCGACTTTTCCAAGGTTCATCTTCGATAACTGACCGGATTTGCCGGTGACGGTCGTATAGTTCTTCCGGCTCTTTAAGCTCACCTGATTCATCGTGAGGATCGCCACACCGAAGATCATCATGATGATGGCTAAAATACTCGCCTCACCGGTGTACTTGGAGTTTAAGGAAATGTACTTCGTGGAAAGGGTGGTAAGTCCAAGATAATGCGGTACCGGGTAGCTTCCCATGGCGCTTCCGAATACGAGAAGGATCGTCGAGAGGATCGCCGGTTTTACCATCGGAAGCGTAATGCGAAACATCGTCTTCCATTTCGGTGTATCGAGGATCGTTGCCGCTTCTTCCAGATTTGCGTCCATATTCCGGAAAATTCCGCCGATCAGGATGTAAGCGAATGGCGCGTAGTGAAGTCCCAGAACCACAGAGCTCGGGAATAATCCCAGACACCACCATTTCGGCATGCAGATGCCGGTAAGGGATGCAAGGAGTCCGTTGGATGTACCAACGACTGCGTTGCTGTTAAATACGTTCTGCCATACAACCGCTAACGTCCACTGCGGCATGATGTACGGGAAAATAAAGATGGAGCTTAAATACTTTTTGAATTTCAGGTTCGTTCTTGTTACCAGAAACGCAAAGGTTCCGCCGTAGAGGATAGAGATCGTACAGGTAAAGACTGCTAAGAGGATCGTATTCCACAACGGCTTCCAGAGGTTTGTCTTCGCCAGACGGCTTGTAAAGAGGTCCACATAGTTGATCAGCGTGTAACCGGACGCCTTTCCGGCGAGATGGGCGTCAATGGTTCCCGGATGGATCGTGATCGTATCTTTTACGATGGCGATGATCGGCGCAACAGTGGAGAACGTCAGTACGATGCCGAACAGGAGAAGGATGATGTTCTGCGGTTTTGAAAAATATGTTTTTACACGATTGTATCTGTTCACAGAATTGTCCGCTCCTTTCATTTAAAACATGGATGCCGTTTTTCTCTCACGGCAGATGCCATATGTAACATGAGGGCGCCGCACACATGTACGGCACCCTCGAACTATCTTGTTTCATGCAACTGTTCAATAGGTCTGCGCATTCACTGCGCGGACCGTAAGAACGCGTCGCGCAGTAGGCAAAAATCCCATTGACGAAGTCAATTTGGAATGGATTTTTGCATGTAACTGTGAAGGCACTGAGCAGTTACAGGTTCATTTACTTTGCAGAGTCGCTGTACTTCGTGAGAAGCTCGATCCAGCTGCCGACTGTAAAGGAAACAGATGCACAGTAGTCCGGATCTTCCAGAACTAATTCGCCGTCTGTTGTCCACCAGTCATATCCACGGTCGTCCTTGCACGGGAACTGGTCTTCGCCGGCCTCGTTGTAGCCGCCCTTGCTGTGCTGGTAAGTTTCCTCGATCGCTGCTGCAACTTCCGGGTTAGCGGAGTAGCCGCCCATATCTTTGCCCCATGCGGAGAAGCCGTCCTCTGTACATGTCATGTACTGGATGAATGCGCATGCGGTCCACGGAAGCGGGCTGTTGTTTGTAACGAAGAGATAATGGCAGTAACCGTAACCACCGATGCCTTTGTAGCCATCCTGATAAGCGGCAACCTTAATGTTATTTAAGGAAACGCCTGCGGACTCTTCTACGGAACGAAGTTTGGAATAAACTAATAATCCGGCCTGGTCTGTTGCGGAATCCGTTACAAGTGTGTTGCAGATCGGGCCATCGTCTGTCTGCTCATTGTAGTTCTCAACCCAGAGCTTGATCCATGCGAGGGCATATGCGCCGTTCTCGCCAAGTCCAAGATCCTCAGCATCTGTTGCCATCTCGTCGATAACCGGTTTGAAGTATGCCTTCTTTGTGTCATCGAGAGCATCGTAAGCATCCTTTAACCATCCGGCATACTTATCTTCTGTCAGCATATATAAGAAGTTCTTTCCAACGATCTCGGAATCGATATCCATGTATAACGGATGAACGCCCTCTGCTACGAAATCCCAGCAGTTCTTATATTCAGCGCTTCCTGTGCTGTTATACATAAATACTTTATTTAATGTCTGTAACGGAAGGAATCCTTTATATGCGTCCGGTGTTGTTCCGTTTGCCTCTGCCCACTCTTTCGGGATGTAGGTCTTTAAGATTCCCGGCTGAACCATCTTTGACTCGATCTGGTTGCCATCCTGGATCAGGGTCATCGCGAAGGTTCCTTCTGTCTTTAAGGAGTCTGCGGTCAGCTGCTCAAAGATCTTATTGTTCTTCGGCTGCTGCCACTCATATTCCATTTTGTAGGATGGATCGATGGACTGCAGGTATTCGATGAATAACGGCAGTGCGCTCTTTCCGCGGCTGGAGTTACCAACACCATAGAAGGTCTTTCCGTTGGACTCTTCGATGGCTTTCTTCGCCAACTCTTCCATGGACATTCCTTCTGCTTCCTTGATGATCTTTTCAACATCAGAAAGATTGGTATCGTCTGTGGACGCAGCCTCTGTTGCCGCCTCGCTTGCCGCCGCTGTGGTCTCACCGCCGGCTGCTGCTGTCGTAGCTGTCGTTCCGCCACCGCCGCATCCCGCGAGGGACATCGCTGCCATGGAAACTGCAAGTGCCAATGACAAAGTACGTTTTCTCATAAAACTTTTCCTCCTTCATTTACTGGGTCATCTTGTTTCTCTCACGACTCATTTTATACTTTTATTATACCGGCGCGCAGAAATTTTTAACAGTGGACAAAACTGCGATAGTTTGTGGAATCCTGTGAATCTGTATAATTTTATTCCATATTTCTGATATTTTTGTGCATTTTCGACATATATTTTTCTGTGGCAGAATTGGAAGCACCGGCATATTGCTGTATATTCATTTGAGCATCATTCGTCCGCACACATTTTTCCCCATCATGCTGATCTGCAGGATCCCGTCAGTTCCGGACACCGGAGTTCAAAGTCGTCCATGTCTTTCTTATAACTGGTCGCGTACTTATTGGTATAGCTTATTTATAAATATTAGCACAACTTTTATATATTTTATCAAAAGCCTGTAAAATTCTTTATGCGATCCTATTTCCAAAACATTTATTTTTTCTTATGTAAATATTGTGCAAATTGAACATTGACAGAAACCGCCATTTAATGGTAACTTTACTGTAAGTTCGCTCAGCGTTTTTATGATACGACAAACGCTGCATAAGAAAATATAATGAAGAGGTGTAGACATGCAGGAATTAAAACCGATCAAAGAAGGAAAAGTACGTGAGATCTACGACAATGGTGACAGCCTTATCATGGTTGCTACCGACCGTATCAGCTGTTTTGACGTGATCCTTCACAATGAGGTTACCTCCAAAGGTGCTGTTCTGACCCAGATGTCCAAATTCTGGTTTGACCTGACAAAAGATATTGTTCCGAACCATATGATCTCCGTCGACACAAAGGATATGCCGGAGTTCTTCCAGCAGAAAAAATTTGAGGGCAAAACCATGATGTGCCGCAAATTACATATGCTCCCGATCGAGTGCATCGTCCGCGGTTATATCACGGGAAGCGGCTGGGCAAGCTACAAGGAAAACGGTACCGTCTGCGGAATCCGTCTTCCGGAAGGTTTAAAGGAATCCGACAAGCTCCCGGAGCCGATCTACACCCCGTCCACAAAAGCTGAGATCGGTGACCACGACGAGAATATCTCCTTCGAGCAGAGCATTGATCATCTCGAGAAATATTTCCCGGGAAAGGGCCGTGAATATGCAGAGCTCCTTCGCGACACAACGATCGCTTTATATAAGAAATGTGCAGAATATGCACTTACCAGAGGCATCATCATTGCTGATACAAAATTCGAATTCGGTCTCGATGACGAGGGCAATCTCGTGATCGGCGACGAGATGCTCACACCGGACAGCTCCCGCTTCTGGCCGGCAAAAGGCTATGAGCCGGGCCACGGTCAGCCGTCCTTCGACAAACAGTTCGCCCGCGACTGGCTCACTTCCCATCCGGGCAACGACTGGACACTTCCGCAGGAGATCGTCGATAAGACCATCGCGAAATATCTGGAAGCATATGAGATGATCACCGGGAAAAAATTAGAGGCATAACCCCCACAAACCTCCGCCTCTGAGTTTTTCCATTTAGTTCCTCATTTTTACGGAAAAAGCGTCCGGAATCCATTCCTATGGATCCGGACGCTTTTTTCTGTTGTTCTTTCTTCACCTGCCTGAGGGACACTGCCGTTTTCGGGTCCCTGTGATCTTCTTATTTTAAAATATCCTGTCTGCAGATATGGCGGATCTTTTCCGCGTCAAGTCCCCGGATCACTTCCACAGCAAGATCTGCTGCCGCTTCAAGGTCGGACTTCGCGCAGAAATTATAATGGGTATGAACATACCGGCTCGGGACGCCGAGAACCAGAACCGGAACTGCCTTTGCTGTCAGGCTGATCTTTCCCGCGTTCGTGCTTCCGCCGCGGCGGACTGTCTCCTGAAATGGAATTCCGAATTTCTTCGCAAGCTCCTCCGCATACTCAATAAACACCGGATTCGAAATATAGCTCTTATCCATCCTGCGAATCTGGACACCGCCCCGCATGTGCCCCTGGGTCTGGGCAGCACTGAAATAAAAATCATCCGACGGGGATCCCTCAAAAACAATCGCCAGGTCCGGACGGACAATCTGGGATGTAACTGTGGCACCTCTTGTTCCAACTTCCTCCTGAGCCGCAAACGCTCCGGTCACCCGTACCGCCAGCTGATCCTTCTCCCCGCACAGACGGGTCATGGTGTCGATAATGCATGCACATCCTGCACGGTTGTCAAACGCTTTTCCAAAGCAGAGGTCACGTTCCTCATCGTAGGAAAATGAAACTTCCGGGACTGCCGGATCTCCGATGGAAATGCCGAATACTTCTGTCACTTCTTTCCTGCTCACCGCGCCGACATCCACGATCAGCGTCTCAATACTCAACGACTGGGAGGCCCGCTCTGCCTCATTCATAAAATGAATCGGCTTGGACGAAATAATTCCCCGTACAAGCTTCCCGCTTCTGGTCCGGATCATCACTGTGTGAGCCGGAAGGTTCGTAAGGATCACGCCGCCGAGCATGAGGATCTCCAGGCTTCCGTTTTCTCTGATGCTCTGTACCATAAATCCACACTCATCCGTATGGGCATCCAGCATCACGACCGGTTTCTCCGGATCCTCACCGGGCATACGCGCATAAAGGTTATTCATCGCGTCATTTTCCAGCTCCAGACCTTTGCAGTACTTCGCAACCGTGCGGATTACATCCTCCTCAAATCCGCTCGGTCCAAACGCATCGCAGATCTCCCCAAACATCTTTACATTCATACTGATTCCTCCTATATTTTCATTTTAATTCTTACCTTTTTCCATTGATGGCCTCCAACGGCTTGTTTTTTCAGGATCCAGATTATTTTTCCTGTATCTCCGATGGAGCAACACCCGCAATTTTTTTAAATGTGTTAGAAAAATACGCAATATCTTTATATCCGACTTTTTCTGCCACTTCGTACACCTTGTTCCGGTGGTCCGAAAGCAATTCCACTGCCTTTTTCATCCGGTACCGCGTGAGCCACCCCATCACCGTATATCCCGTCTCTTTCTTGAAACAGTGGCTCAGGTGGCCTTCGCTGATCCCCACCGCACCTGCAATCTTCGCCACATTGATCGCACTTTCCCCGTAATGAGATGCCATGTAAAGCACCGCGTCCCGGACATATCCGGTAAGGCCCGCGGTATTTTCATCGAATGGCAGACAGAGCCGGATCACCGCGGCATTGATCTCTGGTCCGTCACCTTCCAAATCGTCCGGATATTGCCCCTTTACCGGTGCCTTATCCGGGACAGATCTGCTCAGACCGGTATCTCTTTGCTTCCCCCGATCTGTCTCGATCCGCTCTTTTGCCCTGAGGATCGCGCTCTCCAGCTCCCCGTCCTCGAACGGCTTTAGCAGATAATCAAATGCATAAAGCTTCAACGCCTCTCTGGCGTAGGAAAACTCGCTGTACGCGGTCAGAAAGATCACCTGTACCGGATTTTTCTCTTCCCGAAGCTTCTTTAACATCTCAAGACCGTTCATCTTAGGCATCCGGATATCACAGATCATCAGCTCCGGATTCTTTTCATGGACCAGCTCCAGCGCGTCCAACCCGTTTTCCGCCTCACCGACGACCTCGCAACCCAGCGAGGCCCAGTCCGTCTCACCGACAATGCCCATCCGGACGAACCGCTCATCATCTACAACGATCACCTTGAGCATAACAGCTCCCCCCTTCCCTTTTTCCATTCCCCATCGGTCATCAGGATCTGTTCTCCATACTGGGCGCAGGCTGTCCGGAGCCATTCACCGGTATTCTTATCGTTACCTTTGTTCCGCCTGCAGCCAGCCGCTCTGCCCTGAGACCGTAGTCTTTTCCATAATGAAGCCGGATGATCGTATCCACATTGTAAAAGCCGATGTGGCCATTCTTCTGTTCCTTGTCCCGGTTTCCGAGCCGTCGGATCACTTCATCGCTGATCCCGCATCCGTCATCTGAAACCTCGATCACAAGCTCCTTCCTTTCCAGATATGCCCTGACAAAAATATGCCCCCCATCCGCATCCGCCAGCCCATGGATCACCGCATTTTCCACAATGGGCTGAACGATGAGCTTTGGAACCAGGATCTCCTCCGTCTCAGGAGCGATCTCATAGCGGAAATCAAACTTTCCGTTAAACCGGATCTTCTGGATCTTTGCATAACTTTCCACCAGTGTCATCTCTTCCTGCAGCGTGATAAACTGGGCGCTTGAAATACTGGTCCTTAAGATCTTCGCAAGCTTTGCCGCCAGCGTCGCGATCTCCGGAATATGGTTCGCCTTCGCCACCCACTTCATCGTATCAAGGGTATTGTAGAGAAAATGCGGATTTAGCTGGGACTGCATCATGGCGATCTGGGTCTCGTTCAGCTCCTTTTCGCGCCGAACCCGCTCCTCCATGTAGGAGGAGATCCTCTTTGTCATGATATTAAAATTTTCCGCCAGTTCCCCAAACTCGTCCTGACGTTCCATGTCCACATGGGTATCCAGATTTCCCTCCTGAACCTCATCCATGGCATCATGAAGTACATGGATCGGCTTGGAAAGAAAGGAGCTGATCCCGATCGCGACACCAACACTTAAAAGAAAGCTTCCCGCGGCCATGAAAAGAAGAACTGTATACATGGATCTCGTGGTATCACTTGTAAAAACATGGGGACGGATCAGAACGCTGTAAAGCCCTGTATCCCCTAACTTTGAGACGTAGATACTGTTGTTGTTCCAAATCTCCGTCAGAGGTTCCCCCTGTAAAAAACGGTTTCTCAGAACATCTCCGACCGTCTCCCCCGATGCCGTGCCTACGCTGTACACAGTCTCCAGAAATCCATTGAGGATACAGATTCCGTCCTGACCGCTGTATGTACCGGAGAGCGCCTTCGCGAAATGCTCCGCCGTCATTGTGGCCACAAAATATCCGGAACATTCCTCTGAATTTCCGGTCACCGCTCTGGCAAACCGCAGGACCTCATCACCGCCAATCTCCAGATCACTCCGGATGATCAGGTCATTCGGATGGGCATGGGCCTCTCTCAGGATCCCCCAGTATACCGGCAGCGTCTGTCCGTAGGTACGGTTTCCTGTAGAATACAGGCAGGATCCGCCCGCATTGTAGAGATGAAATCCCGCCATCTCACGACATGCAGCGGTCGCCCCGTACAGACTGCGATACACTTCATTCTTCTTTCCAAAGCTTTCTTTTTTCAGCGCCTCGGCGACCAGCGGATCCGTACACAGTTCCTCCGCTGCGTCATGGTAAGCGTCAAACAGCGTCATCAGCTGCTGCTCTACCGCACCGGCAAGCTCCATATCCTTTTTCTCAAAATCTCTTCCGACCTTCACATTAAACATCTGAATCAGAAACACACAGCACACGATCAGTGGAAGAACAGACACAGCGAGAAAACTCACAAGAAGCTCACGCCGGAAAGATCTCTGGATAAAGTTCTTCATGATCCACCTCCGTTTCCTGCCATGAGCGCCGCCCATCTTTCCAAAATGGATTTCTGGTTTTTTACTGCCCATCCAAGATCGAAGTCCATGATCGATCCCTCTTCCTTCTGATCCGGGGTAATATCATCGCGGACCGTCCGTCTGTAAAGCTTCTCGACAGCCAGTCTCTGGACATCAGGACTCACGATAAAATCCACAAAAAGCTTCGCGTTTTCTTCATGCTCTGTCCCCCTGATCACCGCGCATCCGTCTGCCACCGCGCTGGTTCCCTCCCGTGGATAGACGATCGAGATCGCCGCGCCGCGGTCGATATACTTTTTCGCAGTTTCCTCCAAAGTCAGACCAACCAGATATGTTCCCTCTGACACCTCATCGAGCACGGCGCCAGATCCTGCCGCCATCCGGCGGCCGAGCACTCTGGCAAACTGTTCCAGGACCTCGTTTTCACGCATCGGCAGGACCTGGATCATCGTCTCCAACATCGTGCAGCTGCTGCCGGATCTTCCCGGATCCGCAAAGGACACCTTTCCGTCCCAGTTCCCGTCAAACAGATCCTCAAATCCCCGCGGGGCGGAAGCCGCGTCCACCAGCTTATTGTTGTAGATCAGAACAATGGGAAGCTCCGTAAACGGAGTCCAGACATGATCCTCAGTCCGGTATATACTCTCGATATGATCGCTCTGGGTGCTCTCGTATGACACGAAGCAGTCCTTAAAGACCTCATAGCTCTCCACACCTCCGCCGAACATCACGTCACAGGATCCCTTTTCCCCCTCTTCCCGGATCCGCTCCAGAAGCTCCGTTGTTCCTCCGGGAACCACTTCTACCCAGATTCCGGTCCGCTCCTCAAACTCCTTTATGATCGGCGCATAGACCTCCTGCTTGTGGGAAGTATACACCGTAAGCCTCTTCTCCTCACTCACCTTCTCCGGTCCCTGTCCGCTGCTCTCCCCTGCGCCACAGCCCGCCGCACTCATCGCCGCAACTGCAATTCCAAGGAATACCGCCCATACGTTTCTCTTTCCCTTCACTCCCCGAAATCCCCCTTTTGATTCCGATCCTGACTCTATCTGTAGATTTTTAGTAACTGTTCAGTAGGTCTGCGCACTTGCTGCGCTGACCGTAAGAAAACATAGGCTGGAGGGCAAAAATCCCATCAGCGAAGCTGATCTGGAATGGATTTTTGCGTGTAACTATGAGGGTACTGAATAGTTACGATTTTTATTATTCTATCTCTTATTTCGCAGCTCTTTCTAATCTATTCTAACACATTTCCCATAAAGATACCACTAAAAAAGATCCGCCACAAGAGTTTCCCCTTATAACGGACCTTTCCAAACATGATTAATTTTTTTACTGGAGCCACGCACCATCTGCACCGACCTTATAGCCGTCCGGTGTCGTCGCGTTCTTTACAAGAGATCCCTGTGGACCACCTGTCAGTTTATTAAAGTAGTACCAGATGCTGTCGATCTGATGCCATCCTGTAAGCATCTGACCTCTCGTACCGTCAGAAACCGGATTCAGATAGTACGTATAACCGCCATCCTCTCTCCATCCAGTTACCATATAGCCGCTCTCATTAAAATAGTACCAGCTGTTCACGCCATTCCACCCCAGCTCGATCCACTGACTCTTCGGCCAGGAACCGTCTGCTCTGCGATACCACCAGCCCTTTGCGTCCTGAACCCACTGGCCGGAAGCATCGGTCTTCTTTCTTCTATATGTGGTGCTCTGAGTGCCGGAATCGTCCGAGTCATCGGAGCTGCTATTGCTGCTGTTACCATCATTATTTCCATTACCTGGCTTATTCGGAGTTACCGTAGTTGTAGAATCGTCCGGTGTATTAATGATATTGTTATTACTTCTTGTTGCCTGTAACTCAAATGTACTGAAAGAATTTGTACGGATTTTCGCAGTTTTCATATCAACAGAAAGCTCCAGGGAAAGTCCATTCTTTGACTGACCATCCTTTACAATATCTTTTGTTCCATCTTCTCCAGTATGAACCAGCTTATACGTATATCCATATTTGGAATACATTCTCTGAACATCTTCCGGAAGCTCGATTTCCATAATAACCGGGCTCTTTAACTGTGTAGGATTTTCATCCTCTCCAGCATAAAGCTTTGCGTCAAATTTCATGAGCGCATTGCTTGCTGTCTGGGCAATCCGGAGCGTAACAGAATCTGCTTCATGTTCCGAATTTACACCTGCTGCCGCAAGTAATCCTTTTGCAGAAACTTCACCAAGCTTTTCCGTTTCTTCGAATTCTTCGGTTTCATCCTTTTCTACACCAGTCGTTACACCTTCATAAACTGCATTTAACGCTTCATCAGCCTTAACAATTACATCATCATGTAATGTATTTTTCTGATCTGTTGTTAAATTATTCATTCCACTGACAAGCTGATCAGCAAAATTTGTCTTCTCCCCCTCATCTGCTGCATCATTGTTAACAACCAGTTCAAGTCCATCAGTAAACGTCTTTACCGTTTCAGCACTATATGGTGCTGCAATCTCTACAATTATAACACCTGTAACTTTTCCATGGTCAATCGTGTATTCATTCATACCGACCTTCCATGATCCTGTATAGTCAGTTCTCTTATAACCTTTTGCATTAACCAGCCATAAGCCCATATCATCATCGATTTTGGTTCCCGCAATTCCATTCGTTACAAGAGCACCTGTTTTATCACAGTAAACCTTCTGTCTGCCACGTTCTACCCATTCACCACATGCAAGAATATTCCCTGTCCAGTTACCTTCATCATCATAAGAATCCTTATAGTAATATAACTTTCCATCTCTTTCAACCCAGGAATCACTATACTTGATGATTCTCTGACTATCCGGTATCATTTTAATCTGAACAGTCTTATATGTTTTATTACCATTCTTCAATACCGGCATAACTGTAAATGCTGATTTTCCTTTTGCAACAGCAGACAAGCTCCGAGCATCATTTTTGTCAATCGTTTTATTATTGGCATCTACATACTCGCCAGTATGTCTATAACCAACTATCTTGTTATCATAAGTCCTTTGTTCGAACAGTTTCATAACATCCGAAATCTTTGTCTTGGATGCATCAAAATATTTTTTCTGTTTTATGTTCGCGTCTGGATCTGCATCTGGGTTGGAAACATCTTCTCCCACTTCACCAAGAAGTTGCATTTCACCATCTTCTTCATACTCCGCTAATGCAACTTCCGCTGTCGCCATTTTTCCAACCCAGACATTCACATATCTCCTACGTGTATGTCCATTATCTTTTTTACTTGAATACAAAATCGGAATTTTATAACGTCCCAGTGGTAAAATTTCTTTAGAACATATTCCCGTAGATGTTATCTCAAAATTATCCTGGTACCATTGTATATCATCACGTTTATTTGTTGAGTCAATTCTAAGATCCGGTACATCAATTACAGATACTGTCTTAGATCCAAGGCGTGCAATGAGATCAACATTAACAACTGAAGGACTATCATAATATGTCTGCTTCGCGGACACGATATATCCTCTATCTTCATCTGGAATTGCATCCCAATCATCACCAATTCCCTGCGCATCAACCTCCGCAACATAATCGGCATCAATTGTACAATTTCCCTGTACCTCCCAGTCCACATGAATGTTTCCTATTCCATCCTCGCTCGGCGTAACAGTGTCTTTTCCATTTTGTACAATATGTACTGTTTTCGGATATGAATCAACTGTTGACTCCAATTCTTCCGAATAATAACCTATAGACCAAGCCTCAATCTGCAGTTCTGATCCTCTTGGAATCTGAACTTTTTCACCAATAGGCAGATATTCCATTTCCCGGTCCATCTCCTCTGGATATTCACAAAGGACTTCAATTGCACCACCCCTACAATTCTTCACTTCCACAGTGACCATATCCGACTTATCCTGGCTCGCCATCGCTGCCGTTGACAGAGCCACCGCCATACCCGCTGCCAGAAGCAGACACTTCTTCCACTTTCTCATATCGTTTCCTCCACTTTTCCTAACGGACCTCAAATTCCGTCATATAAAATCAGTATACCACCTAATTTCCCCAAAGTATACCGAATTCGCCACATTTCCGCCACAAACGCCAAACATTCTCTCTTTCCCCCTCGCTCCCTCCATCCATCCCCCAGCGCAGGACCGTCTCCGGACACGGGTGCCTGATTCCAGAGGCATGGCTTCCTCTTGGCTCCCGGGAGAATGCGTTGGAGAACAGGGGACACTTGTTTGAGCCGCAGGCGAGTTGTGTCCCCTGCTCTCCGCCCTTAGCATTCTTCCGGGAGCTTAGAGGAACCGTCTCTGGAATCCACCAGTACCCGGGGCCGGAGACGGTCCTGCGCGTACCCGGAGCCATTATGAAGCACCATCTTCCCACAACAAAAAAACCGCCGCACCTCCACGATCTTCCCGAAAGGAAATCATGTTCGGTACGGCGGTTTTTCGCCTGACTCCGCGTGAACACTAAGAAACAGGAACGCCTGCCCCTATTTATTATGAATTATTTACTTTCTCATCTCAAGAACATCCGCAAATGCCTCGATAGCAGTTGCAGCCTGTCCGAAGTCTCTCATCTGCTGGTCAACACCAAGCTTGATGTGCGGGATACCTGCGTTGTCGAGAGCTTTCTTGAGGTACGGATACTCCATCTCCTCCGGATCGCAGAACTGCTGCATGAAGAGTACAAGACCCTGAGCGCCGCTCTTCTTAACCATGTCAGCTACGAACTCGCCGCGGCGGTTCTTGGAAGACTGCGGATCATAAAGAAGGATATCGTAATCCATGTTTGCAAACTGTTTTGCAAGAGCTCTAAGAGCATCCTGCTCGTCCTCCGGAACATCTGTACGGAAGGAACGGCTCTCATGAGCAACATCATCAGCTGCGATCGCGATGTTGTTGTTCTCGAAGATTTCAAGAAGCTTCGGGTTGTCTACGATGATACCGGATGTAACAACCTTTGTTCCCTTCCAGTCACATACCGGAAGAGCTGCGAGCTCTTTGTTTAACTCTTCAAGTTTTGCAGTGTATTCCGGTTTCTCCATGAAGAAGAATGCCTTTAATACTGCGGAACGCTTTGTAGGAGTTACAACGTCGCAGTGCTCGTTAGCGAGTTTTACGAACTCACGGCGGGCTGCACGGCTCTTGTTGTAAACCTTAATTGCGTCAAGGATCGCATCGTTGGTGATCTCGTGGCCACATACTTCCTCGAGATCAGCCTTAACGTTTGCGTACTCCTCCTCACAGAACTTAAGTCCGAACTCTTCGAAACGGTTCTGCGGATGAGCAAGGAAGATAACTTTCATCTTGTCGCCCATAGCAACACGGAAGTTCTGGCTCATCGGACGTAATGTATCACAGATTGTTGGTGTGATGATTCCGTCTAACTGATCCATTGTTCCGTCAAGGAGCATCTCAAGTGCGAGCTGAGCGATTGTGCAGTAGAATGTTGCACAGTACTCTTTTGCACGGCTGATCGTCTTGTTGTTGGAGCCCCAGATTCCCATCGGAACCATGCCTGCAGCATATACAAGCTCTTCCGGAGCGTAGTACGGGAGAACGCCGATGACCTTCTTGCCCTGTGCTTTATATTCAGCAAGCTGCTGTTTCGGAGTTGCAGCTTTTACCTTAAATTCGTCTAATAATGCGTTGATACTCATGGTCTATTTAGCCTCCTTTGCCTGGATGTTTGCTTCCATAGCCTCAACAAGACCCTGTACTCTAGTCTCGTACTGAGCGGCATTGAAGTTACGCGGGTCAGCCTGGTCACCATCGAATCCTGCGCACGGAATACCAAGATCCTTTGTGAAGCGGCGCTGCATCTCTGCCATGTAACCGGACCACGGCTTACAGCTTCTGTTGTAGTGAACGAGAACGCCATCTACCTTGTTGTCACGGCAGATGCCTTCACGCCATGCAACACCCTGCTCGATACATACAGAGTTCGGTGCTTTGTAGTAAGCACGTGCCATCTCATCCAGACCATTATATACGAAACCGAATGCCGGTGCGTATACAACTGCTGTTACGTTGACGCCGTTAGCCTTTAACGGTTTGAACAGTGCCGGAAGCTTCGGCCAGCACGGAATACCCTCGAACATTACACGGTATTTCTCCGGGAACGGAGTTGTTGTCTCGCCCTTAGCGATCGTCTCGTCAAGGTCTTTTGCTAACTGCTCAAATGCCGCAGCAGCCTCAACTCTTGCACGTGCGGTTACAACGTCAGCCATATGGTTGAACAGGTCGAAACCACTGTACGGAGCCGGTTTATACTGTAAGTAATCACAGACTTTTAACCATGCCTTTGCTGTACGGTTTGCGTTCTCACATGCATGCTCGAACTTCTTCTCGTCGAACTTCTTGCCTGTGAGTTCCTCTAACTGTTTGATTGCCTTATCAAACTGTCCACGAACATAGCGAACATTCTGATCAGCAACTTCTACAGTGTTGTTGTACGGGATATCGATCATGATAAGCGGAACATTGCACATACGGGCGATGTTCTCATACCACTTTGTCATACAGTTACAGATGTTGTTGCAGCAGAGAACGAAATCCGGCTGCGGGATCTGCATCTGACGGATCGGGGAGATCGCTGCAATACGGCGCTCTTTATCCGGTCCATCCGGAAGCTTTTCAAGCTCAAGAAGGTTTACAAGCTCAAGATACGGAGTCTGAGTCTTCGGATCTTTCTTCGGCTTGCCAGTTGCCTCATCGATCACTACGTTTCCGTCTGCGTCCTTTAACGGCTTACCTGTGCTCGGATCGATGATGTATTCACCTGTCTCCGGGTCAAACTTACGAGCAACACGGACACCAGCTGCATATGCAAGGCTGATACGTGCATAACCGCAGATATCGTTATCGTAACCCATATCCTCAGCTGCCTGGCACATAAGCTCACCGTAACGGTTTGCTGCGATACCAGCTGCCTGGTTCTCCGGGTACATAACGTTTAAATCAAATGCTGCTGCGAGCTCGCACGGGAATTTGGAAGAAGACCAACCAACTAACTCGCCTCTCTTTTTGGCTTCGCGCGCGTCTTTATGAACGTCATCTACGACTTTACGCAGCGCAAGAACACCAGGGCTAACCTGCTTTGCCATAATAAATATCCTCCATTTCTTATCAAACATGGCTGCTTATGTTATTTACAGCCATAGATCTGCATAAACTAATAATGATTATGCGCGGCGGCTTGCTGCCTGATATGCATATAAAGCTGCACCAAGCGCACCGTTATACTGTGTCAGAGGAGATCTGTGGATCTCACAACCAAGCTCATTCTGAAGAGCCTTGACTACACCCTCGTTCTGAGCAACTCCGCCAGTCATAACGAGTGCCGGAACAACTCCGATCCTATGGGCGAGTCCAGTGACACGGTGAGCCACGGAGCGGTGGATACCCGCGATAATATCGCACTTATCGGTTCCCATCGACAGCTGGCTGATAACCTCACTCTCCGCAAACACGGTACATGTGGAGCTGATCTCCACTCTCTTCTTGGACAGGGAATCAAGATGTCCCAGATCCTGGACCTTAACCTCAAGAACGCCTGCCATAACATCCAGAAATCTTCCGGTTCCGGCAGCGCACTTATCGTTCATCTGGAAATTGGTCATTGCACCGTTATCAATATGAAGGACCTTAACGTCCTGACCGCCGATATCAATGACGGTATGAACGTCAGGGAACAGGAAGTAAGCTCCCCTTGCGTGGCAGGATAACTCACTCATCTGTTTGTCTGCAAAATTCATTAAGGAATTACGGCCATAACCTGTTGCCAGGGTAAAAGCCACATCCTCTTTTTTCATGCCTGCGTTTTCCAGCACTGCGTCGATCGCGCGCTGGGGGCCGCTGGTACCTGCACCTACATCGATCAGGGATTTCGCTACGATCTCCTGGCCATCCTTAAGCATAATGCATTTGGAAGCCGTGGATCCAACGTCAATTCCCAGGGTGTAAATTGCACTCATAATAACCTCCGGGTATACTGAAAATGTAAAATGAAACTGGCTTTGTTATACCAGTATATCCAGGCCAGAGAAAGACTCCCCCGGCCTGGATACATATCATTTTACTCTATCCTTCAGTCAAAATCAAGCCTTGTGAGCGTCATTCCACTCGCGAATTGCACGCGGTGTTACCATCTGGTGCATCGGGCAGATAGACTTCGGATTCTGGTAAGCAGCCTCTGTAAATGCCTGAATGTACGGACGGATATCTGTCATGTCAACGATCTCATCTACCATACCAACCTTAGCGCAGTATGCCGGACGGGACTTATCATGATACAGCTGGATCATATCGTTCATCTTCTTGATGATCGGAGCAAGATCCTCTCCTGCCTTGCTTGCCTTAACAAGCTTTCTGGAGTACATAGCGTTTGCAGCGGTTTCACCCGGCATTACATAGTACTCACATGCAGCTGTACCAAGGGAGTATACGTTTGTATTGTTACCCTGCGGTCCACCAAGTACATAGTGAGCAGCAGCGCTTGCTTTACGAAGAGTAATTTCGAGAGACGGAAGCTTGGAGTTCTCGATGGAGTAGATCAGGGACTGACCTAAACCAAGTAATTCAGCCTTCTCTGCTTCGTCGCCTACATCGATACCTGTTGTATCCTGTAACCAGATCAGCGGAATACGGTCACGGGCACATAAGGTTACGAACTCGTTCATCTTGATGAGACCCTGACGGTACAGCTTTCCGCCGATACCAACGGAGTTCTGCTTGTACTCCGGATAATTCATAAGAAGACCCTGAGTATTCGCGATCACACCAACTAAAAGTCCGTTAACCTTTGCAAGACCTGTTACCATCTCCGGACCATAGCCCTTCTTGTACTCATATAACTGAGAACCATCGAAGAGACGGCCGATTACGTCGTAAATGTCATACGGACGTTTTCCGTTCATCGGGATGATGCTGTAAAGATCTTCTGCCGGAAGACACGGTCTCTGTGGATCATCAACACGGAAGAACTCGAGGTTGTATGCCGGAAGGTAGCTGATGTACTTCTTGATGCCCTCGATTACGCCGTAGTCGTTCTCGTAAACCTCACGGAAGAATCCTGTCTCGTCATAGTGGATCGGAACGGAGCCCGGAGCCGGAACGTGCTTCTTGCTGTTCTCGATCTGGGCAGCAACGATCTGCTCAGCAGCTTCCTCGTCGATATATCCCTTCGGGTTCATACCGGAAAGAATACCAGCACCGCCGACTGCCATGTTAGCCTGGCTGTGTGCGATCAGGATTGTCGGGGAAATGCTGTGGTATCCGCCGCCGGCCGGGTTTGTACCGTAGATGCCTACGATTACCGGAATGCCTAACTGGTTTAACTCAGCGTTACGGAAGAACGGAGTACCGCCGCCGCGTCTGTTCGGGTAAACCTGATCCTGATACGGGAAGTCTACGCCTGCGCAGTTTAATAAGTAGATTAACGGAAGATTTAACATCTTAGCAGCATCGGAGCAGCGGATCAGGTTCTCTGCCTGTCCCGGTTCCCATGTACCAGCCATCTTCTTGTTATCAGAAGCGATGATGTAAACCCATTTGCCGTTTACACATCCGAGACCGTTGATGATGTTTGTGGAACCCATCTTATTGTCGTTCGGGTTGAAAAGGCTGTTTAACGGGCAGAAGGTTCCTTCATCTACAAGAGCATTGATACGCTGCATTGCGGATAACTGACCACGCTCGTTTAACTTCTCTTCTGTTGTGATACCAGCAGCAAGGATCTCAGTAACTTTGTCGTGGATCTGCTTCTCGATCTCTTTGATCTCTGTCTCGTTTTCCGCATTCGGATTAACTAATGCCTTACCAACGGTAGGCATGTTCTGGAAATATTTCGGCATGGAAAAGTAGCCCATGTTCTTCCTCCTTATATACGCGATCGCTGCGGTCAGCGGATTTTGCCAGCCGCTGACCGCGGCATTTATGATTTTACTTTAAATCAGTTTCGATTACTTTGTTTCCTTCGGAACTTTGATGAATGCCTGACCTGGGTCGATCTCTTCACGAATTACGCGGATGATCTCCGGATCCGGACCTTCCATAAGCTGAGCTCTTGTGGTATCGATCTCGAAACCTGTGTTCTCCTGAACCATTTCCGGAGAGGAGAATGGATAGTAGTAAGCAAGGTACATTCTCTTGGTCTCTTCGTCGAACTTCATGATACCAAGATCTGTAACTACCATCTGCGGTCCACGGTTGCCCGGAAGACCTGCTCTCTCACGTCCGCCAGGGCCGTCCATCCAGCCACAGCTTGTGATGTAGTCAACATGCTCCATGAATCTTCTCTTCTGGTGCTGCATCATGATGATTGTGTTACAGAATGTAGCGATACCGTTAGCTCCGCCGGAACCTGTGAAACGTGTGGTCGGCTGAACATAGTCGCCTTTACCGAAGATACATGTGGAGTTTACGTTACCATACGGGTCGATCTGAGCGCCGCCGATGAAAGCGATCATACGGTCAGCGTCATGAAGCCACTCATTCGCCTCGAAGCCTACGAAACGAACGTTCGGCCACTGTACTGCACAGTGAGCCATGAAACGGTTATCACCTACGGAACGCGGTACCTCTACCGGTGAGCAGTCCATAAGTCCGCTCTCTACGATCGGGTGGCAGCTCGGGCAAACCACACGCTTCGCAAGGGAAGCACCGATTAACGGAAGACCAGTACCAACGATAACGATCTGGTTTTCTTTAATATTTTTTGCGATGGCATAAGCCTGCATTTCCTGCTTTGTATACTTTGTATAATCAGCCATTTTTGAATTTCCCTCCCTCAATTAGTGTCTGGTAGAATAGCCAAGATGCGGCTCATTCTTAAGGTTCATGAGGCGAGCGCCGCCAAGGACATTAAGAAGATCATCCTGATCCTTGCAGCCGTATACGTATTTCTGGAGGTAATCCTTGAAGGTCTCCGGAATCTTTGTGCCGTTAGCAGCATCCTCTGCAGCCTGTTTTGCAACTTCTGCAGCCTTTGCAAGCTTCTCGTCTTCCGGTTTCGCAGCAGCAGCCTTCTCAGCCTTTGCAGCAGCCTTTGCGAGCTGTGCCTTTGCATCTTCAGCGTCAAGGTACTTGGAAGCCTTATCGTACTCCTTAAGTCCCTTATCATCATCATCATAGTAGCCATAGCACTGTGCCGGCCATGCACCGTACGGAGTACGAACGACAGCGTCTACGCACTCGCCGAAGATTCTTGTCTTTGTCGGATCACGGCGGATATATTCATCACTTACGATCTCCTCGCAGGTAACGATCGTACGCTTTGCAGCGATTGCGATATCAACATCGTGGAACTCATCACCCTCGATGATACAGGTTCCATCCGGAGATGCCTGCTGTACATGGATGATCGCGCAGTCAAGCTTCGGAACCGGAACAGCAAGAAGCTTCTCGCCCGGCTCAAACGGGTTCTCGATATCTACGCACTTTAAGTTGTCAACGCCTTCCATTGTTTTTCTCTTCTCTTCGCTGATACCCCAGAATTTAACAAGACCGGAGCCCTGCATCATTCTTACCGGGAGGTACGGAAGACCAAGGGAAGCTGCGTGAAGCTGTAACATAAGAACGTCCTGGGAGTAGTCCTCATATGTAAGCTCACCTTTCTCGATTGCGGCACGGAAACGACGTGCAACGTTTGTATAACCAGAGTTTGCTGTGTAGCAGTTGATGTAAGCTCTTACACGACCCTCACCGATTAAGGAGTCCCAGTCTCCGCCTGCCGGACCGGACCAGCCTACAAAACCAGTTTTACCCTGACGAAGGATCTCGTAAACAGCAGCGTACGGTTTACGGTTTGTTGTAAATCCGCCGAGGCAGAGTACATCGTTATCATGTACATACTTCTCTACGGCATCGTGTAATGACATAACTTTATTAGCCACAATAAAGCCTCCTTTATTTATATTTGCAGTTAAAAGGCCTGCCTGTTCTCCTCAGACAGGCCTGAACTGCTTTTAATTCCTGTAAAAATATACCACGATACGGAATGAATTTCAACTTCTGGTTCCGTTTCGAAGGGGTTCGATCAGGCCTTGAACATCAGCATGAAGTAACCGGCTGCTACTGCAGAACCGATAACACCTGCCACGTTCGGACCCATAGCGTGCATCAGAAGGAAGTTGGTCGGATTTTCCTTAGCACCAACCGTCTGGGATACACGAGCTGCCATCGGAACGGCAGATACACCTGCAGAACCGATCAGTGGGTTGATCTTGCCGCCTGTGATCGCACACAGGACTTTACCAAGCAGGATACCTCCGACTGTCGCAAACGCGAAAGCAAGAAGACCCATTGCAATGATAGCCAGTGTCTGGACACGGAGGAAGATCTCTCCGTTTGCTGTAGCGCCTACGGTTGTGCCGAGCATGATCGTAACGATGTTGCAGAGTGCGTTCTGTGCGGTATCGGAAAGTCTTCCGGTAACACCGGACTCACGGAACAGGTTACCGAGCATCAGCATACCAAGAAGCGGTGCTACGGACGGAAGAAGCAGGGAGCAGAACAGAACAACGAATACCGGGAATACAACCTTCTCGACTTTGCTGACTTTTCTTAACTGCTTCATAACGATCTGACGCTCTTTCTTTGTTGTAAGAAGCTTCATGATCGGCGGCTGGATCAGCGGGATCAGAGCCATGTAGGAATACGCGGCTACGGCGATCGGAGCTACAAGATCCGGAGCCAGGTTATTTGCGATATAGATCGCGGTCGGGCCATCAGCACCGCCGATGATACCGATCGCTGCACACTCACCCGGTGTGAAAAGTCCGGTTGCATTTGCGAGTGTAAATGCAACATAGATACCGAACTGAGCGGCTGCACCGAGAAGAAGGCTGACCGGGTTCGCGATCAACGGACCGAAGTCTGTCATCGCGCCGACTGCCATGAAGATCAGGCACGGGAATAAGCTGGACTTAACGCCCATGTACATAATTCTTAACACACCGGACTGATACCAGTGATCTGCCTCATTCATAAGACCTGCAAGCGGAAGGTTCGCAAGGAACATACCGAATGCGATCGGGAGCAGAAGGAGCGGCTCAAACTGCTTCTTGATTGCAAGATATAATAAAACGAAGGATACAAGGAGCATTACGCACTGCTGCCAGGTGATTGCGGCGAAACCTGACTGGGCGAGCAGCTCCGCGAAAACTGAAAGTATATTCACGTGTGGCACCTCCTGCTTAGTTTAAGGTAACCAGAACTGCACCTGTCTCAACGGAATCGCCTGTGCTTACGTTGATGGATGCAACAGTTCCTGCTGCCGGAGCTACGATCTCTGTCTCCATCTTCATTGCTTCCATAACGATTACACACTGACCATAACCAACTGCGTCACCAACTTTAACTTTGATGTCAAGGATCTTACCTGGCATCGGAGCCTCTACTGTCTGTCCGCCTGCTGCTGCCGGAGCTGCTGCCGGTGCTGGAGCCGGTGCCGGTGCTGGAGCTGGTGCCGGTGCTGCTGCCGGTGCCGGAGCTGCCTTCGGTGCCGGTGCTGCTGCGAGGATCGGAGCCGGTGCGCTAGCCTGTGCGCCTCTGTCAAGCGGTCTGTACTCGTCTACTCTCTCGATCTCAACTTCATACTTTTTTCCGTTTAATGTTGCAACGTATTTCATGTTATTTACTACATCCTTTCCTTTTTCTGCGTTTTAGGTTTTTTGTTTTTTACAGTTCTTTGATACTTGTTACACGGAACTGCTCTCCAGACAATCTTGCTTCCTCACTGACTGCCGCGAGAAGCACTGCATAGGATTCCTCATCGATAGCCGGAGCCGGTGCTGCAACTGCCGCAGCTGCCTTTGGCGCACTCTCCTTAAATAATGTACCGATGACCTTAGAGATAATGATAACCGCGATTGCGAGCACTGCAAGTGCCGAGAATACGACTAACAGTCCAACAAGTGAAATGATGATCGAATCCGCAAAGGTCATACCGCCTGTCCACATATACTTACCGCACCTCCTTCGTTTCGTTTCACTTAAGAAACTTTTGTTGGTTAGTTATTTCGTATTGTGGAATGCATTCCACATTTTCCTCAGCGCATACGGGCACATCTCAAAAATGTACCCGTCTTGCGCCTGTTTCTATGCATTTTTCACAATATCGTAATTTGAGTATATCAGCTTTCTGCAAAAATGTCAACAAAGCCGCCCGAAAAAATTTATCAAATATACTAATTTCAGGTCACATAAAGACAAGCAGTACTTATGTCTTTATATGACGAAATGTTACAGTTCAGCCATTACATCTTCTTGTTTTCATATTCATGAAAACAAGAAGCTTGGTGGTTCCACCATATGCTGATTTGGATGAAAAAGTGCTTATGCAAGCAAGCTTGCAACACACTTCCTCATTCAAACCAGCGCATGGCTGAACTGTAACGACAAAATCTTTTTTCTGCCTTTACGGCTGTTTTCCGATATAAGCGAGGATACCTCCGTCCACATAGAGGATGTGTCCATTTACAAAGTCAGAAGCCTCGGACGCGAGGAACACCGCCGGTCCCTTGAGGTCTTCCACGGTGCCCCATCTTGCTGCCGGTGTCTTCGCGATGATAAACTGATCGAACGGATGGCGGGAACCGTCAGCCTGACGCTCTCTTAACGGAGCTGTCTGGGATGTGGCGATGTAGCCCGGTCCGATGCCGTTGCACTGGATGTTGTACTCGCCGTACTCGGAGGCGATGTTCTTTGTGAGCATCTTCAAACCGCCCTTTGCCGCTGCGTATGCGGATACGGTCTCTCTTCCGAGTTCAGACATCATGGAGCAGATGTTGATGATCTTTCCGGCTTTCTTTTTCATCATGCCCGGAAGGACAGCTTTTGCCATGATGAACGGAGCATTCAGGTCAACATCGACAACCTTGCGGAACTCATCCGCGCTCATCTCATGCATCGGAATTCTTTTGATCATTCCCGCATTGTTTACAAGAATATCGACCGTTCCGATCTTCTCCTCGATATCCGCGATCATTTTCTTTACCGCTTCCTCGTCCGTAACATCGCAGACATAACCGTGAGCATCGATCCCTTTCTCTTTGTATGCGGCAAGTCCGCGCTCTAAGGATGCCTCGCTGCTGCAGTTAAATACAACCGTTGCGCCGGCTTCCGCATAACTCTCCGCGATGGCAAAGCCGATTCCGTGGGCGCCTCCTGTCACGAGAGCGATCTTTCCTTCCAGGGAAAACATGTTCTTCTTGTCCATTTTGATCCTTACCTTTCCTGTTTTATATCAGTTTTTTATCAGTCTCTGCGATATCTTACTTTAGGTCCGTCGGAGCGATGTTGTCCATATCGTCGAACTCCTGATTCTCTCCTCCCATAGCCCAGATAAAGGTGTAGTTGGAGGTTCCCGCTCCGCAGTGGATGCTCCAGGACGGGCTGATCACAGCTTCCTCGTTTTTCATGACGATATGTCTCGTCTCCGTCGGCTCACCCATAAAGTGCATGACTACCTGATTCTCCGGAACTTCAAAGTACATGTAGATCTCCATACGGCGCTCGTGGGTGTGGCACGGCATGCTGTTCCAGACACTGCCCGGCTCCAGCGCTGTCATTCCCATGGAAAGCTGGCATGTTTTCAGCACATCCGGATGAATGAACTGGTTGATGACTCTCTTATTGGAAGTATTGGCATCACCCAGCGGGCGCTTTGCGGCATCCTTCAAGGTGATCAGCTTTGTCTCGTAGGACGTGTGGGCCGGCGCACTCACCATGTAAAATTTTGCCGGAGTCTCCTCACTGTCACTGGAAAAGATCACTGCCTTTGTGCCTTTTGTGATGTACAGGCAGTCTTTATAGCCAAGGCGGTACTCCATTCCGTCCGCTGTGATGGATCCGGCACCTCCGATATTGAAGATTCCGATCTCGCGGCGCTCAAGGAAATAGTGGGTACCGAAATTTTTCCAGCAGTCGATCCCCTTTTCAATGGAGACATGTTCTTTCACCGGCATACATCCCAATGTCACCATGCGGTCCACGTGGGAGTATACGGATACCACCTCATCCGGATGGTAGAGATCCTGAATCAGGAACTCATCCCGAAGTTCTTCGGTTGTGTAGCGTTTTACGTCTCTTTGATTTGCGGAATAACGAATATCCATATGTTTTTACCCCTTATTTATATTCAGGACGGTTTTTATGCCATCCCGGTTGACTTTTTTATCTCAGTCGAGAAGACTCCCACCTCTTTTAGGTGGTGAGTAATAGTAAATTTGTCTCAGCGGGAGTCAGGTCTCTGACTGAGATAAATGCTCCGCGAGGATGCACAGTGATATGTCAGCTTTACTGACCAGAATCAAGCGCCAGGTCTCACGGACGTTCGACTTGAATTTTCTGATTAGTGGCATATCTCAGAGCCCCGGCTCCAAAAAGTGCCAGCAGGAATGCGTCCAGCACTAAAAACAGGATCGCCGCCTGGAATCCAAGCTTATCCGCAAGGACTCCAATGACCTGCGGGGTAAGGATCCCGCCGAGGGAACCGATCCCTGTAAACACTGACATTCCAAGTGGGGAATTTCCCATGAGATCGCCGGTAAAGGCCGTAGTTGTCGGAAACGCCCCCGCCATTCCAAGTCCTAAAAGGATCAGGGCCGCCACTGCCATTGTGGTATGATCCGCGAAGACAAGGATCAATACCGAGACAAACTGGAGTGCGGAGATCACTGCCAGAATCTTTGCCGGCGGCACGCTCTTTGAGATGGACGCAATGACGATCCTTCCGATCATGATCATGATCCAGGTCACGGATACCATCACAGTCGCAAGACTTGTGGACATAAAGCCGGTACTTTTTAAATAAGTAACAAACCATCCGTTTACGGAGTTTTCAAGGCCCATATAGAAGAACAATGCCCCAACCGCCAGAAGGAATCCCGTGTTCTTTAAAAACCAGAATTTTTCTTTTGTCATCGACGATCCGCCGTTCTCCTCTCCCGCCTTCTTCTCCACCTCTTTTTCGATCTTTCTGTAATCCATTGTGGCGTAGGAAAGAACGATGAGAACCGTGAGGACTGCAAGGAGGCGAAGGATCGTCTTCCAGTTCATACCCGCTCCCATGAGGAGCATCGTAACGAATGGGGACAGGAAAGCCCCCACCGCATACCACATATGAAGCAGATTCAGATATTGATTGGAACTTCCCGTCACCTGACGGATCGCATGATTGTTGATGATCGTGATCATGCCCTTCGTGATTCCGATCAGGAAGATCATCACATAAAGCACCGGGACCGGAAGTCCCAATGTAAACAGGAAGAGGCACACCGGATAGGGGACCGCCAGTACGACTACCGCCGTCTTCTGGGACATCATCCCGCAGAATACCGGATAGACCAGGCTTGAACATAAATTTCCGATTGCCAGAAAGGAAAGCAGTCCGCCGGCCGCGGTAAAGCTTAAATTTCTCTCCTCGATCAAGTTTGGCAGAATGACACCGAAGATCAGGATGACCATTCCGCTGATAAAATAGGTCAGATAACAGTGGTCGATCACCGACCGTTTATCTTCTTTTGTGATTTCCATCCAGTATTCTCTCCCCCACACATATTTGTTAATTTTTCTCCATACTTTTCCATCATATCATCTTTTATCCCTAAAGACAAGGTTGTTTTCGTTGACACCCCAACGGTCTTACTATACAATAGAAGGAACGCAGCTTGTTTTACTTTTAAGGAGGAAAAGGGAGTTATGAAGGACATAAAGAAGGTGACGTTGATCGGTCTCGGTGCGATGGGGGTATTTTTCGCACCGCGTATCTCAGAAAAGCTGGGGGCTGATTTCCGGATCCTTGCAGACGGCGCAAGAAAAGAGCGTCTGGAGCGAAAAGGGGTAACAGTCAATACGATCAATTACCGTTTTCCGATCATCACACCTGATGTCGAGGGGGATCCGGCAGATCTCGTTATCATTGCGGTAAAGGGATATGACCTGGAGCAGGCGATCAGGGATATTAAAAATCAGGTTGGCAAAGATACGATCATCCTCTCCGTATTAAATGGTGTGGAGAGCGAAAAACAGATCGCCGCCGTCTACGGCAGCGAACATCTGCTGTACTCCTATATGCGGATCAGCATTGTCATGAAGGACGGAAAGACGGAGTTCGATCCGCATAAGGGTCTGATCCACTTCGGCGATCTTAAGAATGATCCGGAACACTATTCCGGGAATGTTCTCGCTGTGAAGAGTCTTTTTGATCTCTGTGGGATCGACTACAAGATCGATGCAGATATGTTAAAAGGAATCTGGTTCAAGTTCATGTGCAACGTTGCCGAGAATATGACATGCGCCATGTTCGGCGTTCCCTTCGGAGCATTCCAGAAGAACGATGACGCCAATTTCTTCCGCCACAAGGCCATGTGGGAAGTGATCCGCATTGCAAATAAGCTGGGCATTGATATCGGCCAGAATGAGATCGACCGTCAGGAGCACACGCTCGGACGTCTTCCTTATGAAAATAAGCCGTCAACGCTTCAGGATCTTGAGGTCGGAAAACGCACGGAAGTCGATATGTTCGCCGGAACGGTTGTCCGCCTCGGAAAAGAGCTTGGCGTTGAGACTCCGGTCTGCGAGTGTTTCCTTCACGGAATCCATCTGATCGAGGCGCGGATGTTTAAAGAAATCTAATATCTATATGTACATAGCCAAAGCTGCCTGCGGCATATCGCCAGGCAGCTTTTTTCTGCTCTCCCACCTTATTTTCTTAATTCTTTTCCTAATATCAAAAAACAGTCTTGCATTTCCCATAGAGCTGTACTATATTTAACATATGAACGATGGTTCATATGTTAATATGATAATTAAAAATTATAATTCTGAGGAGGTCTACTCTATGGAGGAATTAGAAAAATCCAAGCAGAAGTCAGCAGACCACGAGGACGAAGAGGTTTGCTGCTGCGGACACCATCACCATCACGATGAGCATGATGACGGGCACGAAGAGCACTGCGGCTGTGGACACCATCACCATCATGAGGACGATGATGATGACGGGCATGAAGATCACTGCGACTGCGGACACCATCACCGTCATGAGGAGCATGATGACGAGCATGAAGAACACTGCGGCTGTGGGCACCATCACCATCATAAGGACGATGATGATGACGAGCACTGCGGCTGTGAACATCACCATCATCACGACGATGACGATGGCTGCTGCTCCGAACACGATCATCATCATGAGCACGCCGAACACCACCACGGTCCGGCACCGAAATCCACCTGTGTGGTCTACGTGATGAAAAACATCGACTGCGCGAACTGCTCCGCAAAGATCGAGAAAAAGATCCAGGAGCTCCCGGAAGTCGATGACTGTATTTTGACTTTCGCGACGAGACAGCTCCGGGTCTACTCTTCCGTGGGAACAAAGCTGCTCCCGAAGATGCAGGAGATTGCTGATCAGATCGAGCCCGGCACCGTCATTGAGGTCCGCCCAAAGAATCCGAAAGCGATCTGCACCGTCTATGTAATGAAAAACATCGACTGCGCAAACTGCTCCGCAAAGATCGAGAAAAAGATCCAGGAGCTCCCGGAAGTCGATGACTGTATTTTGACTTTCGCGACGAGACAGCTCCGGGTCTACTCTTCCGTGGGAACAAAGCTGCTCCCGAAGATGCAGGAGATTGCAGACAAGATCGAACCAGGCACCATCATCGAGGTCCGCGAGGAAGGAAAACCGGCAGATGCAAACAGTGACGACAAGCATGCCCACGATCTTCCGGAGCTGATCGCCGGAGGCTTGCTCTTCATCGTCGGAGAGCTTCTCTCCCACTCCATGCCGCAGATCTCCGCCATATGCTTTGTGATCGCCTACCTGATCCTTGGACGGGAAGTTCTCTTAACAGCCCTGAAAAACATGAAGACCGGCCACGTGATGGACGAAAACTTTTTGATGAGCATCGCGACCATCGGCGCTTTCTGTGTCGGCCAGTTTGGGGAGGCGGTCGGCGTTATGCTCTTCTACCGGGTCGGTGAAGCATTCGAACACCGCGCGGTTGAAAAGAGCCGCAGTCAGATCATGGAAGCCGTTGATCTTCGTCCGGAGACCGTTCTTCTTGACGAAAACGGTACTGTCCGCGAGGTTCCGGCCGGTTCCGCTGTTGTCGGCAATATCGTAGAGATCCGTCCCGGTGACCGCATTCCGCTTGACGGCGTTGTCGTAGAGGGCGAGAGCCGGATCGATACGTCACCGATCACAGGTGAACCTGTCCCGGTATCGGTAAAGGTCGGAAGCCAGCTGACATCCGGCTGTGTCAATACTTCCGGTCTCTTAAAGATGAGAGTCGAAAAGGAACTTTCCGAGTCCATGGTCACAAGGATTCTCGATTCCGTGGAGAACGCCGCAGCCAGCAAGCCGCAGGCCGAGCGCTTCATCACGAAATTTGCACGGATTTACACCCCGTTCGTCGTTGCCCTGGCGGCCGCGACAGCGATCATCCCGTCTCTGATCACGGGAAACTGGTCCCACTGGATCTACACAGCTCTTACCTTCCTCGTAATCAGCTGCCCGTGTGCCCTTGTTTTAAGCGTTCCGCTGGCATTCTTCTCCGGGATCGGCGCAGGTTCCAAGAAAGGAATCCTCTTTAAAGGTGGAATCGCACTTGAAAACCTGAAAGCTGTAAAAACGGTTGTCATGGATAAGACAGGAACCATCACAAAAGGAAACTTCGTGGTTCAGACGATCCTTCCGGCAGGCACAGCTTCCGAGCAGGAAATCCTCCAGATCGCGGCGGCATGCGAGACCGCATCTACTCATCCGATCGGAGTCAGCATTGTCTCCGCTGCAAAGGATCAGAATCTTGTGATCGAAAAGCCCGCCGAGATCGAGGAAATCTCCGGCAAAGGCATCCATGCAAGGCTCTCCCAGGGCGAAGTGCTCTGCGGAAACAGAAAGCTTCTCACCGAGTTCAACGTGGACTGCGGCGCTTACGATGAGAACGGTGCTGTCACCACCGTCTATATATCGGTAAACGGAAAGCTTGCAGGAACGATCCAGATCGCCGATACGATCAAGCCGGAGGCAAAGGATGCCATCAGGTCCTTAAAATCCATGGGGATCCGCTCCGCTATGCTCACAGGCGACGGCGAGGCAGCCGCTGAGGCGGTAGCCGCCGAGGTCGGAATCGACAATGTATACGCAAAGCTTCTCCCGGCTGATAAGCTCGAGATCTTGCAGAAGCTCCGCGCGGAGAACGGAAGCGCAATGTTCGTCGGTGACGGAATCAACGACGCACCGGTGCTTGCAGGCGCTGATGTGGGCGCAGCTATGGGAAGCGGCGCTGACGCAGCCATCGAGGCCGCCGACGTCGTCTTCATGACATCAAGCATGGATGCCATTCCGGAAGCCATCAAGATCGCGAGAAGCACAGGCGCGATCTCCAACCAGAATGTGGTATTCGCCCTTGCGGTAAAAGCTCTTGTCATGATCTTAGGTCTCATGGGAATCGCCTCCATGTGGCTCGCGGTATTCGCCGACACCGGTGTCGCGATCCTCTGCGTGCTGAATTCCATCAGAATTCTTTATAAGAAATAAGACTCCTGCTGTAATTTTCCTCTTTAGGGAATCAGCAGACAAGACAAAGAAAAGCCCTGGAGAACCTTTCTCATATCGTTCTCCAGAGCTTTTTTGTTATCCACTTCGATAGTTTCAGTTTCTGGCATCAGGATCTTTTCCTGTCGTTGAACATTTAGGCTGCGGCGGGCATAATCTCTGTCAGCGCTTCACTCTCTTACTTCAGCATCCCCATCACCACAACAGCCACAAACAATACGCACATGCACCCGATAAAGATATCAATCGTCCGCACCGACACATTGATCTTATCGTACATCCGCTCTTTTATGGATCTATTCTTCAGGCGCTCATTTTCCTCCTGCAGCCGTTTATTCTCCTCAGCGAGTTCTTCTAAAGTCTTCTCACCAAAGGCCTCCACAGCCTTTTCTGCGGCTTCAGTCACTGTTCCGATTCCGCTGACCTTCTCAATCTCTTCTTCCATTCCTTCACCTCCACTCTCCCGGTGTAGGTTTTATCAAACCGCTCCAGCTTTCTTTCCATGAGGCAGGCTGCTAAAACCCACAGTGCACAAAAACGGGCGTTGGAACTCGTCCTCCGCCCGTTTTTTAACTGTACCGAAACAGTCAGTCTATTACTTCTTTGCAATGTACTTTCTGATATCGAGAGCGATCGCAACTACGATAACGATACCCTGTGCGATGTACTGGTAGTTTGTATCAACACCAAGGTACTGTAAGCAGGTCTTTAAGATCTCGAATACAAGAACACCGATAAGAACACCAGAGATACGTCCGATACCACCGTTTACGGATACACCGCCGATGGTGCAGGCTGCGATCGCCTCAAGCTCCCAGCCCTGACCCATGTTGACGGAGGAACCACCGGATTTTGCGCCTACAAGGAAACCGCCCAGTGCGTAGAGCGCTGCTGCTGTCATGTAGATGATGATCTTTGTCTTCTTTGTGTTTACACCGGAAACCTCTGCGGACTGCTCGTTGCCGCCGATCGCATACATATACTTTCCATGAGGAGTCATGTTATAGATGAACCACATAACAAGACCAACCGCAAGGGCGATCAGGAACAGGAACGGGATCGCGCCAAAGAGTTTTCCTTTTGCTACTGCTGTGTATGCGTTATGATAACCACCGATCGGAGTCGCGTTTGTGTAAACAAGGCAGACACCGTAAACGATCAGCTGCATACCAAGTGTTCCGATGAAGGCCGGAACCTGTAAGTAAGAAATTACGATGCCATTGATGAAACCAAAGATACAGCAAATTGCCACACAGATCAGAAGAACCGCGAGAACCCATAAGCCCCAGGCATTTCCGAAATCCGGAAGGTTCTGGAAGAACTTGCCGCTGTAATCCGGCTTCTGAAGTAAGGTACCTGCTAAGCAGGCAGAAAGACCAACCATACGTCCTGCGGAAAGGTCTGTACCTTTTGTAATTAAACATCCGGATACACCGCAGGCGATGATGAATCGCGGAGCTACGTTTAATGCGATGTTGATTAAGTTGCCGCGTGAAAAGAATGTAGGCTGCTTGATCGCAGTAAATACTGCAAGTAATAAAAGAACGACGATGATTCCATTATTGATAAGGAAATCTTTTGCACTTACTTTTTTCGCTGTCATGACTGAACCTCCCTGTAATCTACTTGTTTTCCTTGCCGCTTAAAGTGAATTTTGTGGCAAAGGACATGATCTTCTCCTGAGTTGCGTCTTCTCCTTCCACCTCACCGGTGATGTGACCGTTGCACATTACGATGATTCGGTTGGACATACCGATCAACTCCGGCATTTCCGACGAGATCATAATGATGGATTTGCCCTGTTTTACGAGATCGATCATGATCTGATAAATCTCGTATTTGGCTCCGACGTCGATACCACGGGTCGGCTCATCCATGATCAGGATATCAGGATTGTTTGCAAGCCATCTTGCGATAATTACTTTCTGCTGGTTGCCACCGGAGAGAGACTGGATCAGCGTCTTTCCGCTCGGTGTCTTGATCTTTAATTTCGCAATGCTGTCCTTTACGACCGCATCGACTTCTTTTTTGTTGATCTTACCCATATGGGTGTAATTCTTGTAGGAAGCGATCGCAGTATTGTCATCGATGCTCAGGCATCCGAAGATACCGTTTCCGCGTCGATCCTCTGTGATCATTCCGACGGAGCTGTTGATCGCATCCTGCGGTCTCTTGATGTGAGTCTCTTTTCCGAGGATCTCCACGGTACCGCTCTCAATGTGGCGCATTCCAAAGATCGCTTCCATAAGCTCGGTTCTCTGCGCTCCTACCAGTCCGCCAAAGCCCAGGATCTCACCTTTCTTTAATTCAAAAGAGCAGTCCTTGAAGGAATTCGGCAGAATACTTGTCAGGTGGCTGACCTTTAAGACCGTCTCATCCGTCCGGTAATCATCCTTCGGCGGATAGACGTTATTTAATTCACGTCCAACCATCTGTTTTACGATCTCCTCATCGGAGATATCCTCGATCGCCCAGGTTCCAACGTATGTACCGTCGCGCATGATCGTGATATCGTCGGAGATCTGGCGGATCTCAGCCATCTTGTGGCTGATATATATCATAGAAACACCTCTGGATTTCAAGTCTCTGATGATCCGGAATAATGCTTCTACCTCGTTATCAGTCAGTGAGGAGGTCGGCTCATCCAGAATTACAAGGTTTGCACTCTGGCTGACCGCTTTTGCGATCTCTACTGACTGCATCTGTCCGATTGATAATGTGCCGAGTTTTGCTTTCGGGTCAAAATCCATCTTGACATCCCGAAGCCATTTCTCAGCTTCTTTGTTCATCGTCGCATGATCAACGACCTTGACCGGTCCGTAGTTTTTCATCGGATACCGTCCAAGATACATATTCTCAGCGATGGAGCGCTCCGGAATTGGCTGAAGCTCCTGATGAACCATGGCAAGTCCTTTTTTCAGCGCGTCATCCGGGTTTGCGATCTCCGTCTTGACGCCGTCGATATAGACCTCGCCTTCATCCATTTTATAGATTCCGAAAAGACATTTCATCAGTGTCGATTTTCCGGCACCGTTCTCTCCCATCAGTGCGTGGACCGTTCCGGGGCGAACCCGTAAGTTAACTCCGTCAAGCGCTTTTACGCCCGGGAAAGTTTTTTTGACTCCTCTCATTTCGAGTCTGTACTGTTCTGCCATCCCAAAACTCCTTTCAGTTACACTCCCCCGCATTTCCGGGTGGCATATTTTAATCAACGAACCGGATGTGTTAGACAACACACCCGGTTCTCATTTGTTACAGTATCAATTACTTTAACATATCAAGGATTTCCTGAGCGTTATCCTGAGTAACCTTCTCGTAGTTAACCATGTTGACTGCGTCAACTTTCTCACCGCTTAAGAACTTAACAGCGATATCGCTTGCTGCCTGAGCCTGTGCGAAGTGGTTGTTGAATACAGTACCTGTCTGCTTGCCGTCGATTACGTTCTGAACAGCCTCTGTCAGAGCGTCAACGCCTACAAGGTAGATATCCTCGTTAACTTTACGTCCTGCTGCTTCGATTGCCTGTAATGCACCAAGTGCCATTGCATCGTTGTTGCAGAAGATTACTTCGATCTTGTCACCGTACTGGTTTAAAGCGTCCTGTGCGATCTGCTGAGCCCTAGCCTGATCCCAGTCACCACGCTGTTTTAAGAGCTCCTCAACTTCCATTCCTGCGTCTGTAAGAGCCTTAACAGAGAACTCTGTTCTGTACTGAGCATCTACGTTCTCCGGGTCACCCTGGATCATGATGTAGGAAACTTTGCCGTCGCCGTTGATATCGCCCTTGTTTGCAGTCTCAAGGATCTCTTCGCCCTGGTATGTACCGGACTGTCTTGCGTCACAGCCTACGTATGTAGCGTTAAGACCTTCAGATTCCCATCTCTCTTCTTCTGCTGCGTCCGGCTCACGGTTGATGTAAACAACCGGGATACCAGCTTCTTTACACATATCTGTGATCTCCGGTGCGGAAGAAGCCTGTACAAGGTTTAAGATCAGAACGTCATATTTCTGAGTGATGAAGTTCTGGATCTGGTTTGTCTGCTCTGCCTGATCGCCCTTACCATCCTGAACGACTACGTTCTCAGCCTTGAATCCAAGGTCTTCTGTTAAGTAGCGAACTAACTCTGTTCTGTAAAGAGTCATGAAGTTATCATCGAACTTGTAGATGCTGATGCCGACTTTCTTGTCTGCTACATCTGTGGTTGCTGCTGCGGCTGCAGCTGTTGTTGCAGCTTCTTTTGCTGCCTCGGTAGCTGCTGCTGTTGTCTCTTTTGCTGCCTCAGTAGCTGCTGCTGTTGTTGCTGTTGTGGAAGAGCTTCCTCCGCATCCTGCTAAAGACAGGGCCATCATGGAAGCCAGTGCCATTGCTGTTACTTTCTTTGTCATTCTCATGTTTTGAATCCTCCCATTCAAAAAATAATTTTGACCGTTTAGGCATTTTTCCTTAACGATGAATTCATTATAGCCTGCCTTTGTGCATTTTTCCATACTATTTTTTATGATAAATTATTAAAATTCTTTGATTCCTGTAAAAAAACCACAATTTTTTGTCATATCATGGCAGAAATCAGCTTAAATATAACAGTACAGGCATGTGCCGCCTCACACATGCCTGTAAAAAATGATGTCAGTTAGCGATGATATGCTGGGGACACCAGAAATATTTTTCCTGGGTCACCTCTTTTCCCATTGCGAGCTCCTCTGCCGTATCGAAGATCCTCTTCGCGTAGATATCCTTGCTGGACTCAACCGTCCCGAAGAGCTTTCCCTCGCGGAACGCCTCCTGACCGGCCGGTGTCCCGTCGATCCCGACAAGCTTGATCGTCCCGGCAACGATCCCTGCCCGCTCGATGGCATCGATCGCACCGATTGCCATGTCATCATTGTTGCAAAGCACAAGCTCGATTTTGTTCCCATAATCCGAAAGCCACTGTTCCATGAGGGCCGAGGCCTGGTTTCTCTCCCAGTTCGCGATCCCGCCTGTGATCTTCTCGATCGGAACGCCGCCATCCTTCAGGGTCTCGATGGACCACTCCGTGCGGATCAGGGAATCCTGGTGGTTCGTCTCCCCCTCAAGGAGGACATACGAAACAACCCCGTCCCCGTTCCGGTCAAGGGTGGACGGATTCTTCCGGTAGGCGTCCACGAGGATCTGCCCCTCCAGAACCGCGGACTCCTTTGCGTCCGCTCCCACATAGTACAGTTTCTCCCAGCGGTTCATGTCCTCCGCGACCGGCTCCCGGTTGAAAAAGACAATGGGAATATCCGACTCCATGGCCTGATCGATCACGCCGGACGCGGCGGAACGGTCCACCATATTGACGCAGAGCACGTCGCAGCCAAGATCGATCATACGCTCCGCCTGGCTGTTCTGCGTGAGCTGATTTCTCTTCGCGTCCCGGACATCCAGCGTCACGCGGACCCCGGTCTCTTTTTCATATTCCTTCGCCGCCTGCTCCATGGAATTCCGGAGAGTGCCGATGAACGTGTCATCCCCGCGGTATAACAGGACACCGATCCGCAGGGACGTCTTTTTTTCCTCATGCCCTCCGGTCTTTTTCGCGTACAGCCAGGCGCTTCCCCCGAGAAGCGCCGTCGCCGCAATGGCAAGGATCAGAACATTTCCCTTTTTCATACCTGCCTCCCCCTATTCCATCGGATATAGCATCTTTTCGAAGATCCCACTCCTTAAGATCTCCCCGTCGATATACTCCGGTGTCAATGTGATCCGTTTTTCCTTCCACTCTCCCCCAGCTGCCTGAACCGCCTTTTCAACACTTAAATACCCCTCGTCGAACCGGTTCCATGCCATCAGACCCTTGACGATCCCCCGGTCGAGCTGGTTTAAGAGCGCCGTCGTACTCCCGATCCCGTAAAGAGCCGTCACATGTTCCCGGTACACACTGCTGCCCTCCAGGATATCCGCAAGTTCGGATAAGGCACCAACATCCATGCCGACCGCCATAAAATCACCGCTCTCCGGATATACCGTTTCCTCGATAGCCTTGCGGTATGTGTCCTCTGACTTTTTCTCGATCAGACGTACGGTAAAACCGGCGGGGTCCAGCACAGAGCGGATCCCGTCATACGCGTCAAGGTTCCCCGTGTACTCCATTCCCTCGGAGAACAGGCATACCGGCACAGCCGGATCCTCGCTCTCCGCAATCTTCTCCCCAAGCGTCCGTCCCATCTCGTAGCGGTCCACAGAGATGGAGCACGCCACCGAGCTGTTGATCGCCGTGGGACCAAGAAAGATCACCGGGCAGCCTGGCGAGATCTCATCGAGCTTCATGACCGCGAGATCCTCGCGGACCGGTGCAAGGATGATCGCATTCGCTCCGTCCTTTATTTCACGGACGATCAGTTCTTCCTGCTGTTCCTCATCGTTTTCCGCGTACAGCGTGATGAAATTGACATCCGCCTGATACTTCTTCTCCGCCATATCCATGCCCGCGCGGAAGCTCCCATAATAGTTGTCATTCACGTTGTCTATGATGACGGAGATCCGGCAGATCTCCCTCTTTTTTTCCTTGATGATCAGATCCGTGGACGACAGCAGATAGAGCATCACAAGGAGAAGGACGCCGGCACACCAGCTGATTTTTTCTCTATTTGACATGGATCTTTTCCCCCTCTGCAGTCTCAGCGTAAGACACCGCCCGCATGTGGATCGTCACGACCGTCCCCTCATCGAGCTCGGATTCGATGGACAGACCGTATTCCTGTCCAAAATACAGCCGGATCCGCTCATTGACGTTCCGCACCCCAATCCCGGAGCCACTTCCGGACTTCACATGCGGCTTATCCATGAACATGCCTTCCACCTGTTCCTTCGTCATCCCGAGTCCGTTGTCGGAGACCTTCATATAAAGATCATCCCCGTCCCGGTACACCCGGATGTGGATCTCCCCATCGCCGTCCATAAACTCCATTCCGTGATAGATCGCATTCTCCACGAGCGGCTGAAGGATCAGCTTCACGCTCGCGAGTTCCATGACATCCTCATCCGCCTCAATCTCATAAGTAAAACGATTCTTAAACCGCATGTGCTGGATCATCAGATAGTTTCTCACATGTTCCAGCTCATCCCGAACGGGAATAATGCTCTTCCCACGGCTTAAGCTGATCCGGAAAAATCTGGCGAGCGCCGTCACGACCTTCACCGCGTCCGCCTGTTTCTCATTCTCGATCATCCAGACGATGATATCGAGGGTGTTGTAAAGGAAATGCGGGTTGATCTGCGACTGTAAAACATCAAATTCATTTTTCCGTTTGGATTCATGCTCCGCCACGATGTCATCCATCAGATGCCGGATCTGGGTCGTCATGTTCCGGATGGAGGTGCCGAGGTGACGGATCTCATAGGAACCGCCCACATAGACTTCCGTTTCCAGATTGCCCGCCTCAATCCCGTTCACAGAACGCTCCAGTTTTTCGATCGGCGTCGTAATCCTCGTAGAAATGTAAGCATTGATGACCGCGAGGATGAATACGACAAAGGCAACAATAAACACGATCAGGATCCTTGTCTTCAACGCGTTTAAGGATGCGCCGCCGAGTGCCGCCGCCCCGACGATCTTCCAGCCGGTATAGCCGACCGTCTTGACCGTCACGGCACGCCCCTTTCCTTTATATTCCTCCCGATGGATCCCGTCCCTGTATTCCGCTGCCGCCTCAAGGTTCTCATCCTCGAGCCCTGAGTAGATCAGCTGGGACTGCGGATGGTAGATCAGCTCCCCGTCCGCGCCGAGAAGATAGACATAGCCGCCGTTTCCCAGGGTAATCCCGTCAAACAGCTGTTCCAGGCTGTCATAGCGGATGTCGATGAGGAGAACGCCCTGCTCCGTGGACGAGCCCTCCGTGATCTCCACCGCGCGCGCCGCCGAGATCACCCAACGGTACTGGTTCTCCCCCGCGTCGAACACCCGCTGGACATGCGGGACTGAGAAGTGAAGATTCTCCGTCTTTTTCAGCGCCGCCTCAAACCACGGTTCCGCTGCCGGATCTGCCCCCGTCCTGAGTCTCGTGGCGGGAACGGCCTCCAAAAGCTCTCCGTCTCTGGAAAACAGGGCGATATTCTCGACATTATCCTTGTTGTTGTCGTAGAGAAGCGTCATCTCTTTGTTGACACTCTCATTCCTCAGATCCGTGTTTTTTACGATCCCGTAGTATGTGGTGTCCGAAAGCTTCATGATTCCGCGGAGCCACACATCCACAGACCGGTTCAGCTGGTCGATCAGGATCTGGTTCTCCTCCTGCATCGTATCCGACATCTGCTTTGACATCCGGCTGTACAGGGACAGTCCGATAAAGATGCTCGCCGCCAGGGCTGTCACCGTAAAGTAGACGAAGATCATATAGCGGATGCTGGTCCGTTTGAAAAAGCTGCCCTCATTTTCCGGTTTCATACCCCTCTCCCCCGCCGGCCCTACGACCGGCTTCCTCTGAATTTCGTCGGTGAAACGCCGAATTTTTTCTTAAATACGTAGCTGAAATAATTCTGTTCCTGGTAGCCGACCTTTGCCGCGATCACATAGGTCTTGTCATCCGTCTTATTCAACAGCTCCACAGCCTTATTGAGACGCACATCCGTCAGGTAACCGATATAGGTCTGCCCCGTCGCTTTTTTGAACATCGTCGAAAAATAGGCGGGACTCATGTGCAGCGTCCGGCAGACCTGCTCCACAGACAAGTCCGGATCCTGGTAATTCTCCATGATATACCGCTTCGCGCGCTCCATGCTCTGGCGCGTCGTATTGTCACGCTCCTGGTCCATCGCCCCGTTGATCCTGAGTGCCGCCTCAAGAAGCCATTTTGAGAACTTCTCCCGGTTCATCACCTGCCGGATCATCATAAACGGGTCCGTCCCCATCCCGGTATCCCCAAAAAGCACTCCCATCTCCAGGTCGTACTGCTGGATGAGCTGGACCAGACAGTTCGCGGTGCTGAACATGTAGGTCTGGTACTGCCGCGCATGGACCTTCGCGTCAGACATCCTTCCGATGATCCCGGATACCACGGACCTTATCTTCTCCTCCGGACCGAATTTTACCGCCTGGATGAGGGCAGACTCGTCCTCCGCGGTAAACTGGAGCTTTCCGGTGTTCACCGGCTCCACATCGTTGATGTAGATCGTACTGCCGCTCCCGACAATTGCGCAGTAGCCCAAGGCATCGAGCGCTGACCGGAAGGACTCACAGATCAGACCGAGCTCCGTCCGGCTGTGCCCGATCCCGATCGTTACCGGGATCATCAAGATCTTCCGGATCTCCTTGCAGATATCGCTTAAGATGTCGATCATGCTGGTCTGGGAGTTGTTCTCATCGATCGCCACGATCCCGGCGATCTCCGCGTCAGCCGCCCCGGAGAACGAGAACAGGGAGAATCTGCAGTACGGTTTCAGGTTCTCCTCAAGGATCTGCATCACAGAGATCGGGATCAGCTCCCGCTCCTCGTGGAGCGGAAGGATCAGCTCCCCTGACACTTCGGAAATTTCCGCTTTCACCGCAATGGAGATCCACTTTTTCGCTCCCGCAAGTGGGATATCGTACTGTTCCAGGCGGTCATTGACCGTTTTCCCGTCCATCTGGTGGCTCACAAGATCCTTTAGGAACTGCTCGCGCAGGATCGGCAGGCTGCGTCTGTAGTTTTCCCGCAGAAGGCTCACATCGCGCTTCTGCTCGATCTCCTCGTCGAGGCTCTCCTGGATCCTCCTCAGGATCGCCGTCAGCTCCTCCACATTCACGGGCTTTAAAATATACTCCGTCACATTCAGCTTGATCGCGCGCTTCGCATAATCGAAATCATCATATCCGGAAAAAATGACGATCTTCATCGATGGATACCTCTGGCGGATCTTCTCCGCAAGCGTCAGCCCGTCCATGTATGGCATCCGGATATCCGTGAGGACCACGTCCGGCTCTAAGGCTTCGATCTTCTCCAACGCGTCCTCCCCATTCTCCGCGTCCCCGACAACGGTAAATCCAACCGCCTGCCAGTCGATCTTGCGGATAATGCTCTTACGCACTTCCTCCTCGTCATCCACAAGGATAATTCTGTATAAGTCCATTTCCTGCTCCTATCTTTTAAAAGATCTGTTCCAGATGCTTCCGGATGACCGCCTCATCGGTCAGTTTTGCGATATGACCGTTCATGCCCGCCTTGATCGCTCCTTTTCGGAAACCGCCGTTTCCCCATTCTGACAGCCTGCCAGACCCGGAGTGCAGAGAAGGAGCATAACGGCTCCAAAGATTACAGAGCGCCTGCCCCCTCCTGTCCTTTTCTTTCTATTCAACGCAACAAGGTCCTGCATGTATTCCATCCTTTTCATCCGCCCCGGTCACCTTGCCTGTTTCCGTGCTTTTTTATTCGCATACATATTCGCGTCCGCGCGCGCTTTTGTGTCGGAAATGCTCTCCTGCTCCTCGATCAGGGCACTGCCGTATGAGGCACCTGGGAGCATATGCAGCGATTTTTTCTGTGATCCAGTAAAATTTCTCCCTGCAGTATTTTTCCTTCTCCGGTTTCCTGAACAGGACGCAGAACTCATCTCCGCCGATCCGGTAACAGTTTCCATAGCGGGAATACGCCTTTTTCAGACATTCCGCGATCACCTTCAGGCACTGGTCCCCCGCCTGATGACCGTATGTATCGTTGATGTACTTAAAATTGTCGAGGTCGAGGACGATCAGCATCTTATCCTCCGGCTGGAGGTTCAGTGTCCGGTTCAGATAGCTCTTCTGGCTTAAGAGTCCCGTCAATCCATCCAGCTGGTTTCACATTTCATTGCAGTAGAGGTAATAGAGCACTGAGATCAGGGTACTTTGCCATGATATTGACCGGGCGGAGTCTTACCGGAGTCCCATCCACGATCACGGTAACCAGCTCAAGGACTGAGATCACGCCGATCAGGATGAAGGTCAGCAGAAAAGTCCTTCTCTGTCTCGGAAACAGCGCTTCACTGAAATTGACGATCATACACATGAACCCAAGGACAAAACAATTGATAACCGTCAAAGAAAAAAATAGAGATCCGGCATATCAGGTTCCTCTCTTTCAGATACTAAACGGGCACGCCGCCTTCCGGCGACAACGCTGTTACGTATAATTATACTGTGGAAGCATATAATCGTCAAGCCAGCCCTCCGGTAGGTTTGCGCGCCCTTTCCCGTCCCGGTCCAGCCTGAACTGTGGTTTGGCCTGTCCTCTTCGTTTTTTATTAAATATCATTATACTGCTTACTACTGTTTCTGGCAATGCTGCGGTCAGGTGTTTTTAAGACATTGGGCTGTAACGAAAAAGAGTGCGCATCTTTGGCACGTCAGTGCCTGTTTTCTAAAAGACATCCAGGTCCATTCCATTCACCACAGGACCTTCGTAACCGGCATTCCGTATCTCCTCAAGGATCGCCTCGTTTCTTCTCGCCATCTCGGCTCCCACATCCACCGTGTTGTCCTGGATCTCCATGTGATAGATCCGGTGGTATGTGACGAGAAGCTTTGGTCCTGCCTTCTTCGCGATCTCTGCAAGATCCACACTCAGGGTGTGAACCTCCCGATGGTATTTCTGCCACTTCGGTTCCCTCGCGGCAAGACCTGCCGTGTATTCTACTTCATGGAGAAGAATATCACAGCCCTTTGCCTTTTCCGCAACGATCTCAAGCGGCGCGGTATCCCCACTGATCACGATCACCCGGTCCGGCGTCGTAAATTTGAAGCCATAGCTCTCAAGCGTCCCATGGCTCACCGGGAAGGCTTCGACCGTCACACGGTCATCCCGGTAGATAACTCCGGAATTTATTTCCTGTGTTTCCACCCGGTATCCCACTTCATTTGCCTTTTCAAAACCGTTGATCCGGAAATCAATATCCACCTTGTAGGCCTTTAGCAAATGCTCTGTCATATCCCGGATCCCTTTCGGTCCAAATACCCGGAGTGGTTCTTTCCGCTCCAGGACCCATGGGGTAAAGATCAGGTCCGGGTATCCTACCGTGTGATCCGTGTGCAGGTGTGTGCAGAACGCGGTCACCAGCCTGTCCGGGCGAAGCGCGTCGATCCCGTTCCGGTATGCCTTCGCTGCCTGGCGGACGACCCCCGGACCGAAATCAACGAGGTACGCCCGGTCGCCAACAACGACCGCAGAGGACGGACCGCTGGCATCCGGGCACGCGTTCGGCGTTCCGGTACCGAGAAGTACAAGTTTTGTCTCCATCATGATTTTCTCTCCTTTTTCCCTTCCGCGCTTCATCCCTGCTTCTGTTCGTTTTCATCCTCCACATGCCGGATCGAGATTCCGGTAAAGCCGTAAAAGATGCTGAAAAACGGAGTCAGATATAACAGGAACAGATATGGGAAGAACGCAGACCATGCGACGCCGAGCGTTCCCGCCATGTATACGCAGTACCCATGCCACGGGATCATCGGTCCAGAGAGCGTTCCCGCATCCTCCAGGCTTCTCGATAAAATCTCCGGGGCAATCTTTCTCTCCTTAAACAACGGTTTCATCATGTTTCCGGTCAGGACATGGGACATCGGCTGGGAACAGCTGATCAGGCTTGTGATATAACCGACGAGGAGCGTCGCGAAGATCAGGCCGCCATCGCTGTTAATCCGTCCGGTGATCGCGCGCAGGATGTTGTCAAGAACACCCAGCCTGTCCAGCATGCCGCCCATTCCGACCGCGAAACAGATGATCGCCACATACTGCAGCATGCTGCTCATACCGCCACGGTTTAAGATCGTTTTCAGAACAGCCTCCTCAATCTGGGTCGTATAGCCGTTGTAAGCAACACGGATGATGCTCTGGAGCGTCGCGCCCTGGCAGAAGAACGCAACCGCACCGGCGCACACCGAGGACAGTCCCAGGGATACGATCGCGTTGACTTTACATAAGAGCAGGACAATGATAACCGCCGCCGGGATCAATGTCACAAGACCAAGTTTAAATTCTCCCTGAAGTGCCTCCGTGTAGACAAGAAGGTTTCCCTCTTCATAACCACCGGAGGTCTGACTGATCCCGAGAATGACAAACAGGACCAGGCTGATCACAAAGGTCGGCAGCGTTGTCCATAACATGGACCGCACGTGATCGTTGAGTTTCGCGCCCGCAACAGCCGGGGCAAGATTCGTCGTATCGGAGAGCGGGCTTAACTTATCCCCGAACATGGCACCGCAGATGACTGCGCCTGCCACCATTCCAGGATTGATTCCCATCGCATTTCCAATCGCCATCATCGCGACACCGGCACTTCCGACCGAGCCGTAGGATGTTCCGGTCACAAGGCTTAAAACGGCGCAGAATACAAGTGTCAACGGCAGGAGCCAGGTTGGATCGATCAGTTTCAGACCGCCTGCGATGATCGTGGCGATCGTACCGCTCTGGAGCCAGGTACCGATCATGACGCCGATCGCCATAAGCAGACATAGTGTCGGAACGACCACACGGATCGCGTCGTAGGCACCACTCACAACATGGTCATATTTGATCTTTAACCATTTACAAAACAGATAGATGATGATCCAGCTGAAAAACAGTCCGATCATCGGTCCTCCCGTCTTCAGCCGGATGCAGACTGCGACTGATCCGATGATCAGAAGCAGGAGCAGAAGCGACTGAGGCATATTCAGTTTCTTTTCTTCACTCATAACAATTTTCTCTCCCCTGAAACTCATTTTTCAATTTAAAGCATTAAACTTTAAAGTGCTGTATTATTATATCGAATATTCAGGAAAATTGCAAGAGCTCACACAAATTAAAATAGCCGGAACCCACAGAAATACTGGATTCCGGCTGTTTTTAACAGCTTATATGAATTATTCGATATAAGCAGCATTTTCGCTTTATGAATTATTTACCCATCTGAGCAGCAACCTCAGCTGCGAAGTCCTCGTTTTTCTTCTCAAGACCTTCACCAGTCTCGAAACGAACGAAGCTCTTAACTTCGATGTTAGCGCTGTTCTCTTTAGCAACCTGTGCTACATACTGAGCTACGGACTGCTTGCCGTCCTCTGCTTTTACGTAAACCTGGTCTAAGAGACAGATCTCTTTCATCTCTTTGTTGATACGACCCTGGATCATACCCTGGATAACCTTCTCCGGCTTGGAAGCTTCCTTCGGATCGTTCTGGATCTGAGCCATAAGGATGGATTTCTCATGCTCGATGTAATCTGCGCTTACTTCGTTGCGGTTTGTGTACTTCGGGTTAAGAGCTGCAACCTGCATACAAACGTTCTTTGCCATCTCTTTTACAGCGTCGTTTACAACATCTGTCTGAACGTCAAGAAGAACACCGATTCTGCCGCCTGCATGAATATAGGAAGAAACGAAACCGTTCTCCTCTGTAACCTGTTTGAAACGACGGATGCTCATGTTCTCACCGATGATGGAGATTTCAGAAGAAAGAGCTTCCTTAACAGTAAGGCTCTCATCTGCTGTCCACTTCTCGTCCATAAATGCATCCATATCTGTCGCTGTTGTTGTAAGAGCCTGAGCTGCTACCTGAGCAACGTATGCCTGGAACTTAGCGTTCTTAGCAACGAAGTCTGTCTCAGAGTTAACCTCAACGATAACAGCTTTCTTCTCGTCTGCTGCCATAGCTGTGTCAACGATACCCTCAGCTGCGATACGTCCAGCTTTCTTCTCAGCGCCTGCAAGTCCTTTTTCTCTTAAGAACTCAACTGCTTTGTCCATGTCGCCGTCTGTAGCAGAAAGGGCTTTCTTACAGTCCATCATTCCAGCGCCTGTCATTTCTCTTAAATCTTTTACCATTTTAGCTGTAACTGCTGCCATGTTTCATTTCCTCCGAATCATATTAAAGAATCAAAACGTGTCTTTTCGGAAGAAGGTGCTGCCACTGACAGCACCTCCTTGGATTCCTTATAACAACTTAAGCCTCTGCGTTCTCCTCAGCTGCTTCTGCTTCCTCAGCCTCGCCCTGTTTAGCCTCGATGACAGCGTCTGCCATCTTGGAAACGATAAGCTTAACGGCTCTGATAGCGTCGTCGTTACCCGGAATTACATAGTCGAGTTCTTCCGGATCGCAGTTTGTATCAGCGATACCGATCAGAGTGATTCCAAGTGTGTGAGCTTCCTGTACACAGATTCTTTCCTTCTTCGGATCTACGATAAAGATAGCGTCCGGGATCTTCTTCATTTCCTTGATACCGCCAAGGTTCTTCTCAAGCTTCTCCCACTCTTTCTTTAACTCGATAACTTCCTTCTTCGGAAGTACGTCGAATGTTCCGTCCTCAGACATCTTCTCGATTGCTTTTAATCTAGCGATTCTGGACTGGATGGTCTTGAAGTTTGTAAGCATACCGCCAAGCCATCTCTCGTTTACGTAGTACATTCCGCAACGCTCTGCCTCAGTCTTGATAGCGTCCTGAGCCTGCTTCTTTGTACCTACGAAAAGGATTGTGCCGCCCTCAGCTGCGATATCAGCAACTGCCTTGTAAGCCTCATCAACTTTGCCTACAGATTTCTGAAGGTCGATGATGTAGATACCGTTTCTCTCTGTGTAGATGTACGGTGCCATTTTCGGGTTCCATCTTCTTGTCTGGTGACCGAAATGTACGCCGGCTTCCAGAAGCTGTTTCATTGAAATTACGCTCATGTTTTTTTCCTCCATTTGGTTGTTTTCTTCCGCCTGCATCTCACTTCCACGAACACCTGAGCTTCTCAGGCACCACTCGCAGAATCCGCAGACGTGCATAATATCAGCTTTTTCACTATATCATAAGTCATTTTTCACTGCAAGCACTTTTTTCTATTTTTTTTGATTTTTTTCCATTACATTTGATTTCATAAAAAACAAGGTCATTCGGGCATGCGGCGGCAGGGATTCTTCTATATATGATAGACCTTTTAATAGTCTTTTCTCTCCTTAAATCCCTCATGCACCAGATACAGCCTGATCTATCTGATGTCATACAACAATTCATATTAAAAAAGAGGCGCGGCTTTTCACCCAGCCGCGCCTCTTTTCCACAGGTCTCCCTGTCTTATTTTGTATTTACTGCCTTTAAGGCTTTTAACTCATCGAATACCACATCGTTTAAGACCTTAATGTAGGTTCCCTTCATACCGGAAGAACGGGACTCGATAACCCCGGCACTCTCGAATTTGCGGAGTGCGTTTACGATCACGGAGCGGGTGATCCCGACTCTGTCGGCGATCTTGCTGGCTACAAGGATTCCCTCGTTTCCGTCAAGCTCCTCGAAGATATGGGTGATCGCTTCTAACTCGGAGAAGGATAAGGTGCTGATCGCAGATTTTACGATCTGGACTTTTCTTGTCTCCTCGGCGTTCTCCTCGTTTACGGAACGCATCATCTCCAGGCCGACAACGGTCGTGCCATACTCGCAGAGGATAATATCATCGATATCGTACTGCTCGTCGGATTTGTACATAAATAAGGTTCCGAGGCGCTCACCTGCGATATCGATCGGGGCGATGATTGCCTGATACTTCTTTACATTCTCCTCAGCGAATCCGAGAGTCGCAAGGTTTACATTTTCCTTGGTGGAAAGGACACTTAAGAGGCGTTCGTTAAACATTTTATCGACATAGCCGCCTACCTTGTCCTCAATCAACTCATGGATCTCATCAACACCAGGACAGATGCTGACACCCAGGACTTTTCCTTTCTTGCTGATCACGAGAATGTTCGACAGCAAAATTTCGCTTAAAACTTTACAGATGTCGTTGAATACGACCTTGTGCGAATTGTTGTTGTGGAGCAGTTTGTTTATTTTTCTGGTCTTATCCAATAATTCAACACTCATTTCCGAAAACCTCCTTTACTTTCTGATATCGTACGAATAATATTTGATCGATTAAATTGTAACACGATATTTCCAGAATTTCAAGACTTTTTCGGATAATTAAGATAACTCGAAATAAATTGTCAAGTTCTTATCACATTTTAAAAGTTTGAATCATTGAAATTGTACCATTTGTTTACGGCAAATATCCGGCAGAGCCTCTTCTGGGCACCCTGCCGGATCTTGATCTCGCTATATTAATCTTCTTTTTCTTCCTTATTTTCCTTCATCGGCATCACAAATCCGCACTGCTCATTGGCGCAGACGAGTTTGTTTCCTTTTTCCACCATGTAGCTGCCGCACTCCGGGCACTTCTCAGTGGATGGTTTCTGCCAGGACATGAAATCACAGTCCGGGTTGGCTTCACAGCCGTAATACTTTCTTCCCTTTTTCGTCTTCTTAATGATGACTTCTTTTCCACACTTCGGGCACGGGATTCCTGTCTTCTCCAAATACGGCTTTGTGTTGCGGCACTCCGGGAATCCAGGACATGCGAGGAATTTTCCATGGGGACCGTATTTGATGACCATCCTTCTTCCGCAAAGTTCGCAGATCTCGTCGGACTCCTCGTCTGCGATATGGACAGTCTCTAAGGTTCTCTGGGCCTCTTCCACCGCTTCCATAAGATCAGGGTAGAAGTTTCTTACGATGGTCTTCCACGGGGTCAGGCCCTCGCCGACGCTGTCTAACAGGTACTCCAGGTTCGCGGTGAAGGCAATGTCCACGATGCTCGGGAAGCACTGCTTCATGATCCGGTTAACGACCTCACCGATCTCGGTCACATAGATGTTCTTGTTCTCTTTTACCACGTAACGGCGGGCTAAGATCGTTGTGATCGTCGGTGCGTAGGTGCTCGGACGGCCGATGCCCTGTTCCTCCATGGCTTTTACCAGGGATGCCTCTGTGTAATGGGCCGGCGGCTGGGTAAAGTGCTGGGCGCTCACGAGATCCGCAAGCTCAAGCTCCTCACCTTTTTCCAGCTTCGAGAGGATCTGGTTTTTCTCCTCTTTCTCATCCGCCTCGATATAGACGGACATGAAGCCGTCGAACTTCAGTCTGGATGCCGTCATCGTAAACTCGTTTCCGCCCGCTCCGATCTTTACGGATGTTGTCTCATAGACAGCCGCGGACATGCGGCTCGCCGTGAAGCGCTTCCAGATCAGCTGGTAGAGGCGGAACTGGTCTCGTGCCAGGGATTCTTTTACCTTTACAGGTGTTAAGGAAAGATTTGTCGGACGGATCGCCTCGTGGGCATCCTGGATCTTTCCGCTGTTCTTCTTTGTATTTTCACCCTGGGACAGGTAATTCTCGCCGTAGTTTTCAGCGATGAAATCACTTGCCATCTTCTCTGCTTCCTCAGCCACACGGGTGGAATCGGTACGCAGGTAGGTGATGAGACCGACGGTGCCATGGCCCTTTACATCAACGCCCTCGTAGAGCTGCTGGGCGAGGCGCATGGTCTTCTGGGTAGAAAAGTTCAACGCCTTGGACGCCTCCTGCTGCAGGGTACTCGTTGTAAACGGAAGCGGCGGTTTCTTCGTGCGCTCCCCGTTTCTGATATCTGTCACGATAAATTTCTGTCCCTTTAAGGACTCAAGTAAAGCGTCAAGCTCCGCCTTGCTCTTGATCTCCGTTTTTCCATCTTTGTCATTATGAAAATGGGCTGCTGCCGGTTTCTTTGAACCCGGAGCTTTTAACATCGCGTCGAGGCTCCAGTATTCCTCCGGGATAAACGCGGAGATCTCCTCTTCCCTGTCGCAGATCATGCGGAGGGCCGCAGACTGGACACGGCCGGCGCTAAGGCCTCTCTTAACCTTCTCCCAGAGGATCGGGCTGATCTTATAGCCAACAATACGGTCCAGGATACGCCTCGTCTGCTGGGCGTCCACCAGGTTCATATCGATATCGCGGGGTGCCTTTAAGGACGCCTTTACCGCATTTTTCGTGATCTCATTGAAGCTGATCCTGTATACTTTTTTATCTTTTACCTCGTCAAGCTTTAACGCTTTCATCAAATGCCAGGAAATCGCTTCTCCCTCACGGTCAGGGTCAGTTGCGAGATAAATTTTATCTGCTTTTTTTACTTCCTTCCGAAGCTTCGCAAGGATATCTCCCTTGCCCCGGATCGTAATATATTTCGGTTCATAATCATTTTCCACATCAATTCCGAGCTGGCTCTTCGGAAGATCTCTCACGTGTCCGTTGGACGCGTCGACCTCATATGTGCTTCCCAGGAATTTTTTAATTGTTTTAACCTTTGCAGGAGACTCTACAATCACAAGACTGTTCGCCATATTCTTCACATCCTTCTGCAATCATTCCGCTTTTTTATAATATTGATTCCCGGTTCCAAAAACAAGTCCCGCAAGCTCCAGCTTTAAAAGGGCTTCCATACATTCTGTCACGGAGAGTCCGCAGAGTGCGGCGATCTCTTCCAGATATCTGGGGCGCGAATCAACCGAAGCATACACCAAATTTTCGTTCTTGGCAAGCCTATTTTGTGAAAATTTATGAATCGTTAATTTTCTTTCGTATTTCATCCCAAGGAATTCCAGCACATCCGAGGGGCTTAAAAGCATGTTCGCACCGCCCTGGATCAGGCGGTTGCAGCCACCGCTTAATGGGTCATTTGCCCGTCCCGGAAGGGCGAAAACTTCTTTTCCCTGTTCCAGGGCAAAGTCCGCCGTGATAAGGGATCCGCTCTTCTCCCTCGCTTCTATTATAATAACCGCATCAGCGAGGGCGCTGATGATCCGGTTGCGCATGGGGAAATTCATGGCGGCGGGGCGGGTTCCCGGGACGAACTCCGAGAGGATGCCGCCGTTTTCCTCCATGGCATGGAAAATTTTGTAATTTTCCCGTGGGTAGCAGACGTTTACCCCGCAGCCCAAGACTGCGTAGGTGGGCTTTCCACGCTCAATGGCGCCTCTGTGGGCATAGCCGTCCACGCCGGCTGCCATGCCGCTGATGATGTTGACTCCGGCGTTGGCGAGTTCCCCGGCGTAGAAGCCTGCCGCTTCCTTCCCGTACTCCGTGCAGGCTCTCGCGCCCACGATGGCCACCGACGGGACCTCGTTTTCCGGGAGACTGCCTTTTACAAAGAGGGCTGCCGGGCGATCTTTATATGGAAGAAACCGGGTCGGATAGTCCGGGTCGCATTCCGCGATGACGCGGATGTTCTTCTGTGCCAGGCCGGCAAACTCCTTCCGCCATGCAGATTCGTGTTTTCTCGACTCCCGGAAGACCTCCGCACGCCGCTCCGTGAGGACTCCTGATTTCTGCAGTTCCTGGGGCTTTACCCTCCAGGCAGACAGGTAGGTCCCAAATGTGTCTTTCAGGCCTCTGATTGTTACGCCGCCGAAACCGGGAACGTGGCAGAGGCAGTAGAGAGCTTCGCGGTCGGTGAGTGTATTACTTGTCATAATTTCATATTCTCCTTTTAATTTCCCCAGAATTTATCGCGGCTCTTCACATAAGACACTGCTTCACAGAGATCCGCAAGCCGGATTTTCTCTTCTTCTGCAAGATCTGCCGTTGTCCGTGCTACTTTCAGGATTCGGTCATGCATCCTGGCTGAAAGGGCAAGCTTTTTAAAAATTTCTTCCATAAACTTTTCTTCTTCGCGTCCGAGCCAGCAGAACTTCCGGATATGACGTCCTGACATTTCGCCGTTGCAGCGGATATTTTCACCTGCAAAACGTTCTCCCTGGATCTTCCTTGCCTGTTCCACACGGGCACGGATTTCACGGGATGATTCGTTATTTCCGCTGCTTCTGATATCTCCGTAAGTGATCGGTGATGCCTCCACGCAGATATCGATCCGGTCTAACATCGGTCCCGATACTTTCTGTAAATACCGGGTTATTTGTCCATCGGTGCAGCGACAGCGGGAACGGTCTGGGAAATGACCGCAAGGACAGGGGTTCATGGCCGCAACGAGCTGGAAATTCGCAGGATATGTTACGGAAGCTTCCACTCTCGAGACAGTCACCTCCCGTTCCTCCAAAGGCTGACGCAACGTCTCCAGGGCTGCTCTGGAGAATTCCGGAAACTCGTCAAGGAACAAAATCCCGCCGGTGGCAAGAGATATCTCCCCCGGCTTCGGTCTTCTCCCACCTCCGGTCAGTGCCTGAACCGACACGGTGTGATGGGGCGCCCGGAACGGACGTGTCCGGATCAAAGGCTCTTTGGCTGTCAGGAGATGGCTCACACTATAGATTTTTGAGATCTCGATGCTCTCTGCGATATCAAGCCCCGGCATGATCGTCGGCATTCTTTTTGCCAGCATGGTCTTTCCAGCTCCCGCAGGACCAACGATCAAAAGATTATGTTTTCCAGCTGCCGCCACCTCGGCTGCTCTTCTGAGCAGCGGCTGACCGGAAAGTTCTGAAAAATCCACCTCGTAACGGTTCATGGAATTCTGCAATTCGTCCATATTTATCGTTGACTCCGCCTGCATAGGAAGCTTTCCCGAAAGCACCTCCAGGAGATGTCTCAGATCCCGGATCCCATAAAGTTCCATTCCCCCTATAACGGATGCTTCATTCACATTCTCCACAGGTAAAAATACACGTTTAAAACCACTTTCCCGTGCCTGGTCTGTAAGTGCCATAACCCCAGGAATTCCCCGAACAGTCCCGTCCAGCCCCAGTTCTCCGAACAAGACAGCGTCTTTGAGATCTTTCGCCCGAAATCCACCGTAGGCGGATAAAATGGCAGCGGCGATCGCGAGGTCGAATCCGGTCCCTTCCTTTCTAAAATCTGCCGGGGACAGGTTGATTGTGATCTTTTTGGGCGGCAGGGAAAGTCCGAGATTTTTGATCGCCGTCCGCACCCTGTCTCCGCCTTCCCGTACCTCGGACGCAAGGTAACCTACGAGGATCAGCCCCGGAAGTCCATCGCTGACGTCCGCCTCCACGGTCACATTCTTTCCCTCCATGCCGCGAAGGTATATGCTGTTGATTTTACTGAACAAAAAGACTCCTTTCCAAACATGTTTAAGATGTTTTTGCTTTGCTGAATTTTTCAGAACTATTTTTGACAGGTGGATTTTTCACCATTGTTGATAATATAGATGTATTTAAGAATGTTTAAGAAAAATATTGGTAACTGTCCAGTAAGTCTGCGCACTTGCTGCGCTGACCGTAAGAAAACATAGGCTGGAAGGCAAAAACCCCATCAGCGAAGCTGATCAGGAATGGATTTTTGCGTGTAACTATGAAGGTACTGAATAGTTACAAATATTGAATTTATAGCAGACTGACCCGCAGATCAGCGCAGCCAGTCTGCCGCTTTTATCTCAGTCGAGAAGACTCCCACCTCATTAGGTGGTGAGTAATAGCAAATTTGTCTCAGTGGGAGTTGGGTCTCCGGCTGAGATAAACGCTCCGCGGGGATGCGCAGTGATTCTGTATGGAATATGTCAGCTTTGCTGACCAGAATCACGCGCCAAGTCTCACGGACGTTCGACTTGAATTATTTGTTGTTCTCACGCTCCTCGATCCACTCCAGAATATCCCCAGATACCTGTTCGCGGTTGAGTTCATTTAAAAGTTCATGCCTCGCACCCTCATAAAAGCCGATGGAGAGATCTTCTACCCCTGCTTTATCATAGCGGTCGTAAACTCTCCGCACGCCTTTTGTCTCCTCTCCCACCGGATCTTTGCTTCCGGAGAGGATCAGGACCGGGAGGTCGGTGCACATTTTGCCTGCTTTTTCGAGTTTTGCGGTCTTTAAGATCACCTCGAAGAAATCCCGGTACGCGCCCGCGGTGAAGATGAAGTTCGTCAGCGGGTCATCCCCGAAGGCACGGTCTCTCTTCTCATCCCTGGACAGCCAGTCGTAAGGCGTCTTTGTCGGCTTGAATTTCCGGTTATAGTTTCCAAGGGACAGGTTGTAGAGCATTTTGCTCCTGTATCTCGTCCCTTTCCTCTTACAGACAGAGTCCGCCAGCATATATCCGAACCGCACCTCAGCGTCCTTCGGTGCTCCGGTTCCGAGCAGGATCACACCGTCGATTCCGTCCTTGTAGACGGTCAGATATCGTCTCGCGAAGAACGACCCCATACTGTGCCCCAAAAGGAAAATCGGCACACCCGGATATTTTCTCTGTGCATGGACCGTCACACGGCGCATATCACGGATCACGGAGACAGCGCCCGCATGGTCACCGAAATATCCCCTGTCCTCCTCCGCTGCCGCGGTCTTTCCGTGGCCTAAATGGTCATTCCCGAGAACATAGATCCCGTGTCCCGCAAGGAATTCCGCAAACTCCCGGTATCTTCCCACATGTTCCATCATTCCATGGGCAATCTGGACGACGGCTTTCACCTCGCCGTTTGGAATCCATTCCATACAGTGGAGATTCGCAAGACCGCTGCTGGATGGTATATAAAATTCATGGATCTCCATAATTTCTGCCTCCTGTGCATAAAACATTTTCGATTTTAGCTAACAGGCACTCAAATACCCATTCCGCCTGTCATCAGTACTCATCGAAGAGTTTTATAAATATAGTCCTAGTATAACACGCACTCAAAACTTTCCCTAGGAAACATCTGTTAAAATTTCATAAACTTTATCTAAACCGAAATTAAATGTGTCAGGCGCATTCCGCTATCCTGTATGGTCACCCACACCGGGCTGCACTCTGCGCAGGCGCAAAAAAGCCCCGCAGGCGCTCTCACACCAGCGGGGACTTTCTAACTTTCCAATGCTTCCAACCTCAATTACAAGACAGTCGTCATGTCCGATCAGTCTTTCTTCATCAGCTTTACCATAACAGCCTTCTGCGCATGCAGGCGGTTCTCTGCCTCATTGAAGATCTCGTCGGCATGTTCCTCGAAGACTTCCTCGGTGATCTCCTGTCCGCGGTATGCCGGGAGACAGTGCTGGACCATAGCGCCCGCGTTTGCGGCCGCGAGGAGCTGTCTGTTGATCTGGTAGTCCTTGAAGATTTTCTTTCTCTCCTCTTTCTCCGCTTCTTCTCCCATCGAAGTCCATGTATCTGTGATCAGAATATCCGCACCGGACGCCGCCATAAACGGATCTATCTCCAAGGCAAACTTATCGCCGTAGCCCTTCGTGAATTCAAGGACAGCTCCGTCCGGCTTGTATCCGTCCGGTGTCGCGACCGCCACGTTCATTCCGACCTTTAAGCCACCAACGATCAGGGAGTTTGCCATATTGTTGCCGTCACCGATGAAGCACATTTTGAGTCCGGAGAAGCTTCCGAACTTCTCACGGATCGTCATGAGGTCCGCAAGGACCTGACACGGATGACAGAAATCCGTCAGGCCGTTGATGACCGGGATGGAACCAAATTTTGCGAGGTTCTCCACTTCCTTCTGCTCAAAGGTACGGATCATGATACCGTCAAGGTATCTTGACAACACGCGGGCAGTATCCTGAACCGGCTCTCCACGACCGATCTGCAGATCTCTGGAGGACAGAAACAATGCATGTCCACCCAGCTGATACATTCCTGTCTCGAAGGAAACCCTCGTTCTTGTGGAGGATTTCTGGAAGATCATTCCCAGTGTCTGCCCTTTTAAAAGCTCATGAGGAATGTTGTGCTTTCTTTCATATTTTAACTGGTCTGCCAGATCCAGAATTCCGGTGATCTCCTCTGTGCTGAGATCCAGTAATTTTAATAAATGATTCATGATTCAAATACCCCTTTCATGGCCTCAAGTGCCTGATCGATCTCTTCATAGGTGATAACAAGAGGCGGCAGCAGACGGATCGCGTCTGTTCCGGCCGTCAGGACGAGAACGCCCTGTTCCATAAGCTTTGCAACATATCCGGCGCGCTTTTCCGGATCTACGATGATGCCGAGCATGAGTCCCATGCCGCGAACATTCTTCACTGCCGGGGAGTGAAATCCCAGGACTTTTTCTTTGATGTAAGCGCCCTTTTCCTCAACCTCTTTTAAGAATTCCGGCTTCATCACCGTGTCGAGGACCACATTCGCAGATGCCGCGCTCACCGGATTCCCGCCGAAGGTGGAACCGTGGGTTCCCGGTCCCATAACATCCGCGCAGGACTTCGCAGCCAGCACGCCGCCGATAGGCAGACCGCCGCCGAGACCTTTTGCCATGGTCACGATATCCGGAGCAATTCCGTACTGCTCATAGGCGAAGAGGCTGCCGCATCTTCCGATGCCGGTCTGGACCTCATCCACGATGAGCAGGATATCGTTCTCCTTACAGTATTTTGCCACACCCTGGACAAATTCCTTATCGAGCGGCAGAACGCCGCCCTCGCCCTGGATCATCTCCATCATGACGGCACAGCAGGTCTTGTCTGCCTTTGCGGTTACATCAGCCAGGTCATTTGCCTTCGCGTAGGCAAAGCCTTCCGTGAACGGGAAGAAGTACTGGTGGAACTTCTCCTGTCCGGTTGCCTTTAAGGTTGTAACAGTTCTTCCATGGAAGGACTGGATCAGTGTCACGATGGTGTTCCTTCCCTCGCCGTATTTATCGAAGGAATATTTTCTCGCGAGCTTGATGGCGCCTTCATTCGCCTCCGCACCGGAGTTTGCAAAGAAGATTTTTCCCATCCCTGTGGCTGTCACGAGCTTCTCTGCGGCGCTCACCATGGGCTCCGTGTAATAGAGGTTGGAAGCGTGCATGAGCTTTTCCGCCTGTTTTGTCATGGCATTTACGATCGCCGGATTTCCGTGGCCTAAGCTGTTTACTCCGATCCCGGAGGTCAGATCCACGTACTTTTTTCCGTCGGCATCCCAGAGCGTCGCTCCTTTTCCGTGGTCAAGGACGATGTCAAAACGTCCGTATGTATGCATGATATATTCTGAATCTTTTTTCTTGATCTCTTCCGCTGTCATATCGTACCTCCTGTGGCAACTAATTCGGCAGATCCACGCTTTTTCCTGCGTTCTCTCTGCAAAAAACGTGACTCTGGCACATTCCGCGCCGGATACGTTTTCTTACAGGAACCTGCATCTTCACATGGATCTGCGTCTGCCTTTTATGAAAACATGGTTCCTACACCTTCATTTGTAAGCAGCTCGATTAAGATCGAGTGCGGCACACGGCCATCCTGAATGTTCGCGCGCTCCACGCCCTGACGGACACACTCCACGCAGCAGTTGACCTTCGGGATCATGCCGCCCTTGATGATGCCCTCCCTGACGAGAGACGGAACTTCCGAAACCTTCAGGCGTTTAATCAGTGTGGATTCATCGGACGGATCTCTCAAAAGTCCTCTTACATCCGTGAGCATGATCAGCTTTTTTGCCTTTAACGCGATGGCAAGCTTCTCAGCCGCCGTATCCGCGTTGATGTTGTAGTTGCAGGTATCGTCAATTCCTGCGGCAACACAGGTAACTACCGGGATATAGCCTTTTTCCAGCATATCAAGGACGATCTGCGGGTTTGTCTTAACGATGTCACCCACATAGCCGTATTCCGTTCCGTCCGGATCGTTCAATTTGACCGCCTCAAACAGTCCGCCGTCCATTCCGCTTATTCCTACGCCTTTTCCTCCGGCATTTTTTAAGAGTGTTACCAGATTCTTATTGAGCTTTCCGCAGAGGACCATCTGGACCGCTTCCATCGTCTCTTTGTCTGTATAGCGCAGACCCTTGATGAATTTGGACTCTTTTCCGGTCTTCTTTAAAAGTTCCCCGATCTCCGGACCGCCGCCGTGGACGAGAACGACTTTCACACCCACGAGATTTAAGAGGACGATGTCACGGATGACCGCCTGCTTTAAATCCTCGTTGATCATGGCGTTTCCGCCGTACTTTACGACTACGATCTTTCCATTGTATTCCTGAAGATACGGGAGCGCCTCCACAAGGACGCCCGCTCTTGTCTCCGGTTTCAGATTTTCCATAAATTTTCTCCTTCTTTTCAGATTGCCCCCAATAGAATCAGGCGATTTATTTATAAATTCAGTCCCGCTGTCTCCTCAAATCCCAGCATCAGGTTCATGTTCTCCACCGCCGCGCCGGAAGCGCCTTTTCCGAGGTTGTCAAACAGCGCCGTGATGATCGTCTGACCTTCATGTCCATTGACGACCAGTTCCATGCTGTCCTTTCCCGCCATGGTTCCGGCGGCGATCATCGGATCCTCATATCCGAACGGATGGACTTTTACGACCTTCTTTCCGTCGTAGTGGGCAGCCAGCGCCTCGTGGATATCTTTCGCTGTGGGATTTCCCTTTAACATGGAGTTCTGCAGCATGACGGTGACTGCCATTCCTTTATAATAGTCATCCACGATCGGGCAGAACACCGGAGGAACATCAAGTCCACAGATCTTCTGCATCTCCGGGAGGTGTTTGTGTTTCAGGTTCAGACCGTAGATTCTCGGCGTGTTGTAGAGTTCCGGCTTCTCCGGGGACTCGTACTCCGCGATCATCTTCTTTCCGCCTCCAGAGTATCCGGTGAGGGAAAATACAGTGAGGGGCGTCTCCTTCGGGATCATTCCAGACGCCACGAGCGGATAGACCGGGATCACGAATCCTGACGCATGGCAGCCCGGATTTGCTGTGAATTTTGCATGGACGACTGCATCTTTATGCATATCGGAAAGCTCCGGAATCCCGTATGCCCAGCCGGGTGCTGTACGGTGCGCCGTGGAAGCGTCGATGATCCTCGCGGAATCCTTCTCCACAAAACTCACCGCCTCCTTCGCCGCCGCATCCGGCAGGCAGAGGAAGGTGATATCCGCCGCGTTGATGAGTTTCTTTCTCTCATCCGGGTCTTTCCTCTTTGTTTCATCAATTAACAGGAGTTCAATGTCGTCTCTTGATGCAAGTCTGTCGTAGATCTGGAGTCCTGTGGTTCCTTCTTTTCCGTCAATGTATACCTTTGGCTTCATAATTGTTCTCCTCTCGCTCATAGATTGTTCTGGATTCCAGGTTCGCCTCCATCCGCCGTGAATTTGTGGGGTGCGGATGGAGACCGTGAATATTTTTGAATAATTTTGCATAATTATAACTCTATGTGTATATTTATGCAAGTATTTTTTTGCCTTTTTGCAGCGTTTTTATGAAACTTTCTTTGTAACTGTTCAGTAGGTCTGCGCACTTGCTGCGCTGACCGTAAGAAAATATAGGCTGGAGGGCAAAAATCCCATCAGCGGAGCTGATCTGGAATGGATTTTTGCGTGTAACTATGAAGGTACTGAATAGTTACCTTTCTTTTATCATAATTTCCTGCTGCACAAAAAGCAGAGGTTTCATGCACACGGATTCGTGCATTCGCAAAACCTCTGCTTCTTATCTGTTATTTCCCATACACGGGAACATTCATATTATTTCGATTTTTCTTCCGCAATCTGTTCCGTCTCCGGATTTACAAACCGCCTTCCTGTCTTCTGACCACAGCCGTCCCTTTACGCGTATAAGATCTCTTCCAGTTCATCCGGCCTCAACAGACAGATCTCTCCGTCCCGCAGGGCGATGAGTCCCTGTTTTGTCAGACTTGCAAGTTCCCTGAAAAGGGAAGCGCGGCTGATTCCGAGGATCGATGCCAGTTCATCTCTGGAAACGTTCTTTCCAAACGCCCTGCCCTTATCCGGTTCCTCCAACAGGTACTGCACTAGCTTCTTCTTTCCGGACTGCATGGTCAGGAACTCGATCCTCCGGATCAGAAACTGCATTTTCCGATTGCAGAATCCGGCATACCGGAGTGCCAGTTCACTTTTTTTCTCCATGACCGCCAGAAGCTGGCTTTTCGGCATCGTCGCCAATGTGGTATCCGTACGGCACCGGAGTACTGTCGGAAATTCCGTGTTTGTTAAGAGATTTACCACTCCGAAACAGTCTCCCCTTTCCAATTGAGAGAGCAGGATCTCCCTCCCATCAAGGGCGATGCTGTAAACGTCCATACTGCCCTCCATGACAAGACCGATGATCTCCTCATTTTTCTGTCTGTCGCTCACGATCTGACCTTTATGACAATATTTCACATTCATACCAGAAACCGACAGATTGCAGCCGCCAAGCAAAGGGGATGCCTCGACAGCCGCCTTTATCTCTTCTTCTCTTATCATATGTCTCTCCTATGATCCGTCGTTAGTTAGTTGTATCTAACTAGAATGGTATCACAACAACAATTATTTTACAAGCCCAAAATATACCCCCGCCAGTCTCATTTGATACTGACGAAAAATCCCCGGCTCTGCTATGCTTTTTACATATTGTGACACGTTCTGTTCATTCAGGACAGACAAAGGAGTTGTAATGCCAAAGCATGTATTTTTATTTTCCGGATCTTCTGCAGTTGGAAAAACATCCATCCTGCGGTATCTGATCCCTTTCTTAGAAAAAGGAGGAATGCGGACAGCCATCTGTAAAATCGACTGCCTGTCCTCCAACGATGAATCTGTATATAAGAATCTCAATATCCCCACGGTAACAGGACTCAGCCGGGATATCTGCCCGGACCATTTTCTCGTATCAAATCTCCCAGAGCTCTGGGACTGGTGTGACAGCCTCGGGCGGGACTGCCTTCTTATCGAGACAGCCGGGCTCTGCCACCGTTGCTCTCCTGCGACAGAACTCTGTACCGCGGGATGTGTCCTGGACTGCACCGCCAGCAGCCACTCCCCGGAGCGCCTTGGTCCCATGGTCTCTGGCGCTGATTTCATTGTTCTCACAAAGATCGATATGGTCTCCCAGGCGGAGCTTGAGATCATCGAATGGCAGCTAAAAAAAATAAATCCGGGTGCCAGGATTTTCCCTGCGGACGGTCTCGCCGGATACGGGACAGAATTTTTAGGGGGCTGGCTTTTGGAGCGGCCGGAAATTGAATCCCTGAAGGAAGACCGGCTCCGCCACACCATGCCCGCCGGAGTCTGCTCCTACTGCGTCGGTGAACAGCGGGTGGGATCCGCCTACCAGCAGGGTGTCGTCGGCAAGATCTTTCAAGGAGGTATCCACAGATGAACTTTGAATCTTTGACGATTCTACCAGGAACCAACAAAGCCGGGGAACCGGAACATTTTGCCCCGGTCACACTCCATCCCGGCGAGCTCTGTGCCATCGCCGGAAACACAGGGGCTGGAAAAAGCCGTCTCATAAAAGACATTGAGCAGCTTGTAAACGGTGACGGAATCAGCAGGCGGGGCATCCTCATAAACAATGTCCCGGTCACCCTGGCAGACCGCTCCAGCCTCTCGAAGGAACTCATCGCCCATCTCTCCCAGAGCATGCGCTTCGTCCTGGATCTCAGCGTCCGGGAATTTTTAAAGCTCCACTGCCAGTGCCGGAACCATCCGGAGATCTCCCCGGATGATGTGTTAACCATGGCGAACCAGATCACGCCGGAGCCGGTTCTACCGGAAGAAAGTTTAAACCTCCTAAGCGGCGGCCAGACCCGGGCACTTATGATCGCCGACCTTGCCTGCATCTGTGACAGCCCTATCGTCCTCATCGACGAGATAGAAAACGCAGGAATCGACAAAAAAGCGGCGCTGCGGCTCCTCACCGACCAGAGCAAGCTTGTCCTCATCGTCACTCATGATCCCCACACTGCCCTGATGGCATCCACACGCCTCGCAATGAAAGGTGGGGAGGTCTGCCGGATCAGAAAGCGGACAGAGGCGGAAAAAACGCTTTATGCAGAGCTGGATGCTGCCTACGAGTGTCAGAAACATCTTCAGGAATTACTTCGACAAGGAGAAGAACTTTTATGACAACCATCAGACTTTACTGGAACAATATCTGCGTCCTGCACCGGCAGGAGCTGCAATTTTTAAATGAGATCCGGGAGGAACTCAGAAAGGATAACATCGACCTTGATATCACCTGCTTCGGTCTCGGATATGGCCGCCATATGTCCGACTATCTGAGGGAGGAAGATTCCGTCCTTCCAGATCTCGTGGTCTCCACGGATCTGGAAGTATTTGAGGATGAGCGGATCTGGAACCGTTTTAGAGAGCATGGACTTCTTCCATTAAAAGAGTTCTTCCCGGTAAAAGATATTCCGGAGCTTGGCGGACTCAAAAAAGCTTCCGCTCTCCTTCCCTATCTTGCGATTCCTCTCGTGTTTTACTCCGACGTGGAGCTTCTACGCCAGACCAGCATGGATGCCAGGAGCATTAACGCTAATTTTTTCACAGGAACCGATGCAGACAGTGAGCAAAGTATCTCTCTTAACCGGCTCGTTGAATCATCCTTTCCCCTCTCCTATGGCGGCATCAACAACTCTGCCGTAAAGACTGTCGCAAAGCTCACATGGGAGTCCTTCGGTATGGAAACAGCAAAACATTTTCTTACTGCATCAAATGTTTTCGACATGCCGATCCAGGCCTTTCATCAGGTTTCCATCGGTGCGTCACCTCTCGCCCTGGTTCCGTCCGTCTATGCGCTCCGGGCTGACGGCAAAAAAAATAAGGCCTATTGGCCTCTGGAAGGCGCTCCGGCAATCCCCTCCTATATCTGTGCGGGCACCTCGGTCCCGAAAGATGCCCTTTTCGCCGTCATAGAAAAGCTGCGCGGTCCGAGATTCAGCCACTTTTACACAACGAATGGATGCCTTTACAGCTGCGCTCCTGCCGATCCGCTGCCGGACCTCTCGTTCCTGGAAGGAAGCCGGACGAACCGGGGACTTCTCGTTCCGTCCGAATCATTCTTAAACTCCCTTCCCGCAGAAACTTTCTACAAAATGTATCACCGGGTGTTCCCGGCAGGCTCATAAAACGCCTCCCGCATATGCCCCACCGCCCGTTTTTCGATCCTCGACACATAGGACCGGGAGATCCCGAGCTTTTCCGCGATCTCCCGCTGTGTGTGTTCCTTTGTCCCGAACAGTCCATATCTCATGCGGATCACGGTCTGCTCCATATCCGTGAGATTTTCCTTGTACGCCTCGTAGAGGATCTTCACGTCCTGCTTGATGATCACAGTCTCAAGGACTTCCCTGTCCCCCGCCTCAAGGATATCCAAGAGGCTCACGGTCTCCCCGTCCTTATCCGCTCCGATGGGATCATAGATGGAAACTTCTCTGGAGAACTTCTTTCCGGTCCGGAACATCATTAGGATTTCATTCGCTATCCTCTCCCAACGGATACATAGGTTGCTCAACAGGGGGAAAATCCGCCTCTCCATCCACCGCAAAGAGGTAAACATAGGCATTTTTGCCGTCCCAGACCACCTTTTTGACGATGGTGCGCAGCAGGCGGCGTTTTTCCTCCAACGTGGCAGAATCCACCGCGCTGGCGAAGGATTCGATCATCTCCTGATGGAAGGCGAACTCCTGATGGAGCATCCGGCTCTGCTCGGTGAGGGCTTCCAACTCGGAAAGTCTTGCCTGCTGAGTCTCGCTCTCCCGATGCAGTTCGTCGATCTGCTCCATGACGTACTTTGCAGAGGTGTCGCTGGCAACGGACAAGGACTCCACCAGCCGTTTGATGCGTTCTTCCGTCTCGGCGTGTTTCTCCCGGAGCAGCGCAAGTTCTGCATCGTAACCCTCCTTGCTGCCGCTGATGACCTTCTTGGTCTGCGCCAGAAGCCGGGTAAGGGTCTCCTTGTCGGCAGACAGCTTGCGGATCTCCTCGATGATCTTGGCGTCCAGCGTGTTGCCGTTGCAGTTTTTCATAGAGCAGACTGTACCGTGGCTGCGCTCCTTGCTGGAGCACATATAGGTGTAGATCAGCTCACCGTCTGCCGTGCGGCGGTTGGTCAGCTTCGGGCGCATATAGTCGCCGCATTCGCCGCACCGCAGAAGCCCAGACAGCAGCGCCACGTTGCTACGGGGCCTGCGGTAACTCTTAGATTTGTTGACATCCAGCATGGCCTGCACCCGCACCCAGTCGCTGCCTGCGATGATGCCCGGATGCTTGCCCACCGCCACGATCCATTCCTCCATGGGACGGATCTGATTCGCCTTGCCGGGGCGCTGGAGGGTGCGGTTATAGGCCATGACGCCGTGCTCGCCGTCGAATTCCGAGCGTTCGGCAAACAGGTCAACATTGTTTTCTTTCAGATACTGATACGCCGTGTCGTCGGCGATCATATAGACCGGGTTCGTGAGAATGCCCCGGATGGCAAAGCGGGTGAACTGCTTGCCGCGCTTCGTGACGCAGCGATGCTCCAACAGGTACTGGTCGGTCTTACTTAGAGAGCCTGTCTCCATGAATACGGAGAAAATCGTTTTAACCAACTGAATTTCCTCTGGAATAGGCCCCAGCTTGCAGGCTTTTTTCACCTTGCCGTCCACCGTCACGCTGGACAGGCTTTCAGAGGCATATCCGGTGGGGGTCGTTCCACCCAGCCAGCGTCCGGTCTTGGACAGCTCATGCATGTTGTCCCGGATACGCTCGGCAATAGTCTCCCGCTCCAACTGGGAGAAGACGGACGCAATATACATCATGGCACGGCCCATGGGGGAGGACGTGTCGAACTGCTCGCGGATGGAAATGAAATCAATGTGCCGATCGCCCAGATCCTCGATGAGCTTTGCAAAGTCACCGATGTTGCGGCTGATGCGGTCAAGTCGATAGACCACGATGGCCGCAAACACGATCTCCTGCGAATCCTTCATCATTTTCTTGAACTGTGGGCGCTCCAGATTGCCGCCAGAAAATCCCTCGTCCTCATACACCAGCGCATTTTTCGCCGCTTTCTCACCAAAGTGCACGGCAATATACTGTCGGCACAGCTCAATCTGGTTCTCGATACTCTCGCCCTTCCCGGTAAATTTGGATTTGCGGGAATAGATAATATATTGCTTCTCCTGTGGCTTGTCTTTCATTTTCATATCGGCACCTCACGTTATTCGTTAGGATGTTAGAAATATTATGACGGATTGGAATCCATTAGAAAGGGGGGGCTATAGAAGAATATGAAAATATTTCTGAGAAAATGTTCTCTTTCTCCGGTTTTGAGCAAGAATCATGTCCTTGCGCGCCGTCAGCGTACGCTTCCACATTCTGCCAGCATGAGACGACAAAACAATATCCGCGGGCATATCAATCACGTGATAAATCGACTCACAATAAATCTATCTCATATTTCCAGGAAAATCGCTCCAAGACACGTCACTGTCCGTCAGAGTTTCTTCACCAAAACCACGGTGGATGCCGCAAAGGAGTTTTTCTCCGGATGCTGTTTTGGGAGTATGTTTGGCGTTGCTCCATCTGCATAAATGGCGATGGCGGTGAAATTTTGACTGAACTGTCATGACGGGGCGATCCCTAACAATTTGCATATGTAATTCGGCATTTACTGATTTCGGTAATATGCCTAGATGGCACGGGACGTCAAAAAAGAGCAACCCCCGAAACACTACGGTTTCGGGGGTTGACTGTGCCAACAACTCTTTTAAAGTTCAACAAATCACAGAACAATTTTTTGTTCTAATTAAAACGCTGGGAATATGGTCATTGCTATCGCAGTACCAAGCACGCCACGAATTATACCGTGAACAATACCAGCCTTAAACACTGTCTTTGCGCTGTAGCCGCCGGCGTTCATCGCCATGGGAACTACAGCAGTAGACAAAGGCGTGATAAGGGAGGACATAGAGGCCAGGGCACACAGGATCACGGGGCCTCTGGGATCACAGCCCATCGCACCGCAGGTGATGACCGCCAGTGGAACCAGGACGGTGCTGACAGCACGGTTATACAGTAAAGACGTCATGATATAACCGACCGCATAAAACGCAAACCCTATAATATAACCGTTTGTCACACCGCTCAGCACTCCAGCCAGCCAATTGCCAAGCTGTTCCGCCGCGCCGGTTTCCGCCAGGGCGGAACCCAAAACGGTGACACCGATGTAGAGCAAAATCGTACTCATATTCAGGTTATCGATCGCTTCCCTCTCTGTCAGAACGCCGGAAATTACAACTACCACAGCACCAGCCAGAGTGATCTGCCAAGAGGGGAGCCCAGCCATCAGACCAATGATCACTGCGATAAATACACCATACCCCAGCACCTCGCGCATCGGACTAAGGGGTTCTTTCTCCTGCATTTTCCGCGCTGTGACATTGCCCAGGGCCGTCTCAGGATTGTCAGGCAACATTTTGGGAGTGATAAAAACAGCAACCAACATTGTAACAATGCCTACCGGCAGAAAGACCAGTGTTTCGCTCCACATGCCAAGCTGACTGGCGGTCCAGCCATAAGATTCCAGATAGCCGTTTTGGGTGACATACCAGGCGGCATAGGGGCCGATAGGTTCAATAATAAAACTTGTGGACACACAGGCAACGGCAATAGGGTACATCATCTTGGATGGGCTAATCTTCATGCGGTCACACATATTCTGTACCAAGGGATACACCAGCGCAAAGAGGGCCACAATGCTGGGCACAAACTGACCCAGAATACAGGTGATGACCATATATGTAGCCAGCACCTTGGTAAAGGAGCCGTCCGTCACCTTATACAGCATCTGGGATATCCGATTGATCATCTGAGTACGGGTCAGACCCGCAGCTACCACGAACATAGAAGCCATAGTGACAACCGTTGAGTTGCCAAAAGAACTCAGCGCAGTTTTGGACTCTACACATCCAGTCACCACCAACAGCACCACAATCAGCATTGCGCTGAACGACATGGGGATCTTCTTGATGAAAAACAGTACGATCATCAGGGCGAAGAGCAGCAGACAAAGTGTCATTTGATTCATAGATATTCCTCCTGTTAAAATATTCGTGAAACCGTCAAGAGATATGAGGTTTTACATCGTCTGGGATTGGGGAATCATATTTCCGGCCTCCGGTGCGCCTGTACAGTTCCTCCTGTGCTCTCCGGAGGATGTCCTGATTCTCCAATACATCAATGGCAGATCCAGCCATCACCTTTGCAGCGTAGAGCATCCCTTTCTTGGCCATCGAGCTTTTCCCCACAGCCACCATCTGCCAGGAGTGCATTGCCACTCCGGCGGGCATGGTCACCGCATTGATCTGGGCGACCGGGCAGTTCCAGCTTACATCACCCACATCAGAGGAAACAAAGCCCTGCCGCTCCCGTGCCAGAGGCAGTGGGACTGCATGGATCAGGGAATCCATATCCGCCTGAAAGCGCTTTTGATCCTCTGGATCCGTTGCCTCTGCCGCCAGTGCATCAAAATAAGTGCTGGTTTTCGTTAATGTCGCCCGGAACTGTCGGGCCTGTTCCAAATCCGCATCGTCAAAAGCCTGCGGAGGTATCTGCTCCAGATTACGCTGCATGACATGATTGAGCTCTGTGTTGATAATCGAATTTGAACACGCTTTGATGAATTCAATATCCACTGTAGTTTCCGTCATCAAGGCCGCCCCCTGGGCTATGTTGTTTACCCGTCTGTAAAGCTCCTTGACCTGGGGGAGCTGTCGTGCCCGCAGAAGATAAAGCCCTTCCGCATAGGCCTGTACTGTTCCGGGAGCGTTTCCCCCAGAATTTGTAATGGCGTAATGGATCCGGGTGTCCGTGGGAACATGCTCCCGGAGATACTGTACACCAGTATTCATCAACTCCAGAGCATCCAGCGCACTGCGGCCCAATTCAGGGGTCATGGCCGCATGGGAGGCCACTCCGTGGAAGTGGTAGCAGATCTGGTAATTGGCCATGGTGCTTTCCGTGGCCACGCTATTGACTTCGCCGGGATGCCAGCAAAAAGCCGCGTCCACCCCATCAAATACACCGTCCCGCGCCATAAACCCTTTTCCGGAACCGCCCTCCTCAGCCGGACACCCAAAAAACTTTACAGTACCTGGCAGTTTATTATCCTCCAGATACTTTTTTACGCCAAGCGCCGCAGCCAGCGCGCCTACACCCAACAGGTTATGTCCACAGCCGTGGCCTGGTCCGCCCTCCGTTACAGGGCACATTCTGGTAACATTGGCCTGCTGACTCAAACCGGGCAGCGCATCAAATTCGCCCAAGAAACCAATGACAGGTTTTCCGCTTCCATAAGTGCCAGAGAATGCAGTTTCAATGCCCGCTAGTCCCTGTTCCACTTGGAATCCCAGTTTCTCCAGCATGCGGCAGTATAAGCGGGCAGCAAAATGCTCATGATAGCCCGTTTCCGGATGATCCCACAGCGCATCACTCATGGACTCCAGCAACTCCTTGCAGGCATCAATGTTTTCCAGCGCTGATTGTTTTTTCAACTCCATTCGATTGCTCCTTTCCCATTTCATTTACTGCATATCTTTATATAATTAAAGACATATTTTGGAAACAACATAATTATACAATTTCTGCCTAATTTTAGCAAGTATCGAATATATACCATTTTTATTTTCTCTGTTTTATATAAATATTAGACTTTATCATTGTATAAAACGACATATTAAGGTCTAATTATGGTCATATTTCAGTCATATAAGGCTTTGGTAGTGATTTGCGACATATTTTCCGACACTCTCTTGCCCCTGAGGACTTTATCAGATATAATATAAATTAGAATTTATGATCCCGCTGGGATTTTCTGATTCCCGGCAGGCAAAAGGAGATAATATATGTATTCCGTTGGTGTATTCACTACAGAGCGATCCCTGCGCCACATCATGCTTATCGACCAGAAAATGCAAGAGCACAGCAATATTACCTATCTGCCCTACTCATCCCCTGAACACCTCAAATATCTCTATGAGCAGAACAGCAACCGTTTTGATGGATTCCTGTTTACAGGTTCTTACCCATATAATGTTTTGCGCAAAGAATTTGGCCCGCTGAGCAAGCCTCATGCACATTGCAATGTCTCTGACCGGGATTATTATAAGCTCATCGCCCAGATGGCCGTCCAGCAACCTGGTTTGGACTTTTCCAGGGTCTATTTTGACCGTCCAGAAATCCCTGTTGATTTCCATCATATTTTTCTAAAGCAGGGGGTTCCACTGCTGGGTAGCGCTCCAATCGACTGGAATATGGTAGCCGCCACAGATTGGTACGTCCCCCTAAAGGATTATTATCTGAGCGTATGGAACAGCGGAAAGGTTGATCTTCTGGTTACACGTTTTGGAAGTATGGATGATTATTTTCGCCAGCATCAAATCAACTTCCGATATCTGGCTCCCTCTCCAGAATCAATGTTGGAAGCCTTTCACGGCCTTCTCATGCAGCTCCAGGCCGGTGAGATGCATGACACCTCTGCATGTCTTGGATTGGTTCGTTCCCCCAATGCGTTATCAAACGAACAGCATAGCGCTTTGGAGATCCAACTTCAAAATTGTAACAAGCTGTTTAGTATGCCGTTTTTAGTCTATGAACATGGCGACCACTTTGAACTGACCGCAAATGTCTCCGTATTAAAGGATATCTCTCAGCAGTATACTGTCTGCCCCGTCACCGCTTTTTTGGAAAGCAGGCTGGATTTTGACGTTTGTATAGGGTGGGGATGTTCCAGCAATGTAATTGATGCCCATCGAAACGCCCAGCGCGCTGTGAAAGAAGCGCTGCTGTGCAAAAGCTCATCTGCTTTTATTGTTATGGACGATAACAGGATCATTGGCCCATTGTCCAGCCCCCGACGCATCGACTACAGCGACGCACCCAGTCAGCCTCTCTCTAAGCTTGCTGACCGTTTGTCTATCTCTCCGCTATACTTGAGCAAAATATCCGCTGTCCTCTCACAGCGGGGAGACGATACACTGTCCGCCGAAGAACTGGCCTATTTCCTCAATGTCACATCCCGCAGTGCCTCCCGCATTTTATCCAAGCTTGAGGCTGGAGGATTAGCTGTTGTGCAGTATCATCGCCAGCTTAATTTACGTGGACGTCCCGCCAAAATCTATAAAATATACCTGCAGGATATTCCGCAAATATAAGAGTCATTCCCTTGCCCCTTACTATTGTGGACGTTATCAGCAGATGTGTATGGCTATGAAAATCCGTCCAAAAAGTGTGCCACTGTATCCAAGGCAAGTAATCAAACTTCGTGTGCACTCCACATTGGAAATTACGGAGTTCTACTAGCTAAAATAACTTACGGTAAGCAAAAGGCTTCAGAGCAAAACTGATTCCCAACGGGGCTATCGGCTGTTCCAAACACCTTATGCAAGCCTTCGCAGATATTCTTCCATGTTCAGATACTCAATGTCATCTACCACATAGCTCTCCCCTCGATAGAGGACGAACATTCCGGTGATCAGACCGTAGCGGTGCTCCACCTGGGCGCAAGCACCGCTGCGGATCAGCGCGCCTGAGCATAACGCAAACCTGGCTGCACAGGTTACAACCACCACCTCGATGATATGAGTGGTGGTTTAATATTATTAGCCCTCCTAAGGTCTATGCCACTGCTCGCCCCGAAGGGCGGTATCGCAAGCACTATTACCGGCTCTACTATAAAACGATGCTGCCGGAAACTTCTCTTCCCGATTCTTCTGCTTGCTCTTTATATATTTCCGTACGTTTTCCTCTTTTATATTGCCGATTGTCTCTACATAGTATCCTCTTGCCCAGAATGCTTTATTCCACCTATTTCGTAGCTTTGAATGTCTGTCATAAATTCTTTTTCCTCAATCGTTTTCCTTTATGAACACAGAAGTACATTCTCCACCAACCACAGTTCGCAAGCGGCAATATGATTTCCCATATAAATAAGAAAACAGGCTCTATCTGTCTACATACATATTGGAAATCACGCATAGATTGAAGCAGCAAATGCTCTGGAAAGGATGGCTGCGATGGAAGTGTTTCTGATTTTCCCCAAATCACAGCAGGCAAAGCAGGAGCTGGTAAAGGAGCTGGCGAAGTTTCAGTCCGGGCAGATACTGAAAAATGTACAGAAGCTGCCCTGCTCCACGGAGCAGAAGCTGGAACTGGTAGATGCAACGATGAAGCACTTGAAGGGACAGAGGTGATACATACGCAAATAGCTTTGATTTACTCCTTCGTATCTTAGCCCCGTCCTGCTTCTTCATAATGAATGTAAGTGCTGCGGTCGATGTCTGCATAGTCCGCCACACTGCGCTGGCGAAGTCCTCTCTGATAGCGATACCACCGCAGCTTATCCGCGATTTCTATGATCTCGGATGTATCTGAAAACCGCAGATTGAACCTCCCGGCATCCAAAAACTTGTGAGGGAGAACGACCGGGAACTTGAGAATTCGGAGCGGCGCAGCTTTTAACGAACCTGCATCATTCGCTGCCAATATATAGCTGCAGACCTTCAGGCGGCAGAACATAGCTCCATTTTGCACCAAAAGTTTCATGATTTTCCACTTGAAACTCCCGATTGTTCCGTTACGTTAGCATAGCATTCTCCACACATTTCGCCGCATATGTGGCAAGTCGTGATCCTTTCTCCACATTAAAGGTATTTACTGCCTTTATAAGTCCTATGGTCCCCACCGACAGGAGATCATCCATATCGTATCCGGTCTGCTGGTACTTCTTTATGACATGGGCAACAAGACGGAGATTCCGGTTGATCAGCACTTCTCTCGCTTCCAGGTCGCCCTCTTTGTAACGCTTCAGGTACTCCCGCTCTTCCTGTATGCTCAGTGGTTTCGGAAATGTCTTCAAAGAAAGCCGCCTTAAGCTTCATTACCTTATTTTATGCGGGCGGATCTGTTCAGGTGCTTTTACAATTTCGATTGTTTTTCCTTTACATCAAGATCTGGATCTGCGGTCTTTCTTGCCTGTATCTCATCGTATCCGCGCCGGATGCTCACCTTTTTTTGTTAATTTTTCGTATCGTTACTACTATTTTTTTGCAAAAATCTTGCATATTTTTACCGGCAGGGGTACAACAAATTGATTTTATAAAATTTTTATAATTTTAATCTGTGTTCTCGCAGTTTTAACTCTCTGCGCCATCGGTTATGCTTACAAGTGGAACGCAGTTCATCCGGATCAGGCATTAAAGGGCGCGACAGCGATCTTCGGAGGCGGTATCGCTCACATGATCGACGATATCATCCCGGGAAGCTACAGCATCTTAAACTCTTTACTGGTACTTACTTATTCTGCCTTCTGTCTTACTTCCCTTGATACCGCAACACGTCTTGCGCGTTTCATGTTCCAGGAATTCTGGCTTGAGCCGGGTGAAACTGCTGCCGACATCAAAGAGGGCTGGAAAAAGGTTATGGTAAATCCGTACTTCGCTACGATCCTCACAGTTGTCCTTGGCATCCTTCTCGGCATGAACGGATATGGAAAGATCTGGGGACTGTTCGGAGCTGCCAACCAGCTTCTCGCGAGTATCGGCCTCTTAGCCGTTGCCACATGGCTCGGAAACATGGGCAAAAACAACAAGATGTTCCTGATCCCGATGGCATTCATGATCATCGTTACGATCACCTCCCTTGCACTCACAGTTAAGAACCAGATCGGCATGATTGCCGCAGGCGGCGCTGACTGGGGTCCGTGGGCACAGACGATCCTCGGAATCCTTCTGATCTTCCTTGCGATCATCCTTGTTATTGAAGGTGTACAGACACTGTCCAGACAGAAGGCGGCCAAGGCTTAAGTGCCGGGTAAATGATCAGATATTTTAAGAATTGAAAAAGACACGTCATACAGGTTTTAAGTGAAACCTGTATGGCGTGTCTTTTGTTTTACCGGATCTTTTAATCCCGATTTTTCTGTTGCCTGTCAACCGTCCGCCTTTCCATGTGCGGCTTTACAGTGGAATTTTTCTGCCGCTTTCCAACCTGCCTGTGGACTGGCTGAAATGTCAGATTTTTAAGGTGTCAGCGCACCCAGGACTCATTTATCTTATTCGTTTCTGATCGCCGCCAGCGGACTTAATTTCATCGCCCGCAGTGCCGGGAAAAGTCCGGCCAGCATGCCGATGAGGACCGCAAAGACCACAGCGGATCCGGAAAGCCACAGCGGGATCCTTGAGATCGCTCCGGAGCCGCCGGTCATGCCGGAGAGACTGGCTCCCAGAAACTTATTGATCGCCGCGGAGACGCTGTAGCTTAAGCCAAGTCCCAGAACGCCTCCCATAAATCCGATAAATCCTGCCTCCATCAAAAACATCGTCCGGATATCTCCAAGCGCACATCCCAAAACCTTCAGCACACCGATCTCCTTCGTTCTCTCATAGATGGACATCATCATCGTGTTTGCAATTCCGATTGCCGCCACAAACAGCGATACAGCACCGATGCCTCCGAGGACCGCCTGGATCATATCCGTCTGCTGCTGGGCCTGTTCGAGCCACTGCATGCTGCTGTAGGCCTCATAGCCCATATCTGTGATCGCTTTCTGGACCTCCGTCACATGTTCCATATCGTCCACATTCACATAAACCATATTGTAGACAAAATAATTGTAGGGTTTTCCCTTTTTATTTGTCGGCTGTCCGGGGATCGGGTTCTTCCGGTAGATTTTTTTCAGCTGGGTCTTTAACAGATCAATATCCGTGTAGATCTGGTATCCATACTCAGAAAATCCGTTCTCGCCGCCATCCACCAGAGCACAGGCCGGGAAAAGATACTTTTTCTGGCTGTTTTCATCCCCGTTTCCCATATTCTGGAACATGGTAAAAAACGGCTTGTGTATAAGATCCACTTTGGAAAGATCCTCACCGTCCCAGCTTCCCTTTCCGGTCTTGCTGTTATAAAAGTTGTCGGAAACCATATTTCCGACGATAAATTCCAGAGTCGCCGCATTCTTATCCGGAAGCTTTCCCTCCGCCAGCGGAATCTGTTCCAACTCCTCCCTTGGCATTCCCACAATGTTCGAATATCCCTGATAAACTCCCTGCTTCAGATTCACATCTGTCTCCAGGATCGGGGACACACTCTTCACATGTGGGATCTTCGCAAGCTTCGTCACCGTGGCGTCCACGAGGTAATCGTCCTCGGACTGGTTCCCGTATCCGGAACTGATCTGGATCCTTGTGAGACTTCCGAAGGAAGCATAGGATTCCACGGTATTTTCCTTCAATCCGATTCCCAGAGAGACCATGACTACGATGGAGGCCGTGCCGATGACAACACCCAGAACGGTAAGTCCCGTCCTGAGTTTCCGTCTGCGCAGGTTATTGATGCTCATGATGAGCAGATCAAAGAATCTCATCGTCCATTCCCGCTTTCTTCTTTTTGCGTCTGATGACCACAAGGATCACAGCTGCAAGGACCACTCCCACGATTCCCACCGGAATTGCGAGATGTTTCAGTTTATCCGTCGTGGACGGTTCCGGCTGTATATCGTCACTGCTCCAGGTATCATCAACATTGCTTTCATCCATGCTCTGATCCTCATTTACCATAAGCTGGATCTCTTTCTCGACCGTAGAGACTTTTCCGTTCTCATCCTCATATGTAATGGAGAGTTTTACCTTTCCGTCATCCATGGTCGGGGCGATCCCGTTGATCATCGTATCCACGTTTCCGCTTTTTCCGGGTTCGATATTTCCAACATAAGCCTCATTCTTCTGGATAGAATCAGCCTCAAAGACCGCGTTCACGTTATAGAGCATGACTTTTCCGGTGTTGTTGATGGAAAACATCACGTTTGACTCTTCGCCTACGGAAATAGCATCCGGCATGACCTCGATGGTGCCGGTATTTAACCGTGCCTCCTGCTTTAATCCAACCGCGATCTTTACGGCTTCCTTCGCGTTCTTGAATTCCGGGCTGTCATACTGCTCATTGATCGTGATCGTGTAGGAACGCTGTTCCGCTGTGGGACTTGAAGAAAATTTTATCGTCAGCGTGTCGGATGCTCCCGGTGCCAGAGAATTAACAACCACGGAGTTTGAACCGTTCACCGTCGTAAATACCGGACTGTCGCTCACTGTTTCCGACTCGAAGGTAAACAGGATGTTGCTGGCTGCGATACTGTTGGAAGCGTTTTTCATGCGCACCTTCAGCGTAAAATCCTGTCCGGCATAGATCTCCGCAGGATCCGTCTCAAAGCTGTCGACGATGATACGCGCCTTTGTTCTTTCGTTCTCGCCTGCTTCAGAATCCAGAGAATCATCCTCGTCTTTTCCATAGACCCGCACATAAAAGGTATCCTCAATGGGAGCAGCAAAGTTTCCATTCTCATTTTCCCGGTAACGGATCTTAAACTTGATCGGATAATAGCCGGATTTCGCCTTTTCCCGCACCGCCATGCTGAATGGAACCGCCACCGTCTGATCCGGATTCATATTTCCCATCTGCCGGTCATAATTTCCGTCATTGATCTCGAACGGAAACTTCGCGATATCCTCAGAGAGCTCCATATCGACACGTACATCGTAGGCGGTCTTATAACCGGTATTTCTCACATTTACATCGAAATTCATGACCTCGGAATAGTTCGCGGACGGGGTGGGCTGATTCTCGCCGAGGGCGAATGCTACCGGCTCGGAGTTGTCCTCATTTGTCTCACTGGTTCCTGTTGTCTTCTTTGTCTCGATCCACGCCATGATCGTCTTTGCGTACTCGGATGACATTCCGTCCTCGCCCTGAGCGCGCTTCGAGATATAGATCAGGATCGGATAGTATCCCTCTTCCAGACCTTTTTTTACATTGACATTCAGGTTGACGGTCTTTTTCGCTTTTTTATTTACATGACCGACCTTGTAATGGCGGTTTAAAGAATCTGTCACCTCAAAGGGATAGATCGTCTTCATAGACTGAACGATGCTGCTCTCCTCGCTGTCGCGGTCCTCCGTCTTTGTGATCTCATCGGAATAATGGTTCCGGAAATCATCCTCGGAGGCGATCCAGATCTCCGTCTCGATCCAGTCTTTGTCCTCCATGTTCATGAGTGTCACGGAGACGGTTCCGTTTTTTCCGATATATAAGGTCGGCGTCTTTCCGATCACAAGGCGGACGGTATCATTGTCGTCATCCATCCGGTATACCTGTGGGATCGTCTCCGCCGCTTCTGTTGTCTCCTTCGCCGCGAATGCAGTTGCCGGGACTGCGCCCATCAGCATGCACGCGGCAAGGAATGTTGCCATCCAGCGTAATCCTTTTATTTTCATACTGTTCCTCTCCTCCTGGCTGTTCTATTTTAGTTATTTGTGCCAGCTTTCCATATTTTTGCGTTTATTCCAAAATTTTATTCTGACTTTCCCTCTATCCGGTGTTCTTCTGCTTCCACAACTGTCTCTATTTGCTCTTCTTCTGCCGGATTCTTAGATTTCCCCTCCGCCTGCGCCTCTGCCGCCGCCTGCATGGACTCTTCTAACTGCACCAGGTCCACCTCGTGGTGATTCTCCTCGATGCTCACGATCTTTCCGTCGATAATCTTAAAGATCCGGTCCGCGTAGGTCGCCAGATTGTTGTCGTGGGTAACCATCACAAGCGTCTGCTTCTGTTCCCTTACGACCTTCTGCATGAGTTTTAAGACTTCCATCGTTGTCTTCGAATCCAGGTTTCCTGTCGGCTCATCCGCAAAGATGATCTGCGGGTTCATCGCCAAAGCCCTTGCGATCCCGACTCGCTGCTGCTGTCCACCGGACATCTGGTTCGGCATATGGGTCATAAATTTCTCAAGTCCCACAAGCTTTAAATACTGTTTCGCCCGCTTGATCCTCGCTGCCCTCGGCATTCCCCGAAACGATAACGGCAAAGCCACATTTTCCACCGCATCCATCGTCCCGATCAGGTTGTAGGACTGGAAGATAAACCCGACCCGCTCTCTTCGGAAGGTCACAAGCTGTTTTTCATTCAACTTTTCTATATGTTTTCCGGCGATCACGATCTCTCCTTTTGTCGGGTGTTCCAGACCTGCCAACATATTTAAAAGCGTCGATTTACCGGAACCGGACGGTCCGGTAATCGCGCAGAACTCGCCCCGGTGGATCTCAAAACTCACACCATTTAACGCGTAAACCTTCTCCTCGCCCATGCGGTAAACCTTATACAGATCTTTTACCTGTATTACCGCATCTTCCTTCTGCTGCATCCGTCCGCCCCCTTCTTCTTAAATTTTTACAGCGTTTTTTCGCCGATTCTTTTTATATTTCAAGTATATCGTTCCCATCGTGTTCTGACTATATAAAATTACTTAATTATTCTTACAATTTCTTACGTTCTTCCGGATCCGCAGAACCCACGGTCAATTCTCTCCGCAGTCATAGAAAAAAGGGAATCTCTCCGGTTTTACTGAAACCGTAGAAATTCCCTTTGCGCCTGTCCTATTCCATTTTTTCTGAATCTGTTTCTTTTACATCTGCCTCTTCTATGTCTGCTTTTTCTTCGTTGTTCGTTTCCGGCTGCAGGTTTTCAACCGTTCTGTCCATATTCCACTGCTCTCCCTGCTTATTTTCCTCCTCACCGGAAAGTCTCCTCTTAAATTCTTTCAGGTACTCTTCCAACGACACATACTGTCCATTATTTACCCGATATGACGGATTCCACATCCGCACGACCCGGACCTCTGCCTCGTCCTTCTTTGTTTCCTTCACCGGTCGGTAGTCCCTGTCCGCAAAGAATACATCTCCCCGGACCAGATCCTTCCATTTCATATAGATCTCACGGTTCTTTTTCTGCTTTTTATTCTGGAAAACTTCCATAACGATCAGGCGGAAGAGATCCTCGCCGCAGCAGACCACGGTCTTTGGATTTAAGAGACGGATCTGCTTCTTGATAAACTCGATATAATACTGGCCGTAGTCCATGCTGATTTCGTCGGCCGCGCCTTTTCCACCGCGCTTATTGATATAGAGGACTGCTGCCTTTTCCCTTAGTTTTTTCCCCGGAAGCCTGCACTCCTCGCCTGGATGTTTTTCCTCCCACAGGATCTTCTGCATGCTTGTGAGATAATCCAGATATTCCACCCGGCCGGAGGGACTTTTTCCGGATAGGAAATCCGCGCGGATGTCCGATGCCACCGGCATCGTCTCACCCTTCTGGATCATCTTTCTCATATTTGTCTCTTTTAATATGTAAAGCGTCCCGTCATAATGTTCCGGATCCGCGATTCCGTCGATATGAAAATTTCTCTGATCCAGCTCCGGATAGCAGGTGTTCCCAAATGGATCTTCCTCCATCTGCTGCATCAGCTCCCACAACACATAAAGTTCCTCTATAGAGCGGCATTTCGCGACCTGCCCTTCCAGAACGATCTGTTCCATCGTCTTTCTCATAGTTCCTCCACCGCGCGTTTCCCGCAGTTTTTCATTTGCATTTCTGACTTTCTCCAATGTCCTTTTTCCACGGGATTTCACGAATTTCATCTGGCAGTTCTTCCTGCCCTGCAGAATTTGTCCACTTATTTTTCTTTTGTTTCTCTGCGTTCACTATTTCATATTTTAACACAATTTTCTTTAAAAAAATAGTGGAAATTCTGTTTCAGATTCGCTATAATAGTGAAAATGCCTAAGCGCTGTCACATACGATGCGGACCGCCGTGAGGCCTGAAAGGAGATTATAAACATCATGAGACACATGTTAAATCCTCTTGACTTTTCTCTTGAGGAGACGGAAAGTCTTTTAGAACTTGCCGCCGACATTGAGAAAGACCGTTTCCGATACGCACATGTATGCGACGGAAAGAAATTAGCTACTCTCTTCTATGAGCCCAGCACAAGAACCCGTTTAAGCTTTGAAGCTGCCATGTTAAATCTTGGAGGTTCCGTTCTCGGATTTTCCTCCGCTGATTCCAGTTCCGCTTCCAAGGGCGAAAGTGTTTCCGATACAATCCGTGTTATTTCCTGCTACGCAGATATCTGCGCGATGAGACATCCAAAGGAAGGCGCCGCTTATGTAGCCGCCACCAAATCTTCGATTCCTGTTATTAACGCCGGAGACGGCGGTCACCAGCATCCCACACAGACTTTAACCGATTTATATACGATCCGTTCTTTAAAGGGCAGACTCTCCAATATGACGGTCGGACTCTGCGGAGATCTGAAATTTGGCCGTACCGTTCACTCCCTGATCAACGCGCTGTCCCGCTATGAGGGAATCCGTTTTATCCTGATCTCCCCGCCGGAATTAAAGGTACCGGATTATATCAAGGAGAGTGTCCTTGATGCCAAAAATATCGAGTACCGTGAGACGACCAGTCTTGATGACGCGATGGAAGAACTGGATATCCTCTACATGACAAGAGTCCAGAAGGAGCGTTTCTTCAATGAGGAAGACTACATCCGCATGAAGGACTGCTACATTCTTGATAAGGATAAGATGAAGCTTGCGAAACCGGATATGTATGTGCTTCACCCGCTCCCGCGTGTCAACGAGATCTCTGTTGAGGTGGACGATGACCCGCGTGCCGCTTACTTCAGACAGGCCCAGAACGGCGTATATGTCCGTATGGCACTCATTATGACATTACTGGAGGTAGAAAAGCCATGTTAAATATCAGCGGAATTCAGGAAGGCGTTGTCCTTGACCATATCCAGGCGGGCAAGAGCATGGATATCTATCGCTATCTGCGCCTCGGCGAGTTAGACTGCACAGTCGCGATCATCAAGAACGCAAAGAGCAACAAGATGGGAAGAAAAGATATCATCAAGATCGAGGGACCGTTAGACTCCATCGACCTCGATATCCTCGGCTATATTGACCACAACATCACCGTCAACATCATCCGCGACGACAAGATCGCCGAGAAGCGCACCCTGCATCTCCCGAAGATCTTAAAGAACGTGATCCACTGCAAGAACCCGCGCTGCATCACCTCCATCGAGCAGGAGCTGCCGCATATTTTCTATCTCGATGATAAGGATCATGAGGTATATCGCTGCAGATATTGTGATGAGAAGCACAGTTGATTCCGCTTCCGCAGGTTGCGAAGTGCTGTAAAACGCAGCAAAGAGAACCATCCCCGGCGATCCGCCGGGTTTTGGTTCTCTTTTTTTCTATCTTTCTTTTATTATAATCTCGCGATCACAGCATCCACATACTCTTCCGTAGATGCCTCACCATGGAGATCTCTTGTCAGGTGCTTTCCTTCCGCAAGGACCTCATCCACTGCTTTTCGGATGCGGGATGCTGTCTCATTTTCACCGAGATACTCAAGCATCATGCATGCGGACCACAGGAACGCCGTCGGATTTGCAAGGTGCTTTCCGGCAATATCCGGAGCGCTTCCGTGAACGGCTTCGAACATTGCGTAGTCGGCACCAATGTTGCTGGACGGTACAAGACCAAGGCCGCCGATCAGACCGCTGCAAAGGTCGGAGAGAATGTCGCCGTAGAGGTTCTGCATTACCATCACATCAAACTGGTTCGGGTTCATGACGAGCTGCATGCAGGTGTTGTCGATGATCTTGTCATCAGCCTCGATTTCCGGGTAATCCTTTGCGACTTCACGGAAGATCGCGAGGAACATGCCGTCAGACATCTTGAGGATGTTTGCCTTGTGAACGCAGGTAACTTTCTTTCTGCCGTTCTTCTTCGCGTACTCGAAGGCGTCGCGGATGATGCGCTCAGATGCTTTCTTGGTGACGATCTTGATCGCGTGAACCGTGTTCTCATCAATCTGTTCTTCTTTTCCGACATACAGACCTTCGGTGTTCTCACGGAAGATCACGATATCCACGTTCTTAAACGGAGTTTTTACCGCGTCATTGGACTTTACCGGGCGGATATTCGCGTAGAGGTCATACTTGCCTCTAAGGGTAACGTTTAAGGAACGGAATCCCTTTCCAACCGGGGTCGTGATCGGGGACTTTAAGAGAACTTTTGTGCGCTCGAAGGAAGCATACGCCTCGTCCGGGATCAGGGCACCGTTTCTCTTCCACTCATCCTCGCCGACATTGTAGATCTCATACTCTAACGGCGCATCTGCCGCTTTTAAGATCTTTAAGACATTGTCCACTAACTCCGGACCGATTCCATCGCCGCGAAATACTGTTACTGTGTGTTTCATAATTAAAACTCCTCCTGATTTTTAAATTCCCAGCAGATCTGCCGGTATCGTATGTGTCATATGGTATACCTGCTCTTCGGGGATCCCATGATCCAGCAGGTACTGCATATATTCTGCCATTTCAATTTCCCAGTGCGGGTTTTCTGTCTGGCCGCCGTCTGTGTCAACCATGACATTTTTGTATCCGGCTTCTTTGATGATCTCAAGGTTATCCGGCAGATTGCTCTTATACGTTCCGCCGCCCATGTTCTGGGCATAACAGCGCTCCAGGATCACATCGTAGTCCTTTACCATGCGGATCTGATCCTCCATGGTCATTCCCACGACCCACCATTCCGGATGGGTGATTACGATCTTCTTCACCCCAAGGTTTCTGGCCGCCTCCACCACCGTGAAGGATTCCTCCGGTGAGATGTGCGCCGTGCCGAGAACCGCGTCATAGTCACGGACAAGCTCCAGAATCGTTTTCAGCTCCGGAACGATCATCCCGTCTTTTACGACCTCCACGCACTGGCTCGTGTCCTGCTTCATCTTCTCCAGATGGTTCTTTGCCGACTGGGTCGGAAGCCAGACGACCTTTGCGCCCATGCGGAGTGCCACGTCAACGGCCTTCGGATTTATTCCGCCGACCGCCCGGTTCAGCGTGATCCCGCCGAACATCGTGAAGTCGTTCGTCTTCCCATGTACAATCTCATTGTGGCGGTTGCAGAGATATGCCCGTTCCACCGTCGATCCCTGATGAGTCTTGATCACGATAGCCCGCGCGCCTGCACGGATCGCGGCTTCCATCAGTTCAAAGTCATCATAGGCACGAAGGCGCAGATCCGGATTTGTATGAACATGCATGTCGATAACGCCCTTCATAAGATCCATTTTCATCTGCTTTGTCCCTCTCTGATCATTTTTTACTGTTGCTTTCTTACGGGAATCATTTTATACTAAATTTGTTATTAAAAAAAGCCCTAAAATCATATACCCGGTATCGATATTTCCGATATCTGCTTTTGAACATGATCCGTTACCCTGCAGGCTGCGAAATGGAGATACCGCCTACTATTCCGATATTTTCTTACCGACTATATGACTGAAAGGAAAATATATCCTATGGATCTCAAGGAATTAAACTATGTTGTGACCGTTGCAAACGAGGGAAGCATCTCCCGAGCCGCGGAGAAGCTTTTTATGAGCCAGTCCAGCTTAAGCCAGGCGATCCGTGTCCTGGAGCAGGATCTCGGGACCTCTGTCTTCGTCCGCACCACCCGCGGAGTCCGGCCAACTGCCGCCGGAGATGCCTTTATTTCCCACGCAAAGCAGATCCTGCAGCAGTACCGCGCCGCATGCAGTGAGGCCGCAGACATCGAAAATCTCAACGGCGGTACCGTGATCTTCGGGATCAGCACCTACCGCGGCACGTATCTTTTGCCGCCGGTTTTAAAGCGCTTCCGCGCCCTCTATCCAAAAGTCCATGTTGAGATCTGTGAGATGGACAGCATTGACCTCGAGGACCAGCTCTTAGAAGGTCTTCTTGACCTGGCCCTGATCGCCGCCCCGCCGGTCCGGATCAGACACGGCGTTTCGCCGTTCATGCGCGATGAGATCATGATCGTTACCACCGCGGATCACCCGGTCATGGAATTTGCCAGAATATGTGAATCCGATCCGGAACTTTCATGGATCGATCTCAAAGACACTGCCGCCTTCGAATATATTTTCGGACCGCCCAATACCGTACTCGGCCGTGTCGCTCGTCAGGCGCTGCGGGATGCCGGAATCGAGCCCATTGGGCAGGGCACCGATCTCTCCGCCTCCTTCGCCGCCGCTATGGCAAGAGAAGGTGCCGGTCTCGCCTTCACCTACCGTTCCTGCCGTGTCCCAGGAGATCATTTCCGCTATCTCCGGATAGGAAAAGAAGGAATATTCCTTGACCTCGCCCTGGCATGGCCCGCCGTAAAATACCGCTCCCGGGCAGCGTCAGCACTGGCAGAACTGTTTCAGGAGATGGCTCCGGAGCTGCTGCAAAGGTGATGGATGCCGGACTACAAAAATGAGCCCGCAGGTATAGAAAAGCTGTTACCGTGGAGTGTTGTGGTCAAGCTTTTTTGTAACACTTGTGGCTAAAAAAGCTTGACCACAACACTTTATACAATATCGCTTCCAAAAGTCTCGGCTGTGCACTGTCTCTTTCTTTCCATATCCGATTGAATGACCTAGACGCTTTCACATACCCTTTATGTTCCACATTATCTCTTTGCGAACAGCCATTGTTTTCAATGTCTTCTGCCATAGATGGTCATTCCTCCTTTCTCGGTCATACTCAAGACTCCTACTGATTCGGTCCTTCACCTCTCGGCTACTATGACCTCTGCTGACTTCTGTGCGTTCAGCATTGCTTTATGCAATGGTTACCTCTTTCAAGGCGTACCGCACAGACCTCCCTAGGTACCACACGTTTCTTCCTCTCCATCCATCTGCCTCATCTATCATGCATGATTCCGTGTAGTTATTGGGCTTCAACGTGTCTGGCAGTCTTACCCTCATGCATGACCTCATATGAGATTTCTGTTCGTCAGACCAGAGATTTGCCCGTGAGTTAGTATGTTCCTCACATCCAGCTTCCTCCAGATTCCATCTCACGATGGACACCCTTGCCTTCGGCTATATCCTTCCCACTACCGGGCGGATTCGGGACTTTGCCCCGTTAGAAACGTGCGCCGTCAGGCGCACCAGAAAAAAAGCTGATAGAAAGATTTTTCTACCAACTTTTTTACGTATTAATACAATCAAACGCTATCTATATTATCCACCGAAATAATGGCTTACTCATTACTGTAATTGCTCTCAAAAAGTCCTTTTATTAAAGGGATCAGAGATTTATTATAATAATATTCATACATATTCGACTTATTAAATACATTTTCATCTTCTGAAATAAGCATAATTCCTTTGTTATTTTCTTCTGAAAATGTTGTATCAAGAATAAATACGTAAGATATAATCTTAAATAAATCTCCTTCATTGCTACTGTTAATTACATTTTTCCACTTTATTGGTTCCTTATAATAAAAGCTTATTAAAATATCTTGATTTGAAAGTTCTTTTTCTGAGAAAGTATTTAATATTTTTATTGGCGCATCCATATCTTTTAAATTGGCATCAGTAAGAGGCTCATTGATATCTTTAATAGTCTTCCACCAATTCCTTTCAATTAAAGCAACCACTTCTGAGAACTCCAACTGCTCCGGTGTTAAATATATTTCCGAAATACCATTATTTACTTTAATGCTTGTTGGTGTCGATAATACTGCTTGTGGAAAATCAATTCTATCATTACTGTGCCCACATGCAGATAACATCAACATCATAAGCAACGGTGTACAAGGGGTACAAACAAGATTAAAAAGAAAAGATAGATTTGAAAGTAAGTAGAGTGGGATAATCCAGAAGTTAGAGCTTAGATTTTCCACTCTACTTGAACGTGGTCGCTAGTTGCGCTGATTGAAATAATCAGGCCGTCAACGGCTTTCCTTTTGTCGTCAAATTCAATGCTGTCCCAATGGTCGAGGTAATAAGAGAGTTCCTGCTCCTTTTGGGGTGACATTGTTTCAATGGACATTTCCGCAATCTCCTTTGAAATGGTCTGGCGGCGAGTGTCCAGTTCTTCAATTTTTTTGTTAGCATAGGCAAGAAGTGTTGCGTTGGCTCCGGTTAGCGTATCAAGTAGTTTTTCAATCTCGGCTTCAACTTGCGCCAGTTCAATTTGATGGGCGGTCAGTTTGGGATTGACTTTTTCCTCCCGGCTATGGCGGACTTGAAAATTTTTAAATCTCGCCCGCATAGCACTGAAAATAAATTCCTCAAATTCAGATTTACGGATTTTACCACAGCCCGGGCAGCCTTTATTTTCAGTCCGTTTACTACAGCGAAAATAGCCTTCGCTGTTCGGAACGTGTGTTGCCTTTAAGGCATATCCGCAACACCCGCATTTAACTTTTCCGGCAAGCCATGTATTTTTCGGCTTACGTCCTTGTTGAAAACTCTTATTTGTCATTAGCTTCTTCCTGCATTTCAGCCATACATCAGACGGTATGAGCGCTTCATGTGGAGCGATTACAAGTATCTGGTCTTTCAGGCTCCTGTCTTTATCCTCCTTCACGTCCCGGCCCTGATAGAGATAACAGCCATTGGTTCCGGCAAAATCGGAAGCGTCATTGACAATAGCCGCCCCCTGGCTTTTAAAAAATTCGTAGAGTTCTAAATCTGCTTGTGCGTAAACAGGATTTCTTAAAAGCTGTGAAATAAAGGTACGGAATAGCGATTTACCGTAAACTTTGATGTTCTGTTCCTCAAAGTACCGTGTAATGTCACCAAAAGACGTTTCCGGCTCGGAATACATTTCAAACATGAGCTTTACATATTGGGAAGTTTCGGGGTCTGCCACCATCTTTTTTGTGCGGATACCTTCAACCACTGTCGGCTCCAACTGATAACCATAGGGGGCCTGTCCGCTCATGTGAAAACCTTTCAGGCACCGGGAGTAGTAAGCGTCCGTGACGCGTTTCTGGATTGTCTCACGTTCAAGCTGTGCGAATACGATACAAATATTCAGCATGGCCCGCCCCATTGGGGTTGAGGTGTCGAACTTTTCTGTGGACGAAACAAACTCCACGTCATATTCCTGGAACAGCTCCATCATGTTTGCAAAGTCCAGAATGGAACGGCTGATTCTGTCCAGCTTATAAACGATTACCCGCCGCACCCGGCCCTTTCGGATTTCTCCTAACAGCTTTTGAAACTCCGGCCTGTCCGTATTCTTCCCGGAATAGCCTTTATCCTTGAATACTTTACAGCTTCCGCCTTTCAGCTCATACTTACAAAAATCAATCTGGCTTTCAATGCTGATACTGTCCTTACGGTCTACCGACTGTCTCGCGTATATACAATCTTCTCTGATAATGTCCATATTGGGCTCCTTCCGTATGGAATGGAGCTACCAACCTTACAATTATATTATACCATAGGCAGCCCCGGACAACAATGTTGCGGTTGATTAGTAAAATCTGTCCGTGTATTTACTGAACACATCATATAAGTGATTTTCGATTTCTCTTTTTCGCTTGTTCTTTTCATCCGGGGATAGTACCGGAATTAGATTTTCCAATACGATAAGTTTCCCTTGAAAATATACGGATTGTTTTTCGCTTTGGTATGTAACAGATTGAACCATCGAAAACCTCCACTTTTCAGTACGGATGAACAGCGGCCAGCTTCCCTCTTGTCTGCTGGGGAAACCTAAAAAAGCGGCTCCCTGGAAGGAACTGCCCTTTGAGCTTTCCCCAGCCTCGGGCCACGTTGGCCCGAAGCTAATAATCGCCGTTATAATATTTCTGTTCAGCCTCGTTGAGTGTGTATAAGTCAAACACTCCATAAAGCTGATTTACTACACGGCTAATATCTTTATGGGTGAATCCACAGTCCTGCATGGCCATAATCACATAGCCCCGGCAGGCGTCATTACTCCATATATTCAGCGTTAATTCTGGACTAGATATATTTTCCTTCATAAAATTCTCCTGTTCATAGAAAAATATGGGGCCCAGCCAGAACGGTTGCCCTATCATCAGACAGTAATAGAGGAAGGGCCCCACAGGTTAGAAAGTTTTTTCAGATAGACCGGACGGACAGTTGACTTTTTGTCCCATAGCATTTCAGCTCTCCCCATTCTGATGGCAAGGCGATCTCATTACCTGCGACGGCTCACGGTTCGCAACACCGCTGCACGCTCGGATTGTGACTAATCGCAAGTATCCGGGTTTTGTGTTTTGTCCGGCAGACCTGCCACAGTCTGCCTACGGCATGGGCCTGGTCGCTCTCTCTAGTGTAAAAATAGAGGTCATGGCGGGCCTGTCACTGGACACAAGCACCCTTCGTATCCGTCTATCTTTTATTCAGTTTTCAATCTGCGTGAGGCGTGTCCCGCTTCGGGCCAATGTGGCCCGAGGCTTTGACTGCCTCTCATAAGCCATTTCATTTTTGAGGCGAAATCGGTACACCTTATAAAAATTTTTTTAAAATTTTTTCCAAGTTCCGAAGGCCGCGCTCAATGGCGAGCCGCACGACCTTTTCATCCACACCCTCGGCCCGGGCAATGTCTTGTTTCGTCAAGCCGAGAATGAAATGAGCGTAAATGCGCTTTGCCTGTTTGTCGGGCAGTCGTGAGATGGCGGTATAGAGTTCTTGTATCGTCACTTTACGCTCATACAGTTCATAGGGAGAGAACGCAACGAAAAGCGCCTCATGCTCAATTCCATCATTCCGATCCAGGGAGTAATAGGCTTTGTGCCGGTATGTACGCAGACGGTAAGCGGCTTCCTTCCGGTCAAACTCCTTGAACATTTCAACAACATCTTCTGGTACTTCCATAAAGTAGTCTGACGTATAAAAAGGGTAATAGTCCCGTAAATTTATAATAGCCATATTGAACCTCCGCTTTGTTTTGTGATGGATGGACAACAAAACAGAAGCGGCGGGGAGCGTATATGTAGGCTGAAATTTCTGAAATTTTCAAAAAATAACAGTGAAAAATCTATAAAATAGTAAAGATGGCTACTCGTTCTAAAAAAGCCTCGACAGCTTATCTCAAGACTGGCTCTGTTTCGATAGCAAATCCTGAAATAAGGTGTCGAACATAAAAAAAGCTCAAACAAATAACAGCTTGTTTGAGCCTTAAAAAAGTTTAAATTGGAATAAAACTCCTCCCATCTAGGAGGAGGTAAAGCAAAAGGGGCGTTGCTTCATCTATTTTTTCTCAATAATCTAACTCATGTTATTAGCAACCTCCGCGTAAAAATCTCGTAGTTCTTTTATTATCATATAATGTATTTTTTGCAAAATTTGTCGTAGATAGGAGGCAAAAATAAAAAAATAGAGTAGAGGATATGTTAATGGTTAACGTACCTCTACTCTATCTAATTGTTACTAAAAATTTTCTTTTAAAAAGGTTGTTACAAAACAGACTCAATTTACTATATATAGTATATGTCAATTATTAAATCTACCATATACAGAACATTACTTTTCTCTTTGCAACAACCCTTTTAAATTGTATAATTGCTTTCACTTAATCAGCATTATTTTTTATCTGATTGAATAGCCATCCTATAATTCGAGCTATACAGTATAAAACACCAAGTCCAAGGACGGAGCATACAACTAGAAAAAATATAGACATTGCCGACATATTTACATCAACACCTTTTTGAATAGGACTCTACTTATATTATTCTTAATTTAATACGGTAGAAACTTCTCCATTAAAAACTTCCGTTCTTAAAGCGAAAGAAAGTGTTCCTACTCCGCCGACTACATTTGCTCTCATAGAGCCAGTCACTTCGGCCGCTTTGCTTGAGGTAGATGTTGCACGGCCAATGGCTAAACTTTCATCTTCAACCGTTCCGCCAACACAGTAGGTATTTAAATCACGTGCATTAGAAATTTTCCACTGGCTACCACTCTTTGATAAGTCAAATCTGTAATCCATACCTGCGACACCCCAAAATGCATCCGATTTCCACGTTCCTTCAGTAGCAGGATCACGAGTTAAAGGAGGCGTATAGCTAAGTGTCACTGTTACCGGCTGACCGTCCTTCTCGAAATGTAATGTTTCCGAATAGGGCTGGCTTTCGTCAAAATTATTCAGATCGACACTGAATGTTTGTCTCTGTTCTGGAGAATCAGCAGCAAGAGCACTAAATGCGCTACCAACTACCATGAGACTCAGCGCTACCAACAGACCCAATGCCTTTTTCAAACCTTTCTTCATAAATGACCTCCTTGAGACTTTACCATAGTAACAAACTCAGATTTTTTAGCGCCCACCATTATGTAAGGCACTATTCTCTCAAATTCTCCTCCTCTATAGCCCCAATGGTATCCCTCCCTTTACTAATCGGTTATGAGCTTTTTATAACTAACTGTAGTATACCACAGAATCCCTATATATGCAATATAATCTAAAAATGGTAAATAAAACTTAATAAATTGTTAATTATCAACATATATCGTATATTTTTCTGATATAAAAACCGGGTATTCAAGTTTTGTGTTTTGATGTTTGAGTTAAAACGATAAAAAGAAAGAGAACTTGTTGATATAAAAAAAATATCATTCTTTTTGCATAAACATATAAAAACTCGAAAAGCGATTGATAAATCACCGAAAATTTGTGGCGAATTTTCTTAATATAGATATTTTAAGGAGGTATTGCGTAAAACAATAGATGTTGTATAAACTCAATAATCTTTTTTGCAGTATATTGCTAAATAGCTAAATGGCAAGCAATGCCTCTGTGGCCACAAGTGGCACAAAGGCTGCTTGTTGGGGCTCGCCCCAAACCCATATCTTCGGGCCAACATGGCCCGAAGTGTCAGCGTCGCTTTGCTCCTTATTTTCATAACCTTAACGCTCCTTTTCCTGCTTTCTTCCCGGCTCGGTGTAGCCCATCAGAGTGTCAATGTTCGCCTTGATTGTGACGATCTCCTGCATATCCCGTCGTGCCTTCTGGTATTCTCCATAGAGCTGTTTTTTCTTTGCTGTGAGCTTACGGCCTTCTTCCTTCAGCACATCCATTTTGGGGAGCTTTGCCCCGCCCAGCAGAGAGCGCATTTCCGCTTGTGCAACCCGGTACAGTTCAAGGTCGGCCTCATGCTCCGCAAGGAATTTCCGGCTGTACTTCGTCGCCTTATACTGCTCAAAGACTGGGCGGGTTTTGGCATACTGAACCGTTGCAGCCTTTAGCCCGGCATTGGTTTTCATAGCCTGTTCCGTCTGCTTGACCTGCTCGGAAATAGCATGGAAACGGTCTGCCGCCTCGGTGGCTTTCTGCGCCAACTGCTCATAATCGGTCAGGTTATTGTCCTGTATATAGGCAAGAGCGGCGGCCATCTGCTTAATGTTAAATACCTTCGCCCAGCGTTCATATCCAGGCCCCTTACCGGCAGCCAGCTTTGCTTGAATATCCACCGCCAGACTGATTTTCCGTTCCGAGCGCCCGGGGCGTTTTTCTTTGCCCTCAATGGCAGACAGAACATCTTGCAAGTCGTAGCCGTCTCCCAGCGTGGAAGCCCGCAGACGGGTAAAGCGTTCCTGTCCCTGCCCGGTCAGCCGGAAACTGATACCGCCGCCCCGAACCGTCTTGACCTCATATCCGGCCCGCTTCATCAGATTGAGAAATTCGTCCAGATCAGCGGGGCGTTCCGCCAGCGCAGTATCAATGGCAAGGCGCAGTCTGTCCTGATAGGAAAGCGGCCCTTTTCGTTCTTTCTGCCATTCTCCATAATTCCGATACTTGCCCTTGCTCCGGGGCTTCGGGTTCTCTACAATGGACAGCCCGTTTTCAAGGCACAGCCTGTCAGAGAGCCGCCGGAGGGCGAAGCTGGAGCCCCAAAAGTTTCGGAATTTCCGGGTGCAGTCAAGGGTGGTGGAGTTGTAATAAATGTGACAATGGATGTGCTGCTTATCGATGTGCGTGGTAACGATAAAAGCGTGCCGCCCCTTTGTCCAGCGCATAGCCAGCTCATAGCCGATACGGTTCGCCTCCTTCGGGGTGATCTCGCCCGGATAGAAGGATTGTCGTATCTGATAGCACAGCACATCATTTTCTTTTTTCTGTTCCCGGCCCGTCATAGCGGCATAGCTGGCTTTTGCCAAAAGGAACTCGTCCGCCACGGTGGCCGGATCACATTCATAAGCGGAGATATACTTTCCGCTTTCTGTTTTCTCCGGGTCCTTGCCATAGTCCAGACAATCCCGGATTGCCTCGGCAATCGTTTCGCCTTCGCCCGCATGGCGCTGCAACAAAGTTGTGGTAGCCAGAAATCATCCCTCCTTTCCATGAGAAAAGGGCGGCCCATCCAGACCGCCCCGACTTCGGGCCAACATGGCCCGAGGCTGTTTAACTTGCCAGAAACCGGTACAGAGCGGATTTGCCTCCGTCCAGCGCCCAAAGAAGGGAGCCCGCCGCCGCTTGCAGTCCATACGGCGAAAGAAGGAAAGCGAGAAACAGAAATACAATCCCGCCTATGGGCGTCGGCGTGAAAAAGAGAGCGACACCCAGCACCACCAGAATCACAGAGGCAATCGTCAGCAGGACGGCACAAATATCAAACAGGAATACCAGCAGAGCCGCCAGAAGGGACAACGCTAAAGCAAAGGGAGCAACCAATATTTTCAGCAGTATCTTCATCTTCAAAACCTCCTTTATCTATCCTTCCTACCTCTATTTTATCATGCCTGCCCGGGGACATAAATGTTGCGAAAGATTAGTGAATCCTGTCCCAAACCTTCGGGCCATGATGGCCCGAAAACAGAAAAAGCAGGACACATTCATGTCCTGCCAAATTTCTGCTATTCTGTTTCCTGCTGCGGGCAATCGGGAACTGTCAGCAGCGAAGTGTCGATAACAATATCCTCTGCTGGTTTCAAGAGCTCTGTCAAATCGTGCTGCCGTCCCACGTTGGTCACATCAATTTTATTCACGCATATTCCAATCCACGGAAACTGTCTGCTTAATTCATCCATCAAGTCGTATATATCAGCAGTTGCCAGCTTATCATCCGATATGTAGCCGGAGCCTTGACGGTGAGAAAAACGATGCCGTTTGAAGAACCGGCGCAAGTCGTCATACGCCTGCCGGTAATTGGCTCCGGGGTAATGCTCTTTTAATTGATGGGTGTCCAGATCAAAATTTAAGGCTTTGAAATATTTTCTCTCCAAAACTCAAGCCCTCATTGCTGTTTTTTCCTGATAGTGGGTCAACAGATCTTCTTCATTGAAATCATCTGGACTGTCAGAATCGTCACTGTCACAAAGACGCCACACAGAAACATTATCCATGAACCATGTCTGCCGCTTCAAGGTATTGACGATCCGGCCGAACAGACTAAAATCCCTCGCTCTGCCGCAGTCACGGAATACCAAAGCGCCGGAACCATCCTCCATACGGGGAAGGCCCACGGTTTGGAATGTATGATTGATTGTGTTGTAAATGCCATCCAGCCGGTACTTATTTTCGGCTGTGATTTTATCATCATTCATGCGAATAACCATTTTCAGCATGGTATCAGCCTCCCTTCTTGAATTATTATATCATTATAGAGCTGGTTCTACAATCTTGAAAATCTGAATTTTTTATGACGGGCTTCGGGTCATGCTGGCCCGAAGTGGTAAAAAAAGAGCAGGGCGGCAAGCCCCACAACGGAAGCCTGCCGCCCTCGTCTTACTTTGCCACCAGCTCGGAGAGCTCCCGCAGCACCTTTGACACCTCGCCCCACAGCTTTTCATAGTCCCGCTTCAATCCGTCGATTTCCTCCGGGTACACGCCATAGGTGTGTGCGTGTACGGCGACCTGATTGAGATTGTTGGAACAGCGCCGTTGCAGAGAGATCAATTCTTTTACGGGCGCAAGGTCGATGTGCAGGATATACCCGTTCAGAGCCATTTTCCGTACATAGGCCCCGGCGTTGGAAATGCCCGCCTCGGCCATCCGTTCATGGATGGCTGCCAGCTCGTCCGGCGTTACCATGACGTGCAGATGGACATTCCGCTTGCGGTTCTCCATCATCGTTCCAGCTCCCGGCCTTTCCGGCGCTTTTTGGGTTCCTTTACCTTATCCAGCGGTTTTGCGTCCAGCTCCGGGGGCGTGGGTTGGATGGGCGTGTTGTTGGGTACGCCGTCAATCATGTTGCAGTTCTGCTCCGTGGAGAGCTCGGCGGT